>CAZPRB010000039.1:0-18205 GCA_964588645.1 uncultured Acetatifactor sp. | reverse complement strand
CAGGATGGTATCTCCAATACCTTCACTATCATCCCCGGAGCTCTCGGCAAAGAGGATAAAGTGTTTGCAGGCGATATCGAGTTGGATTTGAACAAATAAATCCTTAATATCAATTCAAATTATTGAAACCCAGACAGGAGGGGATACCGATGGACGAGAAGACAATGATTGACGATCTTGTGAAAATGCTGGATTCCGGTGTGACGGACGGAGTCGGTCATGTGAATGTAGACTTCGACGATGCAAGTAAGAAATCAAAGAACGTTCAGACAATGGGCTGCTCGGATTGTTCCAGAACACCGTTGGCCTGCAGTGTACCCACTCTTCAGGAGGGCTTGGACGATTTTCGTTAACAGCCTTCCGCTAAACAAAAAGCTTACCGGAGGAATGAAGCCTTCATTCCTCCCGGTATCACCATTATAAGGAGGACAAAATCATGGCAGTAAATACAGCTCAGGTTGATAATCTTGTTGCTTTATTGGATGGTTATTCCGTAAAAGGCGGACATCATCTTAACGTTAACGTATTAAACAGAGAGACCTTATTGGATGCTCAGAAGCATCCCGAGAACTATCCTCAGCTTACTATCCGTGTATCCGGATACGCAGTTAACTTCATCAAGTTGACTCCCGAACAGCAGGCTGACGTTATTTCCCGTACCTTCCACGAGGCAATCTAACAGACGCGGAAACGCTGTAACAAAAGGCTTTGGGATTTCCTTCCCAAAGCCTTTTTATTGTTGTATTTTTCAGCACAAAGGACTATACTAATACATAGAAATGAAGAAGAAAAGAGGAAGCATATGCAAGGTAGAATTCACTCGTTAGAAAGCTTTGGTACTGTTGACGGACCCGGTGTGCGCTTTGTCGTATTTGTACAGGGCTGTCCCATGCGCTGTGCCTATTGTCATAATCCGGATACCTGGGAAATGAATGCAGGTACACCGATGGAACCCGCATATATCATTGAGCAGTACGAACGCAACATAAGCTTTTACAAGGGAGGCGGAATCACCGTGACCGGAGGCGAACCTCTGATGCAGGTGGATTTCCTGATAGACCTGTTCACCCTCGCCAAGGAGAAGAACATCCACACATGTATTGATACTTCCGGTATTGCATTCAATCCCGACAATGCTGCATTGGTGGCGAAAATGGACCGATTGATGGAGCTTACAGACCTTGTAATGCTTGATATCAAGCACATTGACCCCGAGAAGCACCTGGAGCTTACCTCGCAGCCCAATACCAATATTTTGAAATTTGCCGCCTATTTAAACGAGAAAAAGGTGGATATGTGGATTCGCCACGTGGTTGTACCCGGTATCACGGATGATGATGAATATCTGTTTCAGCTGGGCTACTTTATCGGACAGTTTGATAATCTGAAGGCGCTTGATGCCCTTCCCTATCACACCATGGGCGAAACAAAATACGAGAAATTAGGGATGCCATATAAATTAGCAGGTGTTCCTGCCATGGACAAAAACCTTCTCCTCAAAAAGAAGGAGATGATTCTGAGCGGTATCAAAAAAAGACGCGGTATTTCATAAATAAAGCTTGTATTCAATCTGTATTTATATTAAAATAAGGGTAGTTATTGATAATAATGTATCAAAACTTCTTGATACCACTCATAAGGAGGAATTTATTATGGCATTTGTAATTGGTGATTCTTGTGTATCCTGTGGTGCTTGCGAAGCACAGTGCCCCGTTGGCGCTATCAGCGCAGGTGATGGCAAATTCGAGATTGACCCTGCTACCTGCATCAGCTGTGGTGCTTGCGCAGGCCAGTGTCCCGTTGGTGCTATCTCTGAAGAATAATAAATACAGAAGCACTCAGAAAAGGCATTCAAAAAATGGAATGTCTTTTCTTTTTTGTCTTTTTTTCTTCATTTACCACATTCTCCGCAGTCCGGATGACTTCTCCATCCCATCCGGCTCTCCTGCTCTTCTTACGCAATAGCTCGTCCATCCTTTGATAGTATTCCTCGCTGCGCTGTGTCTGTCTGCGTTCCCGTTCCTCCTCCCGCTCCTCCTGCACGCGGAATTGATAATCCATTTCCTTGATAATACTTTCCTTTATTTCGCGACTGAGCTCTCTGTTGTTTTCCTGTAAGGTTTCCCGGATCAGCTGCTTCAGAAGCCATTGCAGTCTTCGCGATTTATCCTCCGGGGTTTCCTGCACCACCTCGTTTCTGCATTGGTTGTCTTCCTCTGCGACAGCATGCTCCGACTGCGATATCACATCCAGTTTCCCGTTTTTTAATACCATTTTAATTGCCTTCAACTGCAATCCCCTCTCTTTCATTCCCTTAATCTGTTTGAAGCGTTCCACATCCTCCTGCGTATAGTAGCGGTGTCCCAGCTCATTGCGCTTAATTGGCAGGTGCAGTTCCTCCTCCCAATAGCGGAGCACGTGGTTCTCCACATTCACTTCTTTTGCAGCATCTGAAATCAACATTATATCACTCATTTTTTCCTCCTATCAAAAAAGAGAATACTGTTTTGTCACAGCATTCTCTTTTGTATTAGCTTTATTAACTTGTCAGGAATTTCGAGGTCTCTCTAAATTTGCAAACTTGGTATATTCAGGCAACCATGCCAGCTCTATGGTGCCTATAGGACCATTTCTTTGCTTTGCAATAATAATCTCGGAAACACCCTTTTTATCCGTGTCATGATTATAATAATCATCACGATAGATGAACATTACAACGTCGGCATCCTGCTCGATGGCTCCTGACTCACGCAAATCGGAGAGCATGGGGCGATGGTCGGGTCTCTGCTCCACTGCACGGCTGAGCTGGGACAGGGCAAGCACCGGTACCCCCAGTTCTCTCGCCACTGCCTTTAAGGAGCGGGAAATATCGGAAATCTCCTGTTGTCTGGAATCGGTTCTGCCGCTGCCGGACATCAACTGCAGATAGTCAATGATAATCATGGACAGACCGTATTCCATTTTATATTTACGGCATTTGGAGCGAAGCTCTGAAATACTGATACCCGGCGTATCATCTATAATCAGCTTAGAGCGGCCGATAACACCTGCGCTCTCTATTAACCGCTCCCACTCCTGGTCGTTCAACTGACCGGTACGCAGCTTCTGCGCATCCACGCTGGACTCCAGCGAGAACATACGGTTTACCAGCTGTTCCTTACTCATTTCCAAACTGAAGATGGCAACACACAGGTTCTGCTTAAAGGCAACATGCTCGGCAATATTCAGAACGAAGGCCGTTTTACCCATGGAGGGGCGGGCTGCAATCAGTACTAAATCAGATGGCTGCATGCCGGCTGTCCGGTAATCCAAATCTGTAAATCCGGTGGGAATACCGGTCACACTACCCTTATTCTTCGCAGCGGACTCTATCTTGTCCATGGCATTCATAACAACCTGTCTGATAGGTACGAACTCCCCTGTATTCCGCTTCTGAACCAGCTGGAAGATTCTTTTCTCCGTATCCTCCAGGATAAACTCCAGACTCTCCTTACCTGCATAACAGGTGTTGGCGATTTCCTCATTCAGACGAATCAGCTTACGCAAGGTGGACTTTTCCGCTACGATATTGGCGTAATATTTGATATTGGCAGAGGTTGGAACCGCTGTAATCAAATCCCTTACAAACTCCAGACTGCTGACCTCGGGAGGCACATCCTTCTCCTTCAGGCGATTCTGCAGGGTAACCAAATCCACAGGGCTTCCCTGGTCATTCAGTTCAATCATGGTCTCATACAGAATACCATATTGCTTATTGTAAAAATCTTCACCGGTGATAATCTCTGAAGCCACCACGATTGCTTCTCTGTCCATAATCATGGAACCAATCACCGACTGCTCTGCCTCCACGCTGTGGGGCAGTATTCTTTTCAGTACATTTTCTTCCATGGAAGGTATCCCTTTCCCGACGTTTACGCTTCTACTACCTTAACGGTCAGTTTTCCGGTTACCTGAGAGTGCAGCTTAATAGCCACCTCATAGGAGCCGAAATTTTTCAGACTTTCAGGAAGCTGTATTTTCTTCTTGTCAATCTCAATACCATGCTGTTCCTTGCACGCTGTAGCAATCTCCTTACTGGAAACAGAGCCGAAGGCTCTTCCGCCCTCACCGGCCTTCATCTTGACTACCACCTGCTTGGTCTCCAGCTCCGCAGCCAAAGCCTTTGCCGCGTCAAGATTCTCCTGTGCCACCTTATCCGCATTGGCTTTCTGCAGCTTCAAATCATTCATATTCTTCGGAGTAGCCTCAACGCCGATTTTCTTGGGAAGGATATAATTTCTTGCATATCCCTCGCTGGCTTCGATGATGTCACCCTTCTTTCCTAACTTTTTCTCGTCCTGCAATAAAATAATCTTCATTATATCTCTCCATTCTCTAACATACTGTCAATGGTGCGCTTCAAAATGCCGATTGCCTCTGCCAGACCTACACCCTCCATCTGACATGCAGCTGTATTCATGTGGCCTCCGCCCCCCATCTTCTCCATAATAATCTGTACATTTACTTCATCAATGGAACGGGCACTTACATAAATCAAGCCCTGATAATCTGTCAGCACGAAGCTCGCCTTAATACCCCGGATATTCAAAAGCTCATTGGCCGCCTGCGCTCCTACCACAGTGGGACTGGGCAGTTCATCCGGTGTACACACGGAAATGGCAAAACATGATTTGTATATCTCCGCCTGACTGACAGCATCCGCCTTTGCCTTGTACTCCAGCGCATCCGCACGGAACAGCTTGCGCACTCTGGTCACGTCCGCACCGCTGCGGCGAAGAAACGCGGCCGCTTCAAAGGTTCTGACACCTGTCTTCGTCATAAAATTACTGGTGTCAATCATAATTCCGGAATACATACAATCTGCTTCCTCGGGACGGATTTTGATATTGTCATAGGTATACTGCAGTATCTCCGAAACCATCTCACACGCCGACGAAGCATAGGGCTCCACATAGGAAAGCGTCGCATTCTCAATGGTCTCTGTTCCCTGTCTGTGATGATCCAATACAACCACTGATTTGCAGAATCGAAGCAAATCGGGACATTCGGTGATGGAGGGCTTGTTCACATCCACTACCACCAATACGGTATTGGCTCCGGCCGCCTCAATCGCCTGCTGGCTATTGATAATCATATCATCCTCATATTCCGGATTGCCCTGAAACAAATCCACCAGAGGTTGTACAGAGGAGGTCACATCATTCAGAACAATGTGCGCTTTTCTCTCCAACGCCTGTGCCACCCGGTAAATACCTACCGCAGCTCCAAAGCTGTCTACATCCGCCATGCGATGACCCATGACCAGCACCCTATCCTTGGCTGTGATAATCTCTCGCAGCGCATGGGCTTTTACTCTGGCCTTCACACGGGTATTCTTCTCCATCTGCTGGCTCTTTCCGCCGAAATAGGTAATGCTTTCGGGGGTCTTAATAACTGCCTGGTCTCCTCCGCGTCCCAGAGCCAAATCAATGGCATTACGGGCAAACTCATAATTCTGTGCATAGGTTAACCCGTCCAGACCAACACCGATACTGATGGTCACCGCCATCTCATTACCGATATTGACGGTCTTGACCTCCTCCAGCAGGTCAAACCGGGTCTCCTGCAATTTTGCAATGGACTTTTTGCGGAGAATAATCAGGTATTTATCCTTCTCCAGCTTCTTGCTGATGCCGTCCAATGCAGATATGTATTTATTTACCTTTCGGTCAATCAACGCAATCAGCAGAGAGCGTCTGACTTCCTCAACACTCTCCAACGCTTCCTCGTAATTATCCAAATAAATCATTCCCACAGCCAGGCTCTGATCGTCTACCTCCTGCAATGCGATATGCAGTGCAGTCTCATCATAGAGGTATACTGCAATCAGATAGCCATTATACCCCTGGGCATCAATCATATCGCTGTTTTCCGCCATCTCCTTCAGGGATATCTTTCGGAATTTCGCTATGTACTCACAGCCCTCGTATTCCAATTCATACTGTGCTTCATCCAGTCCGCTGTCGTCCGGCAGACGGTCTCTGGTGATTGTGGGAAATAAAGCCGTGATGGATTTGTTATAACCCTTTCCCTGATGAATCACATTCTCAAATGCAATATTGGTCCAAATAACCCTTCCGGAATCATCCAAAAGCGCATACGGCAAATCCAAATCCCGCAGAAGCTTTCTCTGAATCTGACCATATTCCGTAGCAAAGCTAATAAGCTCGTTCATAATCACGGGCTTATTGTAAAAGTATAAGGATAGGGTTATCACAAAGTAAAAGACCACAAAAGCAGCCAGCATGGCACCGGCGCGGACATCAATCATAAAAATCGAAAGATCCACCGTAAGCAACAGCACGCCAAGATAAATGCAGAACTGAAGGTAAGTCTTTATGTGTCCTTTTAACTTAATTCTCTTTTTCATATTAAATACCTCTATAGGAACGACACTTCACCGAACCTGCCCTTATCGTTCATTTTACCATAGTTCACGGCAGTATGCTACAATTTAATTTGTCAAAAGATGAAATGTTATGTCTTTCTCTGTATACGGACAACCGATTGCAAAGGAAAATATCGCAAAAAAAGACCAACTACCCTTTCGAGTAATTGGTCAATAACCCTGATTTAAGGTTAATCCTGAACGTAAGGCATCAATGCTACGCCAAAAGCGACCACCACCATATACGCACCTTCCCACACTTTTCAATACTCGTCCACGTCCTATAGGTATTTGCAAATACCCCTATATGCACCCTTTTTCACATATTTTATAGTCAAAATGGTTGTCAAATGACCAAAATCCACTCTAAAAACAGCCTCATTTTCACCCTATTTTTGGTCAGATTTAGTCAAAAATTTTTATAACATTTCCTATATCTGCACGCATACGTTTTGCATTATCGTTTCGTATGTGCGCATAGATATCAATAGTTGTCTTTACTGAGCTGTGCCCCATTACAACCTTTGCAATTTCATATGGAACCTCATTTAAAACTAAATGCGTTGCAAACGTATGTCTGAATATATGCGGTGTAAGTTTTGCTGGCAGTTCAACCGGCTCTCTATCTTCCTTTTCTGCTCTTTCCTTTTCCCACTCATTTGCATGCTTTACAATTCTCTTCATTGTTGCGACAAAGCCTTCGTGTGTAAAAGGATTCCCCAGTTTTGACGTGAATACAAACTGGCTGTAACCATCTATTTTTATATCCTGTCGTATCCTCATATCTTTTTGATACTGTTTCTGCATTTTAAACAATCGTACCAAATCATCACTTAATGGAATATCTCTAACTGCATTTGGTGTTTTCGGTGAAGTTATAAAGAACTCATGCTTATTGGTATTTTTACATCTATAATTTAATGTCTTACTAACGTGTACCACGCATTTTTCTAAATCCACATCATCCCATGTAAGTGCATCACATTCACCGAATCTCATGCCAGTTCCAAGAAGTATGCCTACCATTGGTAAATACACATTTTGAAATGTACCCTCTATCTTAAGAAAGTCCAATAACAACTTTTCCTGCTCTTCTGTCAGGGCATCTCTGGCTTCCTTTGGTTTTGCCACAACATCTTTCATGATTTCGCTTGCAGGATTAACGAATAATCCACCATCGTATACGACTTGCTGTAAACAATTATACAACATGCTTGCAAGTGAACGCAATGTTCCATGTGCTAATTTCTTTTTATTTACTAATTCCTTAAAATGTGCTACAAAGTGAGTTCTCTTCAATTCCCTCATCGGCATACGTCCTATTGCATAAGGCTCAACGTACCATTCATAGTAATTTTTCAGATTTAATAAGCTTGCAGGCTTCACTTTATCTTCCTTGAAAATCTTGATATATTGAGGATACCACTTGTTTAGCGACATACTAGCCAAATCTGTATTTCTGCCGGATGCTACATCTAGTTTATGTTTGTCTATCTTTATCTTTAAATCTGTTAAGTCCTTGTCGTATATATAGTATGGCTTTCCATATAAATAATACTTATAAATGTACCTGTTATCAGCATGTCGATAATACACCCCTTCTGGAAGCACCCTACCTTTAGGGTCTTTTCTTCTTACTACATTAGTCATAATTATTTACCAACCTTTCTTCAATTTTTATTGGATGGGGATGATACCAGAGGTCACCCCCTCCGTCAAGCACATTCTATATTACATTGATTCGTAGTATAAAAACTCTTTCAGTCTCTGTACATTAAATCTCAATGAGTTCCCTATATAAACTCTTGCCTTTGCTAACTCGGCAACCTTTAATGCTCTTCTACGTCCATATCCAGTTATACGCATAAGGGTGTCTAAATCGACTAAAAGCAGTTCATCATCTAATTTTTTCACACTATTATTCCTACCTTTCATTTTCTTTTATATGCTCATTCAATTCTTTTAACCGAATACCCATTATTTGAAGTGTTCTATTCATTTCTTTCAATTCGCCAATAACCTCATATAATGAATTACTTGTCACTGCTGTATTTCTCCTGATTAACTCAACTTATTAATTATTAGCTTTAACCAAATACATCTTCATACTTAATCACTCGCTCTGGTGCAACTATTCCCTTTGCAATTGGTTCATAATTTATAAAAATGCACTCTACAACCTTCTTTTTCTTTCTTGTCTTTTCAAGATTATCAATTTTATCTTTTATTTTTTTAGAGTATATTTGTGGTAAATATGCATCCTTAAGCAGATATAATGTAAATCCCATTTTCATTAAATATCTGCAATAAATATCACTTTGTAAATCATCTAAATTTACATAGCAGAATATCATTACCTTAGCTGTCAGTTTCTTGTGTAAATATTGTTTATACAATGCTTCCAGCAGCCTGTGATGCATACCATCTGACCAATCCTGGTCGTATCCCTTTTGCCCTGCACTTCTCTTTGAAGGTTCATATGGAGGGTCAATAGTGCAGAACAGGTTTGAATTATCTAATTTTTCTAAATAATCAAACATATCACCTTCTATTATTTCTATCCCTTGCATTTCCTCCGAAAATGTACAACAGTCTGGAATAATCTGACGAAGATATCTTTCTCTGCTTCTATTTGCGCTAACCAACAAGTCGATACTATCATCACAACCTTTATCAATGTCTCTGTAACATGAACAAGACGCATTATAAGATTGGTCTGTCAAAATTTTTCTATAAACAGCTATCTCAATTTTGGAACACCCCTCATAATTTCTTTTCTTCATTTCTAATGCATCGTCAAATACATCTCTGCTATATCCCAATTCTTTTAAACGCAATGCCATCTCTACTGGATTCTGTTGCACTTGCTTCAATAGTGTTGCTTGTCCATGGTCTTTTTCTACTATTGTTCTAGGAATATTACTGTCAATTACTTTTCTTGCAACTGTCGCAATTCCTGCACACAATTCCAAATACTCATTATACTGTGATGGTACAGCTGCACGAATTGCAGCTACCATCTTATTTTTGTTTCCATAATACTTAAACATTTTTTGCTCCTTCCACGTTCATCATGTGTTGTACATTACGCTTTGTCATCCAATGCTCCGCCTGCGTCTTAGGAATTGAAAATCTTTGAATACGTTCGGTTTCTTTTCTTCCATACCTTTTGCATCTCTTCATACTTGGTGTATGTTGTCCACCACCTCTGCCTGCATCTGGAAGAAGCCACCCTAATGCCTTTGCCTGCTTACACCAAGCTCTTTTATCAATATCTGTATCATCTGCAATCTCCTCCCAATATGCGTCAAAGGTATCCTGCCAAATTCCAATGTCTATACGACCATCTACCTCTTCTGCATAGATGGTCATGGTATCTAACCCTTCAAATCCTTGTGCTATTTTCTTCATAAAAAATGCATGGATTCCTTGCATATCAAGTCTTGGCTCCAACTCTATGATATTTAATTTCCCCAACTCATTTAGTAACCACAATCTATTATTCGCAATTGAAATATCTGCCATAGTAAATGCGTTTCCAAACTCTAGCATAAAATTCATCAAGCCTGTTCCACCTTTAGAAATATCTGCCAATGAAAGTTTTTTTGCTTTTCCGATTTGGGTGTGTGATTTTGCATAAACATAGGCCCCTTTTGTTAAATCAGATTTTCCACCTTCTCCATAAACTTTGATTTTCAAATCTGAATTTGCAGATTCTGCAATAACATGATGCCCATCTTTTTCTTTTCTTGACTGATACAATGGATTTTGAACTAACTCTGCAAATCTACCCTTCATGTGAAATTCGCTCTCCAACTCGTTGGCAATCGGCGGCTGCTTTTTCACATGTTCATCTTTCGCCCCATTTTTCGTTACAGAATTCTTCGCCATACCATCCGTTGATTCTTGATGTGCCACTTGTTCTGTATGTACTTCTTCATTTTTTGTCTTTGTAACTAATGATTTTTTACCATCTTTTTCCTTATTCATCGCCGTTTGCTCCCTTCTTCTCATAATTTCATCTATGCTTTCTATCAATTTTTCAAAATCCAAAACCGGATATAATGCACTTCCTTTGCAAAAAGATTTTGCTGAATCATATTCTTTTGAGTCCATCACCACTGAAATTCTATCTATAATTCCCTCATCACTCGTGGAAACTCCGTATTTCATCTTATGGATTTTTGTCTCAAGCTTTTTCAATGCAGCATATGACTCTTGCATCTTCTCATTTGTTGGAAAATATGGTTCATAGTCAATTGTTAATGAATCATCCAACATATCTGCTTCTATACTGAATATAAACATATCAATGTCCTCCTCGTATCTTCATTTAATTAGGAGAGAACTCGCCTTGTTTCTCTCCTAATTAAACCTGCTTATTTTTAATCCAGTTTGATATCCGGTGTACCCGATATAAATATCAAATTGCTAGGAATATCATTCATCTTTTTTACAGTTTTAAAATCTTGTTCCACTTTTTTTGCATTGGTAAAGAACATGATAGTTATGTCATCAGTACCACACATCTTCATGTCATACACTTTTTTCCCTTGTTCGTGAAAACAGTCTATTGCCTTGTTCATTGCCGTATCAAATGCCCTAAGGAACTCTGTTATTCCAAATGTTGCCGTAATATAATTTGGAAATGGTGTTATTAGTATGTTATTTTTTAACTCTATACTAATCGTTCTATCTTCACTTAATTCTCTAATGATATAATCTGTCATCAATTTAATAGCTTCTGTTTTTTTCATAGTCACTACCTCATTTCTTTCTACTGAATATCTATAAATAACTGCAAACCTTCAATTTTAATTTCTCCGCTTGAACACTTAATGAATAACTGTTTTCCATTAGCCCCATTATTTCAGGGGGACCCTCTTCGGACGTTCTATGTCATTAGACATAGCTCTCTTATGCTTTTCCTATCCAACCTACTAGGCAGACCACTCCCTTGGTGCGTCAGTTCGCGTCTTGCATAAGCCTATATGTACACTTTGAGTCCGCGCACCTCAAACTCTCCATGTAATTTTTTCTTACGTCCCTCCTCTCTGTTGTGTTCCTCTTGACAATTATGAGTTTATCAAACACTGTAACATCACACAATGTAACGCTTTACGAACACTTTGCACAAAACAAAAAAATGCGTAGAAATGGCTATTTTCTCCATTTCTACGCATTTTCAAACTGTACTATTACAGACGCATTATGTTACATGCTTTACTGCTTTATGTGATTTTCTTAAGTTAAAAGTGTTACTTTCAATTCGTGTTCTTTTTTTTCTTTTTTCCAGAATGGTCTACACATTTATATTGATAAACAGCTATAAAATTCTTATAACTTTTCATAATATCATCAGCCATTCTCTTGATTGTGTCCGGATGACAATCGTCCAATTGTTCAAATGTCAATTCCATAAACCCTGCTGCTTTTTTATAAACAAATTCATCAATCGTTGTATCCTTCTGGTTAACGTACTCCTTTACCTTATTCATTAACCATAATACACAATCCTTTGCCAGTCCAGACTCCACATTGTCTTCCCTCAATGCGAGATTATTCATCCAGTTATGCACACTGTTTTCAACTTCTTTTTCTTTACTCTTATCTCCAAATACTCTCTCCCACTTCTCTGGTGTGTTATATTTACCCAATTCAAATAGTTTCTCTCCTCTGATTGCTACAAGCATACTTTCACTATCTTTAACCGCCTCAATCATTGGTTTAGTTGCACTTTCTTGATGACCATTACACATTTTAGAATAATATGGTCTGCTAGTTCCTAATATCTCATATAGAGAATCCATTTTCTCTTTACCAATACATGCATAGTTAGGATATTTCCGAGGAACAATCTGTATAATATTTCGATACATCAACTTAATCATAATCAGATTTGCTCTAAAAATAATTTTTCTTTTCTTCTGTTCGTCCATACGCCCACCTTTCTATGATATACCTATCTTATCATAAAAAAGCTTTTCAACCAAATATTTTTATCTCTGGCAAATTATCAATCACCTACAAATCACTGCCCCATCATAAACTATAATTCCAAGCTTCCGTGCCGCTTCACTCGCTTGCGCTGTCAGCTCTGAATTTGTAAATATCATGGCTCTGTCTGTTCCATAATAATTCTTTGCACAGACTATCTCCTCTACAGCTCTGTATGGCACTTTCCCAGAATATTTCTTACATTGCACTGCATAATACTCTCCATTCTTTGAGCAAATTATATCTGCTCCATAATCCCCAGATCCCCTTGTCACCTCAACATTATCAAAGCCATGTTGTCTTAGCCATGTAGCACTCCACTCTTCAAACTCCCAGCCATCCATGTTGTCAAAATCCCTCTGCACGAACGATTTTCTTTGCGAGTGTACTGCCAGACATTTATATAATGTAGAAACTATTGCTGTCACACATAATGAAATAACTACAATAGAAATCATATTTTTCCACAGGCTGGCTATGGAAAACCGCTCTGTAGCATTAAAAAAATGTAATGTCATCACATCTGCCACTACTACGAACAAAAACTTAATCTTATGTCCTATCCTCTTATCCCCCAACAATCTGAAAGGTATATAAATCAGATTGAGAAGCAATATACTCATTATGAATATCAAAAAAATCATTTCTATATGCAGTCTATTGTTCCTTCCAAACAGGTTGTACATGTACCAGACACATCCCATGAACAATATCCTTGCGGTCAATGATTTCTGCAATTTTTTAATGACATTATTATTTTTACTTCCTATTATAATATTATACATATGAATCCCCTCCTCTTAAGGTGGTTGAATTGTAACGCTGGTATCATTGCAACACAAGCTCTTTCTATATAATTTTGCAGGCTCTTTTTTCCTCACGTAAATCATGCCTTTCTCCATACGCTCCCTCTGGTGTATATAACCATTTCATTTTGAAGACATAAGCTACCATGTACCTTTGTTGTCATTTACAGGCTCATACACATAATAAAAGCCGATGCAAAGTTTTTCTAAAAACCCTGCATCGGTCACTATATCAATATTATTGCTGACAAATCATCAGATGTAATTCCCATTTTATCAACTAGTCCGTTCCAAAGCCACTTCTTTTTACTTAAACATTAACTTTGTAAAAATCCTATCTTTTTTCCTTAAACACCAAAATCAATTATTTCAAAGCTGTTTTTCCAAAAAAATCAATCCAGAACAAAAATATTGATTTTGTACTTTCCACATTTTTCAGTACAACAATATTTTCCATCCACATTTTTATCCATTGATATAAAAATAAAAATCCCAATACCCTACAACTATCATATTTTTTCTTTTTCAATCTTCTGCCAGAACAGTTAATGTCATGAAATTTTATTAACCAGTTCCCATAATGTATAAAATTATTTCTTCCTTATTAAATATGATTGATACAACACGTTGTTTTGTTTCATATCACTAGTCCCGAAAATGCTCTATAAAAAATGTCTCCCAAACGCAACTCAAGGCGGTTACACTTTTACATGTAACCGCCCTGTATATAAAAGAAAAAACAAAATGGAAACCTTGTTTTATTCTGGCTTAATAAGCCGCAATGAACAAATCCATTCCCCACTCCCGAAGTCGTATACATTCCCAGCATCGACTACATACTCATGCCGTTGAATTTTATCATAAACTTCTTCCTGCCAAAGCTCTTCTTCGGTCATTTCACATGAATCTCTTTTCCCATTCATAATCCCCACTCTCCTATACCGACTTTCTGATCCTCTTCTTGAGGATATCACTGATTGCCTGTGCAGCCTCAAGGTTATCATTCATCTGACCATCACAAGGGAAGTCCACCTGTGCAATTGTCCTACAATCACCATTTTGCAGTACAATGTCAAACACACACCTATTATTGCTTATCATTCTAGGTACGATTCTAAATCCACCTCTAGCCATTACTGCCACCCCTTCCTTATGTCATCGCTCATAAACTCTATTTTCTCTGGTCGTTCTCCATCAATGCTGACTTCATCTATTATTTTTGTAAATTCATCTGACAGTGACTGGAGCATATCGTTTATGATTTTTTCACTGATTCCTTCTGAACTCACCCACATATCAATGGATATTTCTTTTATGGGTGTTCCATCTTCCTCTGTTATAGTTACTTCCTGCCTTAGCCTAAATTTCTTCATGTTGCTATACCTCCCTATTGTACTCTTTCACTCTGCTGTAATACTGCTGATATGCCTGTCTGACCTTTTCCATAAGCCATACATTATCTGCTTCGTCTGCTCCATCTATGAGTTTTGCATTTGCTACAATATCCCTGTCACCTATGGTTTTTAAAACGCCAAACTCTCTGGCTCCCTGCGTGCCCCTTACGTTGATTAACATAAAATCTTCTTCTCCAAATCTATTCATGATGTATAGCTCCTTTTTTTTCCTGTGTTTTAAAAAAATTGAAGTGTCCTTACCCATACGGCTTGAAAATATAATTCGTATGCTATTTGTATCTTTCTGCGTATCTTATTATTTTGCCTATGCTCTGCAAATGGAGAGAACCACATATCAAGCACAATTATCCTGCTTTCCTTATGTACAAGACTCCATTTCTGCATTTCATAATCCTTTGTACTACGTTGAATCCATTTAAAATTCATGTCACACATTTTCCTCTCTTCAAATATTTTTTTAAATTCTAATTACTTATCAAAATATGTCCTTCATCAGGACATAATAAAAAACCCACCCAGCTATCTAAAATAACTGAATGGGCTTCTTCTTTTCATTTTATTTATTTTGCGAGTGCACTTACAAAAAATGTCTCTCTATTCTCATTCCATGCTGCCTGCTTCTGTTTCCTTATCATCATCCATTTCAGACTTTACTATCCAGACAATATACGTAATGAAGTTTCTTATCTGTCTGTTAATATAAGTCACACAGCACATACAAATTAGAACCAGTGTGATTACAACCAATACTGTAAAAGCATCCATAAACCCTTACCTCCAAAAAGATGCCCCGGCTTTTATGCCGGGTTCCTTCTTACTCTCTTACCATTTTTTATCAAAAAGTTTTTTCTCTTCCTTTACAGCCGCTGCCGTTGCACTCTCTGGTTTTGCTGTAACCGGCTTTTCTTGCTCATTCTTTACATTCTCTTCCTTTTTCTCTGTCGCTGGAACCAGTACTTTCTTTTCAAACTCTGTACCAGCCAGCACGATTTTTTCTCCATCCAGCTTTGCACCACCAGAAACAATACCGATTTTGAGATATGCCCTCATGTCACTCTCTGAAATCTCTGCCTGCTCAAACTTACTACTGATGCAGTCATAAACCACTTTTCCAGCTTCCTCACGACTTCCAATGCATACATAAATATTATTGACCATGCTTTCTTCTTCCATGGATTTCCAAGAACCAATATGGCTGTGTACCATCATGTTTGTTGTAAAGAAGCCTTCCTTATCAAGCTCAAGTTCATCATTTTCACCAATCTTAAGACCACAAACCTTCTGCTTGCCAGCCTTAATCATGTCCTTAAGCTGTTTAGAAGTATATTCCATGACTTCTTTTCCACTCCAAAGCTCCCAGCCTAACTCTCTGTTTCCAAGTACCAGTTTGTTTACTACGATATTCATCTTACACATTTTGCTACCTCATTTTCTTTCCGTGCCCTCATGCACTAAACTATTTTTTTTGGAGATTTTTTATTTCTATCTCCCTTTCACAATACAATCATAACGCTGTGGTCTGGGGGTACAAGACGTGATGATGCACGAAAATGTAACCTTATTGTTCTGCTGTGATTAGGGATGTTGTAGCATGATTCTGTTCTATTTTGATAATCTCCTTTGCTTTTTTATCACAAGTCACTTTCCCCAAAATCACTCTCACTAATTTATCTCATAAACTACACATTTTAATATAATGTAGGAAACTAACCAACGTAACCTTTTACGCCACAATTTTCACTCAACTAGTCCAATATACTTTTAACCCCTATGTAACCTTGTTTTTTCAATGCAATCAAACACTTATAAACTCAAAAAAATTTTTATACCCCATATACACACACATTCCTTGCGTAACATACTTTTTCCATAATGATATAACCAAAAAATAAAATGACATGGATTTTATGTAGCTTCCGCACCGGAATCACATATAATAATCCATGCCACCTTATCTATTCCTATAATAATAATATACTTTCTCCAGACTCTTTCTTCTCTTTCAACTTCTTCTTCCATCTCCACAAGGTTGATTTGCTGATTTCAAAGTACTCCATCAATTCCTTATCGGAAAGTCCAAATATTATTTGAAGTTCCAAATCTACCAAACTTTTCCTTGTTTTTTTGGCAATTGGCATTCCAGACTTGACCTTTGCCATCTGAATCATCCTTCCATTACCCCTGCAACTCTCGCTGAGCAACTTATTTAATCTCTCGTTTTCCTCTTTCAGCCTTCTTCTCTCATCATCCAGCTCACGTACTTCCCGAAATGCTTCTACGAATAAAAAGGAGAACAAATAAACTAATTCGTTCATGTTTATCCCAAGCTCTCTGCAATATTTACCTGCATCCATGGCTCCACTAATCTTGTTCTTTTCTTTTATTTCTTTTAACGTTAATATTATGTTTTCTACAGACCACATCTCTTTCACCTCAATCCTTATAAACCCAGCCTACTGACGGCTCATTCGTTCCTGTACGTTCACAATGAAACTCTGCTCGCTCATATCCTCGCTGCCTTAAGATATCCCATCCCACCTCTGTTGCTATCTGGCATGCGTATAGTGATTCATATTCTCCCAAATATAGTTGCTTTCCTTCCGGTACGTGCTGATATAATTCATACATCTTGCTTTCCTCCTAAATAAATTTATATTTCCATTCAATACAAGTATCAAAATAAGTACAAACTTCCATAATTAAGTCACATCCACACTCCCAATATGTATCATCTCTGCTTCACATTGTTACATATCTGATTCATAATGTTATAACTGGTTTCAAATTGATGAGCTTTTTTTGAAACCCACTTTTTCTTTATTCATAATTACCACGATTCTTTTTCGCTGCAAAGCATATAAACCACTTCACATGAAAACAAATCATAACCAATATGACTTATCTCCAACCGCTCAATGACACATATTTTTTCCTATACGTAATTACAAATTTCATTTTGACGATGATTTTTGAAATCCAAATTTCCATATATCATTTTTTAAGGTAACCTTAAACTCAAATAAAAAGCTATTCATTTTTCCCACACTGTGGTTCTCTTAATCCCATCTGTATACCATTCTATCCTCATAAGTCATATTTATCCTATCTACAGCCGGAATCTCTCTGGTCAACGTTGCAAGTGCACTGCCAAAAGTCACATTTTAAACTGCATACTGTTGTCTATTGTTTCTTATACGACAATCTATAAACCTTGTCCTTGCAGCCTGTTTATTCTCATAGTCATAATATCTGTTTTCATATTGTCAAACCAAATCTTATACTGCAAATATCTAAAAAAAATTGGCATTATTGGCAATCTACCGTTGTTGTCCTTCCTAAAAATGTGCAAAAAAATAAACCCTACATGGGGTGTCGTAACAGGAATCACCATGGGAATGTTTTTTGCCTTCGGTTGCTTCAACATATCCTTTAGTTCCTTTTTTTCCAGATGCTTCTTTTGGTTCTTCATCCCACTCTGTGTCACAGTTTAGATTGTGTCCGTTACCACCATGGGCTTTACAGGATGTGGTGGTTGGGGCTGAGGCTTTCCATTTAAAATT
>CAZPRB010000038.1:0-18357 GCA_964588645.1 uncultured Acetatifactor sp. | reverse complement strand
CCCGTTTTTATTCGGAATTTTCAGGGTTGCATTGCTGTTCATTTGTCAAGGTTCTATAATTGGTTATGTAAATAACCAAACGGAGAAGGAGGGATTTGAACCCTCGCGCCGCTATTAACGACCTGCACCCTTTCCAGGGGTGTCCCTTCAGCCTCTTGGGTACTTCTCCACATCGCCTGAATTGTAAAGCTAAGAAATCGCGTTTGCAGCGTTCTCTTACTTATTACATTATGCTGTCCGCCGCCGTATCAACTACGGTTCGGCAGAGAGGTGTCTCGTGTTAACCAAGCTAACACCTTCTCCTAACGGAGAGGGTGGGATTCGAACCCACGCGCCCTTGCGGACAAACGGTTTTCAAGACCGCCTCGTTATGACCACTTCGATACCTCTCCAAGCGTTTTCCGCTCAATCAGCGGCAACAATTATTCTAGCAAAAAGAGTTTACTGTGTCAACATCTTTTTATACAATTTTTGAATTATTTTTTCTTCTCCCGAAAACCCCAGATTTTATCATGGTTTGCAGAACTTTCACATCGTTCTTTCCGCAAAAAATGTAGCAATCGTCACAACAATTGCTACATTTCATACAAAAAGCCCTCTGCAGTTGCGATATCCTCCGGTGTGGTAATCTTAATGTTCCGATAAGACCCCTCAACCAGCTTAACCTTCGTTTCCGTAAATAATTCCACAACACCGGCATCATCCGTCACTGTAATATCCTTACCCTCAGGGTCGGATAGCTGTTCCTTCAGTCTGCCGTATGCCTGCACAATCAGTCCCACATCAAACACCTGAGGTGTCTGAATCATCCATACCCGCTTTCTGTCAGGTGTCACAGCTGCAAATCCGTCATCGTCCGCTATCTTCACCGTATCCTTCACCGGCATCGCCGCGACACAGGCGTGATATTGCTTCACAGCCTCATAGGTGTTTTGCAGAATTTCCTCTGTCAGGAAGGGACGTGCACCGTCATGGATAAAAACATAACCATCCGTATTGGGATTCTTTAGGTTTCCCTCAGAAATAACATCCAGTGCTTTTCCCACAGACAAATATCTTTCTGCGCCTCCTGCCGTTACGGCAGCAACCTTTTGGAAGCCATATTTCTCAACAATTTCCCTGCGTACATATTCCGTGTCCTCCGGTGCTGTCACCAGAATACAATCGTCTATGATTTCAGAAGTCTCCACTGCGTGAAGTGCATACCAGATTAAAGGCTTCCCGCCCAACAGCATATATTGTTTTGCAACCTTGCTCTTCATCCTGCTGCCGCTCCCGGCTGCCAGAACGATGGCCGTACATCTCTTCTTCATAATATCATCCATATCCTTCGCATGCCGAAAGAGTACTTATCGTTCCCCCAGCTTCAGATTCGGCACCGCATTTAAATCCATTCCGCTGCGGACACCCTTCAAATACTCATAATATCCTGCCACACCAATCATGGCAGCATTATCTGTGCAGAAAATCGGTGACGGATGATAGAAGGCAATTCCTCTTTTGTCGCATTCCGCACGGAAAGCTTCCCTGAGAGAAGAATTGGATGCCACACCGCCGGCAATGGCAAATTTATCATAACCATATTCCTTGACCGCATGCAGGGAATGCTCTACCAGCACATCAATCACTGCTTTTTGGAAGGAGGCTGCCACATCGGCCTCGCAAACCGGCTGTCCCTTCATCTGACAGCCGTTCAGGTAATTGAGCACCGCCGACTTCAAGCCGCTGAAGCTGAAATCATACTCATTCTCAGCCACCCTTGCCCTGGGGAAAAGAATGGCATCCGGATTTCCTTCCTTTGCAAGCTTATCAATCTTTGGTCCGCCCGGATAGCCCAGACCAATGGCTCTTGCCACCTTGTCAAAGGCTTCTCCTGCCGCATCATCTCTGGTTCTGCCGATAATCTCATATTCGCCGTAATCCTTCACCACCACCAGATGGGAATGTCCGCCGGATACCACCAGGCAGACAAAGGGAGGCTCCAGCTCCTTGTTTTCAATGAAATTGGCACTGATATGCCCTTCAATATGATGCACACCTACCAGCGGAATACCGGTTGCAAAGCTGATAGCTTTCGCCTCAGCCACACCTACCAGAAGGGCACCCACCAGTCCGGGACCGTAGGTAACCGCAATCGCTGTAATGTCCTGCAAAGTCACATTGGCATCCTGCAATGCCTGCTCTATCACCTGATTAATCTTCTCAATATGCTTTCTGGATGCTATCTCCGGCACTACGCCGCCATATAAGGTATGTAATGCAATTTGGGAGGATATGACGTTGGAGAGTACCTCTCTGCCGTTACGCACAACGGATGCCGCCGTCTCATCGCAGGAGCTCTCAATCGCCAGTATCAAAATATCTTTTTCTTCACACATAATCCATTCTCACTTATTCTGCCGTTTCTTTATCCTGCGCCTCTTCCAGATTTTCTGCATTCTCCCAGCCATAAATCTTCCAATGTCTGTCCTCGTCCTTTCGGAGAAGATACATCTGTCTGGTGGAATTGTTCACTTCCCCTTCCGTGATATTGTAGACGCACAGAATACGTGCAAACTCAAAGCCATCCTCCTCAAAGAAATCCACGTTGGTACTGGCCGCCACAGAGGATGAGACAATGCGGCGTCCTTTTTCCCTGTAATCCGCAATTTCTGCCCGCAGACGCATGAGATAGGTACCGAATTCATTTGCCTCCAGCAGCTCGGCATCATACAGTTCTCTTGCCCGCTCTCCCAAATCATCAATTTCCTCTTCGGTACAAGCTTCATTATAAAAGCATTTGAGGAGCTCATTGTAATACTTCATGACCTCCTTCGGCGTCGACGGATAATCATTTTTCATATCTCTGCTCAGCGCCTCCTGAACAGGTGTCATGGCAGCCTCTTCTTTTGTCTGTCTATCCTTATTCGACAGGTATGCATAGTACCCCAACAATAATGTAATCAGACATACAAATGTAATTATCACTCTGGTCGTTGTCTTTTTCATCCTGCCTCTTTCTTCCTACTCAAATCAACTTACTTTTTCAGATGTTTTCTTATGTTTCCGCATCATCAGCGAATTTCAGCTCTATGGTCCGCCCATCCTTCGCCGCTATGGCAGCCGGAAAAATTTTCCTCACTTCCCCCAGATATTCCTCGGGTCTTGTCAGGGAAGGGCTGTAATGGGTCAGCCACAGCTGGGGCACATCCGCCTGCTTTGCAATCCTTGCCGCCTCATACATGGTCATGTGTTTGTATTCCTTTGCCTTGGCCAGCTTATCCGGCTCGCCGTACATTCCCTCCAGAATCAAAAGGTCGCTTCCCTTTGCATATTCTGTGATCAAATCCGTAGGGCGCGTATCCGTGCAATAGGTCACCTTCAATCCCCTTCTTGCCTCACCCAGCACCATATCAGGAGTGAAAACACGATTCTCCCACTCTATCGTCTCACCCTTCTGCAGTCTTCCCCAGAGCTGCATAGGGATGCCGTCTGCCACCGCTTTCTCACGGTTAAATTTCCCGCATCTGTCAACGGAAAATCTATATCCATAGCATAGCACATTATGATTCACCTTAAAAGCCTCAATCCGAAATCCGTCAAAGGCAAAGCTTTGGGTAGGCTCCGTAATCTCCAGACATTGAATCTGAAACGGCAAATCCGGTGCAATCACACGCAAGGACGAAACCACCTTATTCAGACCTCGGGGGCCGATGAGCAGTAACGGCTCGGTACGCTCCGCATTCCCCATCGTCAGAAGCATTCCCGGCAATCCGCTGATATGATCTGCATGATAATGGGTAAAGCAAATAATATCGATTGGTTTGGGACTCCAACCCTTTTCCTTCAAGGCTATCTGTGTCCCTTCCCCGCAATCAATCAGAATACTTTTTCCGTTATATCGCATCATCAAGGAGGTCAGCCATCGATAAGGCAATGGCATCATTCCTCCGGTTCCTAACAAGCATACATCCAACATCTCTTTTTCCCAATCTGCTTTTCGTTTTTATTACACTTCCGTCTATTACAGAAGTTCACGCTCCGGCACTTCCTCTGCCGGAATTTGAAAGCCCGCTGTCATTTTATCATAGCAGTCCTCGCACAGGTCAAACCTATGCCTCATTCCATCCTTTCGCGAGAAATATCCGAAGCCAAAGTCAGCCTGAAAACATCCTTCTTTCAGGTAACCATGTTCTAATTTTAATTCTTTTTTGCACTGATTGCAAACCACTTGTAGCAATTGTCCGTTCACTCTGTCAGCTTCACTGTCGTATCTGCGCATCTTATCCTCCATTTGAAAATGATTACAGGTTTCAGAATCATAATCATTATAAATGAAAAATTCACGTCCGACCCATGGTAATTGTTCCCTGTCATACAGGCCGGGACGAACTCCGGCGTCTCCACATAATCATTGCATCCTCTGTAGGTCTCTCATAGAAACGGGGACGGATTCCTTCGGATACGAACCCCATTTTCTCATATACATGAATCGCCGGGGCATTGCTCACCCGCACCTCCAGGGTGTAGGCTTCCACCCCCCGGGCTTCTCCCAGGTCAAACAGCTCCTGCAGGAGTTTTTGCGCAATTCCCCGTCCGCGGAATTTCTCTGCTACCACCACATTATCGATGCTTCCCTCGTTGCAGCTGATGGTCATGCCGCAGGAGCCCACCACCTGTCCGTCCGCCTCAGCCACCAGATAGAGGCAGTAGGAACGGCTCAGCAAATCTGCAAAATCCTTTGCCGACCAGGGCATGCTGAAGGCTTCCGCCTCCATCCTCGCAAGGGGTTCAACATCTCTCTGCTCCAGCTTTCTAACCGATATTTCCATCTTTCGCCTCTTGTTCCCGCTCTGCTTGACTCTTGCGCAAATATTCCGGCTGATGCTCCGCAGCGCTCACAGTCCTGCCCTGTGCAAAATAGACCGCTCCCAAGGCTGCCACACCGGCCGCTCTCTGACGATTATTACCTGCCGGTGCAAAAGAAAACGGAACCTTCATCTGTTCTTCAATTACATTGCGGTATACAGGTACGCCATCTCCCAGGAAAACCACTTCTCGTCCCAAAGCATTCAGCTTTGCAATAATCTCGGCAATGTCTATGGCACACTGCTCCTCCACGGCATGCAGCACAAGGTCATTACCCTTTTTCACAAATTCATACACTCCGGTGTAGACCTGATTCCTTCGTGCATCCATCAGAGGGCACACCAAGTGGGTGGTACCCCAGAGATTGTAGGCCAGTCCCTCCAAGGTAGGGACCTCCACCAGCGGCTTATTCAAAGCCAGTCCCAAGCCCTTAGCCGTAGCCGCACCGATACGCAAGCCCGTGAAGGAACCGGGACCCGCCGCAATGGCTATGGCATCCAAGCTCTCCAAATCAAGTTCAATCATATTCCGCAGCTCCTCCAGCATGGGGAGAAGCGTCTGGGAATGGGTTTTTTTGTAATCGGTGGTGTATTCCGCACGGAGCACATCATCTTCCACAACCGCTACGCTTGCCACCAAACCGGAGCTGTCCAATCCTAATATCTTCATAATATCAAAGCTTTCCTCTCACTCTTTCAACGGCAGGTGTGAACGCCTGCCTGCAACCCATTAGTCGCTCTAAATTGCTTCTATGGTTATTCTACGGTAATCAAAGCCTTTTTCCAAGTCCTTTTCTATGGTAATCCGGTTATAATGCTCCGGCAAGATTTCCTCTATCAGGTTAGCCCATTCAATCAGGCTGAGTCCATCCCCATAGAAGCAATCCTCATAGCCGATTTCTTCCATTTCCTCCACATCACCGATGCGATAGACGTCGAAGTGGTAAAAGGGCATCCTGCCCTCATCATAAATCTGTACAATCGTGAAGGTAGGACTGCTTACAGGCTCCGTGATTCCAAGTCCCCTTGCAACCCCTTGGGTAAAAACTGTTTTGCCCACTCCCAAATCTCCAATTAAGGTATAGACCTGACCCGGCACACTCTCCCGGCCAATCTGTTCGCCCAAGGCGAAGGTCTCTTCCGGACTGCCTGTTTCCAGCACCAGTCTCCGGCTTTCCTGCAGTTTATCTTGTATCTTAGACATCCTTATGTCCCCGCTCATTTTCTGATTCTCTTTCCTTTTCCTTCCGGTCTTTCCCATTCCGGTAAGCGTCTCCGCTCTACGCGCGGATTTTCACCTTTGCCGGCGGCATATGGGTGGAAATCAATTCGATAACAGCTGTTTTCTTTTCTTCCATCTGTTTCTTAGGGAAAATAGTAGCATTGACCTTGGAGGTATATATAATAATACTTCTGGAAGTGGATACCGCCTTCACCATATCGTCCCAGCTCTGTGTGGTGACGGATTCTCCCTGAGAAATGGTTATGCCGTTCTCATCCAACACATAATGCAAAGGCTGTTTAAACACCGGATTTAATAGTATCTGCTGTCTGCTCTTAACGAAAAGCACCCAGGGCAGATACAGCAAAAGCACAATACCGCCTATCAAAAAAATCCACTGTTTATTAGACAACGCCACAAGCACCATAACCGCACCCAGAACGCTTCCCATAAGACCGGATATCTGATGATAGGAATGCATCAGCATGAAATCATACAAATCTCCCGCTTCAATCTTAATATCTAATTCTACCATTGCCATCTCTCCATCCCGCTTGAAAAAGCACCTACACTGTAGGTGCTTTTGTGAATTAATTTCATTATAAAGTTTTTCCGGGAAAATGCAAGATGAAATATTGTACCAAGTCAAACCGCCGATTGACAAAGCCATCCCCATGGTGTAACATACAGCTCAGACGGCATCCGCACCATTCAGGATGCCCGACATCAGAAAATTCTTCGGGGTTGGGTGAAATTCCCTACTGGCGGTATTGTGTTACAGGAGCCTGTATGGCTTCCTTACTTATGCAGAGTCCGCGACCCATAGCATTGCTATGGCTGATTCGGTGAGAGGCCGGAACCAACAGTAAAGTCTGGATGAAAGAAGAAAATCAAGCGTTGTTTGACTCGGCAGAGCCACACGCAGGTGTGTCCGTGTAGGTACCCATTTCCCCCGAATAAATCATTCGGGGGTTTTTTATGTAAACGACACACTCAGAAGAATTTTCCCGCATAAAGATACAGACGCACCTTACCTAAGAGTGCGTCGGAAACGGAGGAAAATAAAATGAATGGATTGTTACAAGAAGTCACAAAAAATCTGACCTTTGTGCTGGAATTTCTGGTGGTTATCATCGCCTTATTTATGGTGGCACTGCTGCTGGAGAAGCTGGCCGGGAAGCAGAGGGGGGTAAGTGCTCCCCTGTTTGACACCAGAAAAATAGCTATGACAGGAATGTTTGCTGCCATAGCTATGATTTTGATGCTGTTTGAATTTCCGGTCCCCTTTGCGCCGCCCTTCTACGAACTGGATTTCAGCGAGCTGCCAATTTTGATCGGAACCTTCGCCTTTGGGCCTGCGGCAGGTGTGATGATGGAGTTCGTCAAGATTCTCCTGAAGCTGTGTGTAAAGGGCACCTCCACAGCCTTCGTGGGTGATTTGGCAAATTTTGTTGTCGGTTGCAGCTTTATTCTACCGGCATCTGTGGTATATGCCTTCCGCAAGACCAAGAAAAGCGCGATTGCAGCCTGTATTACCGGAACTCTCACCTTAACATTTTTCGGAACGGTCTTTAACGCCGTGTATCTGCTTCCTGCCTTTTCGGAATTGTACGGCATGCCGATGGATGCCATTCTGACGGCAGGCGCAGAAGTCAATCCTTTCGTGACAGAGGGCAATATTGTCAGCTTCGTGGCTGCCTGTGTGGCTCCCCTGAATCTGATTAAGGGCAGCTCGGTATCCCTTGTCACGCTCCTCATCTATAAGAGGTTGAGCCCCATAATCAAAAGCAGTCACAGATAAGTTCCTTATCTAACCCTACCATCAGTCATTGATATTTTTCATGGTCAATGCGATTCTCTTTTTGGGCAAGTCTACACTTAATACCTTGACATCTACCACATCTCCTACGCTGACTGCCTCAAGCGGATGCTTGATGAAGCGGTCGGTAATCTGGGAGATGTGGACCAAGCCGTCCTGATGCACACCGATATCCACAAACGCGCCGAAATCAATGACATTGCGGACGGTTCCCTTCAATATCATGCCCGGCTTTAAATCCTTCATATCCAGGACATCACTGCGCAGGATGGGCTTGGGCATGTCGTCTCTGGGGTCACGGGCAGGCTTCTCCAATTCCTTCAGGATATCTGTCAAGGTAATTTCACCGATTCCAAGCTCCTCAGCCAACAGCTTCTTATCCTTAATACGTTTCTCCAAGGAAGAAACCGTAATCGCTTCGCTGCCTGCGTTTTCATTACGCATGTTATTTTTATGTGTACCGGCATTTGCCTGTGATGCATTGCCATCTAACACAACGCCTCCCATGGCAGCGGCCAGGGCTTTCCCCATAGCAGTATTGGTATTGCGTACCTGAACCTGTTTAGCCGCCTTCTTCTGTGGTGTCTGTACAGGAGCCTTCTTTGCCGCACTCTTTTGATTCGCCGCTTTCTTCTGTGCTTCCTTTACATCCTCCATGGTAAGACCCAGTTTATCCAGAAGTTTCTCCGCTGCTTCGTAGGACTCAGGATGAACACTTGTTGCGTCCAAGGGATTGTCTCCGTCCTGAATCCGCATAAAACCTGCACATTGCTCATATGCCTTGGGTCCCAGCTTCGCCACCTTCAGAAGCTGTTTTCTGTTGGTGAAGCGTCCGTTGGCCTCACGGTAGTCCACGATATTCTTTGCAATGGTTTTGTTGATACCGGAAATGTATTCCAGCAGGGAAGCGGAGGCGGTATTCAAATCCACACCTACCTTATTCACGCTGTCCTCCACCACACCATTCAATGCATCGCTGAGCTTCTTCTGGTTCATATCATGCTGATACTGTCCCACGCCGATGGATTTTGGGTCTATCTTGACCAACTCAGCCAACGGATCCTGCAATCTGCGGGCGATGGACGCGGCGCTTCTCTGTCCCACATCAAAATTAGGGAATTCCTCCGTTGCCAGCTTGCTTGCAGAATAAACGGATGCTCCCGCTTCATTCACAATCACATACTGCACAGGTCTGTCCAGTTCCTTAAGCAGTTCCACAATCACCTGCTCCGATTCTCTGGATGCCGTACCGTTGCCGACAGAAATTAAATCCACATTATATTTTTTGATAATTCTCTTTAACTCAGCCTTCGCCTCTTCCACCTTATTCTGAGGTGCAGTGGGATAAATCACCTTTGTATCCAACACCTTACCTGTGGAATCAACCACCGCCAGCTTACAGCCGGTACGGAATGCGGGATCCCAGCCCAGTACCACCTTTCCCGCGATGGGCGGCTGCAGCAGTAGCTGCTCCAGATTCTTACCGAATACGGAAATCGCTCCGTCCTCCGCCTTCTCTGTCAGGTCGTTACGGATTTCTCTTTCAATAGCAGGTGCTATTAAACGTTCATAGCTATCGGCAATAGCCTCCTTCAATACAGGGGTGGTATAGGGATTATCAGAAGTAAGTGTCTTCTTCTCCAAATACTGTATAATCCGCTCAACAGGTGCGTTGACTTTCACAGTCAGTACTTTTTCTGCCTCTCCGCGGTTCAAGGCTAATACCCTGTGTCCCGCAATTTTTTTGACAGGCTCTTCAAAATTGTAATACATCTCATAAACGCTCTCTGCCTTCTCATCCTTTGCCGCACCGGTGATAACACCCTCCGCGGTGGTGATATCACGGATATACAGTCTGTGGTCCGCATCATCGGAAATACTCTCTGCAATGATATCCTTTGCACCCTGTAGCGCTTCCGCTGCAGAAGCCACACCCTTCTCCTCAGAGAGATACTTTGCTGCTTCCTCCTCTACAGGCGCACCGGCATTCTGTGCCAGAAGATACTGCGCCAGACCATCCAAGCCCTTTTCCTTTGCCACACTTGCACGGGTCTTCCTCTTGGGACGATAGGGACGGTACAAATCCTCCACAACCACCAAGGTCTGTGCTGCCAGGATTTTCTCCTTCAGCTCTTCCGTCAATGCTCCCTGTTCTTCTATACTTTTCAGCACCTGCTCCTTCTTGTCCTCCAGATTGCGCAGATACACAAGTCTCTCATGCAGATTACGCAGCTGCTCATCATTCAGAGAGCCGGTCACTTCCTTGCGGTAACGGGAGATAAAAGGAATGGTATTTCCTTCATCAATTAATTTTACAGCCGCTTCCACCTGCCATTTTTCTACGTTCAGTTCTTCCTTTAATTTCAGTATGATATCCATATACTATTATACCTTTCTCCCTCTTGGGGATTTCCTTTTGTGATATGCCTTCCTGCATATCTTAATCATTATACTTGAAAGCGCATCTGTTTTTCAAGATTTCCTAAAATTTTTAAAAATTTGTATTAAAAATCCCTCTTTCATTTGCTTATTTCTTCGGAAAATGCTACAGTAAAATTAAAAGCAAGACATTACTTGAAAGGTATGATAAAAATGAACAAAACGAACCCCTTTTCCATAGCATCCATGATATGCGGTATCCTTTCCATACTGGTATGCTGTTGCGGATTTCTCTCACTTCCCTTTGGCGCCTTGGGCATCCTGTTCGCACTTCTTGCCAGACGTAAGGGTCAGTCCATAAGCGGTATGAGCATTGCGGGAATTGTGACATCCGCTATAGGAATGGTATGCGGCGTCGCATTCCTCGTCCTCAGCTTCAGCGGTACTCTCACCCTCATGAATGACCCCGCTTACCACGACGAAATGTACGACACCATGGAGGAGATTTACGGTGAGGAAATGGCAGATTACATTTTTGAGTTCTATGGCTGGGACTAAGCCGGCAACGTTCAATATCTGTTTGAGATTGGAGGAATGATTATGGCATATTTATCCCCTATCGGTAGCACTCCTTTGTACGAGGCAACCTACAACAATACAAATACACAGAATCCTGCGGAGGAATGTGAGACCTGTAAAAAGCGAAAATATGTGGACGGTTCAGATGAGATGGTTTCCTTTAAAAGTCCCGCGCACATTTCACCCCAAAATGCCGCGTCGGCAGTTCGCTCTCACGAGCAGGAGCATGTGTCCAATGCCTACAGCAAGGCTGCAGCCGATAACGGCAAGGTCATTCGGGCATCTGTGAGCATCCACACGTCCATCTGTCCGGAGTGCGGTCGTTCTTATGTATCCGGCGGCACCACGCATACACAGATTAAATATTACAACGAAGAGAATCCCTATCAGCAGGATTTGAAGGCTACGGACGAAGCAAAATATAAGGGCATGAATACCGACCTTACCGTATAATGTCCGACAACAATACATGATAAAAATTTATACATCTTGGAGACCAGAATATGAATCAGAATAAAACCAGTTCCGAATTAAAAAATATTGCACGGGAGAAATTGAGCGGCAAATACGGTTCCGCCATGCTGGTGTCACCTGTGATACAGTGTGCTTTAGCAATGGCTGTATCCATCCCCGTTGTGATAATGCTTATGATTCCTTTTGCCCTGACGGCTATAGTGAACAATTCAGATACAAATATCCTTGTCAGCACTTTGGCAATTTATCTCGTGATGCTTCCTCTTGCCAGCCTGTCCGGTGTACTGAATACGGGAGTGTCCCTGTTTTATTTAAATATCGCCTGCGGAAGGAAGCATTCTGTTGCGGATTTGTTCTACGGCTTCCGTACACAGTTCACGAAATCTCTGAAGCTGTCCGCAGTTGTCGTCTTAATAAGCTATGTATGCATGCTGCCCTACCAGATATTTAACTGCTTGCATTCCATAAATCCCCGAACCATATGGGTTATTTTCATGGCAGTCTCCTATATAGTGTGCATACTCGTTTATCTTCCCATACAGTTAGCCTTATCTCAATGCTTCTATCTGTTGCTGGATTTCCCCGATTACAGTGCCAAAGAATTGCTGAAGCTCAGTGTCCAGGTAATGAAAGGACATAAAAAGCGGCTGTTTTACATCCAGCTGAGCTTTATTCCGATTCAGTTTCTTTGCATTCTTTCCTGTTACATCGGTTATCTGTGGGTCATTCCCTATATGAATATGACCAATGCCTTATTCTTCTTGGATATCATGAAGCAGCAGACCCAAACCGCATCCTATGATTCCTGTACCGACTAAACAAAGAACAGCAAAGGCGCGCTGCCACAGGGCAACGCGCCTTTTCCTATTTCATATCCATTATCCTTCGTTCTCATCGACATTCTTAGACACACTAATCCACTTCAGATAACCATTGATGAAAAGATCCAGAGCGCCATCCAGCACCGCATCCACATTTCCGGTTTCCACATCTGTTCTGTGGTCCTTGACCATGGTATAGGGCTGTAATACATAGGAACGAATCTGATTACCCCATCCGATTTCCTTGACCTCGCCGCGAATATCGGAGAGCTTCTCTACATTTGCCTCCTGTTTCAGCAGAAACAGCTTAGCCTTCAGCATCTGCATCGCCTTATCCTTATTCTGGAACTGGCTTCGTTCATTCTGACACTGCACCACAGTACCCGTAGGAATATGGGTAATACGAATAGCTGAGGAGGTCTTGTTGATATGCTGACCACCGGCACCGCTGCTTCGATAGGTATCTATACGCAGGTCCTTCTCGTCAATCTCTACATCCAAATCCTCTTCAATCTCCGGCATGACATCTAAGGACACAAAGGAGGTCTGACGTTTCCCCTGAGCATTGAAGGGAGAAATCCGCACCAGACGATGCACTCCCTTTTCGGATTTCAAATATCCGTAGGCATTCAAGCCATTCACCTGAAAGGTAACGGACTTGATGCCCGCCTCATCGCCGTCCAGATAATCCAAAACCTCTACTGCAAATCCCTTGCGTTCTGCCCATCTGGTATACATACGGTAAAGCATACCACACCAGTCGCAGCTCTCAGTACCGCCGGCACCTGCATTCAGCTTCAAGATGGCGTTATTCTTGTCATACTCTCCCGCCAGCAAAGTGCCCAGACGCAGCTCCTCGAATTCCCTTATGAACTCGTCCAACTCACCGCGAATCTCAGCAATCATGGACTCATCATTTTCCTCGTATCCCATCTCAATCAGCGTGAGAATATCCTCGTACTGTGTTGCAAGCTTATCACATTGCTCCACGGTATCCTTCAGATTCTTCAGCTCTTTCATCTTCCGGTTGGAGCTGTCGGGGTTATCCCAGAAGCCGGGTGCCTCCATCTCCATTTCCAGTTCTTCCATCCGCTTCGACTTAGCTGCTAAGTCAAAGTGAATCCCTCACTTCCGCTAAAGGTGTTTCATAGGTCAGTATCTCTGTTTTCATCTGGTCCAATTCTACCACTTAACGTCACCTTCTTTCTTGTTCTCTCTTTACTAATATCTGATTCTCTTTTATTCTGCTTTTCTGCGTTCCCGCTTACTTTCTGCCGCAGCACTGCTTATACTTCTTGCCGCTGCCGCAGGGACAGGGATCATTGGGATATACCTTCGCATTATCACGCTTCACGGGACCCTTGGCTACGGAATCATCCTTATTGGTACCGGTTACCTTTGCCACCTGCTCACGTTCAACCTTCTGTTCAACCTTAATGTGGAACAGAAGTCTCACAGTCTCTTCCTTGATGTTCTGCGTCATTTCATCGAACATCTCGTATCCGCTCAATTTGTATTCTACCAGGGGATCACGCTGACCGTACGCCTGCAGGCCGATTCCCTGACGGAGCTGGTCCATATCATCAATATGATCCATCCACTTGCGGTCAATTACCTTCAACAGAATCACTCGCTCTATCTCACGAATTGCTTCCGGCTCGGGGAATTCTGCTTCCTTGCTCTCATAGAGCTTCACAGCCTCCTCCTTCAGCTGTTGTTTCAAGCTGTTTTTCTTGGCCTTCTGTACTCTCTCAGCGTTCACGGGCTGCAGGGGAATGGTGGGAAGCAATAAGGTATTCAGCTCATTGAAATCCCATTCCGCCACATCAGAATCATCATTAATACTGATATCAACGCAATTCTCCGTGATATCTGTTATCATCTTGTAAATAACATCTCTCATGCTTTCGCCATCCAACACGCGGCGACGCTCATCATAAATGATTTCACGCTGTTCACTCATAACGCGGTCATATTCCAACAGATTCTTACGAATGCCGAAGTTATTATTTTCAATCTTCTTCTGGGCAGATTCAATCGCGTTGGTCAAGGCCTTGTGCTCAATCTCCTGCCCCTCCGGGATACCCAATGCATTGAACATACCAATCAATCTCTCCGAGCCGAAGAGCCTCATGAGCTCATCCTGCAGGGAAATGTAGAACTTGGACTCACCGGGGTCTCCCTGACGTCCGGAACGGCCGCGCAGCTGATTGTCGATACGTCTGGACTCATGTCTCTCCGTGCCGATAATCTTCAGTCCGCCTGCTGCCCTCGCTTCATCATCCAGCTTAATATCCGTACCACGTCCTGCCATATTGGTAGCGATGGTAACAGCACCGTGAATACCTGCATCTGCTACGATTTCCGCCTCCATCTCATGGAATTTTGCGTTCAATACCTTGTGCTGGACACCGCGCTTGGTAAGCATACGGCTGATTTCCTCACTGGCTTCGATGGTGATGGTACCTACCAGAACCGGCTGTCCCTTGGCATGCGCCTCTTCCACCGCTGCAACAATGGCATTCAGCTTCTCAGCCTTGGTCTTGTATACCGCATCCTGATGGTCAATACGTGCCACAGGCTTGTTGGTAGGAATCTCCACAACATCCATACCGTATATTTCACGGAACTCATTTTCCTCAGTAAGTGCAGTACCGGTCATACCACATTTCTTCTCAAAGAGATTGAAGAAATTCTGGAAAGTGATGGAAGCAAGCGTCTTGCTTTCACGTTTCACCTTCACATGCTCTTTTGCCTCAATAGCCTGATGCAGACCGTCGGAATAGCGGCGTCCCGGCATGATACGTCCGGTAAATTCATCTACAATCAGTACCTGATCATCCTTCACCACATAATCCTGGTCACGGAACATCAGATTATGGGCACGCAACGCCAGAATTACGTTGTGCTGAATCTCCAGGTTCTCCGGATCCGCATAGTTGTCAATGTGGAAGAAGCGCTCCACCTTCTCCACACCTGCTTCCGTCAGATTAATGACCTTATCCTTCTCGTTCACGATGAAATCACCGGTCTCCTCCTGAACGATACCCATGATGGCATCCATCTTGGAAAGCTCCTGCATATCCTCGCCGCGATGCATCTGACGTGCCAGCATATCACACATCTCGTAAAGCGCTGTGGATTTGCCGCTCTGACCCGAGATAATCAAGGGAGTCCGCGCCTCGTCGATCAGAACAGAGTCCACCTCATCAATGATTGCATAATGTAAATCTCTCAAAACAAGCTGTTCCTTGTAGATAACCATGTTATCACGCAGATAATCAAAGCCCAGCTCATTATTCGTCACATAAGTGATATCGCACCCGTAGGCTTCTTTTCTCTCCTCCGAGGTCATGCTGTTCAGCACGACGCCTACCTTCAGACCGAGGAACTCGTGCACCTGACCCATCCACTCGGCATCTCGCTTTGCCAGATAGTCATTGACAGTAACTACATGTACTCCCTTGCCCTCCAGCGCATTCAAATAAGCCGGCAAAAGACAGGTCTGCGTCTTTCCTTCACCTGTCCTCATCTCAGCGATACGTCCCTGATGCATGATAACACCGCCGATGAGCTGTACTCTGTAGTGCTCCGTTTTCAGGATTCTTCTGGCTGCCTCACGCACGGTTGCATAGGCCTCCACCAGCAGGTCATCCAAGGTTTCCCCATCATTCAGACGTTTTTTGAACTCCTCTGTCTTATCCCTGAGCTGCTCATCCGTCAATTCCATCATAGTGGGGCGAAGCGCTTCTATCTGTTCTACCAGAGGCATAATTCTTTTCAGTTCACGTTCACTGTGGGTACCAAATATTTTCTCAACTAATTTCATATAATTTCCTTACCTATCCGTACACCTGACGGTGTACCATTTTACGTCAATCCACCCCTTATTGTAACAGATTTACATAACAGATTCAACAGAAAGCTCTCCCCAAGAAATTAACAATTTGTAAAGAATATGTGAAAATTGACATCTTTCCGCAAAAGAGGTATAATTATGACACGATTTTTGATGTGAAAATGTTTCTTACACCGTGTGTATAAACAGGAAGTTGATCTGCCTATGAAGAGATTATCTACATTGCAATTGGTTCCCGGTATGATTGTTGCAGAGAATGTCCTGAGCTTTCACAGACAGCTGGTCATTTCAAAGGGAACTGTATTAACAGATAAGCTGATAACCAAGCTGGATTTATACGGTATTCTGACTATTTATATAGAAGACAGCGTACCGGAACCGGCCTTTATTCCTGTTGCGCCGAAGGATCCGTCCTACTCTGAACGGATTCAGAAATCCCCCGTTTTCCAAGAATTTAAAGCAGACTATACCCTGAACGTGGACTCCTTCCGGGATGTCATCAACAATGTGGTGGAAAAGAATATCCAGCTGGATGCCAATGTGCTTTTGAAGAATTCGCTGGAAATGATTGCCCGCGGGAAGGGCAAGCTGGGGATTCTGGATATGCTGCACAATATGCGGGACTATGATGATTCCACCTACGCCCACAGCATGAACGTGGCACTCATTTGCAATGTTCTCGCCACCTGGCTGCGCTTCGAGGATGACGAGATAGAGCTCGCCACTGCCTGCGGACTTTTCCATGATGTAGGAAAGCTGATGGTGCCCCATGCCATCATTACCAAACCCGGCAAATTATCCACCGAGGAATATGCCGAGATTCAGAAGCATCCCATATCGGGCTATCAGCTGCTCCAATCCCAGAATGTGGATGACCATGTGCGGAATGCCGCCCTGATGCATCACGAGCGATGCGACGGCACCGGTTATCCCCTGCATCTGGTAGGCAACCAGATTGACAAATATGCCCGCATCGTAGCCATTGCCGACGTCTACGATGCCATGACCGCAGCCCGTGTGTACCGCGGTCCCCTCTGTCCCTTCCGCGTCATTGAGATTTTCGAATCGGAAGGCTTCCAGAGATATGATGTGGAATACCTGCTTACCTTCCTTGAAAATGTGGTCAACACCTACATCCAGAACCGTTGCCGCTTAAGCGACGGCAGGGAGGGCGATATCATATACATCAACAAGGATAAGCTTTCCCGCCCCATAGTCCAGTGCGGAACAGACTACGTGAATCTGGCAGAGCTACCGGAGCTGACCATTGATGAATTGCTTTGATATTGAGAGATACCTATCATATAAAAGGCTGTACAATAAGAAGGTTTTCAACGATTCCTCTTACTGTACAGCCTTTCCTTTGGTTTATTGTTTGTTTATTGTTTGTTTATTGCTTACTTTTTTGTTGATTTTTATTGTTTAGTACTTCATTGCCTCTTCTTCGCCGTTCAGTACACGAAGTGCACCCTGGGTCAGGGCAAGCAGCTCATCCTCACCGGGATATACCGTGAAGGGAGCGATGAATCCTGCATATTCCTTCAGGCAATCCACTACATACTGATTGTAAGCGATTCCGCCGGTCACTATAATCTGATCCACTTTTCCTTTCAGCACGCAAGCCATGGAACCCATATCCTTTGCAACCTGATAGATGAAAGCGGCTCTCACTGCTGCTGCATTCTCGTCCCCTGCTTCAACCTTCTTGTTGACCTCGCGCATATCGTTGGTGCCAAGGTATGCATTGAAGCCACCCTTGCCGACAATCTTGCTGTATACTTCCTTCTCAGTGTAATCACCGGAGAAGCACATCTTAATCAGTGCACCACTGGGAACTGCACCTGCACGTTCCGGGGAAAATGCACCGTCACCGTCAAGAGCATTAAACACATCTACAATTCTTCCGTTCTCATGGGCGCCCACGGATACACCGCCACCCATATGAACAACAATCAAACGAAGACTCTCATAGGGCTTTCCGATTTCCTTAGCATATCTCTTGGCAACTGCCTTCTGGTTCAACGCATGGAATACGCTGGTACGGGGAAGTTCCGGAACACCGGAATATCTGGCAACAGGAGCAAGTTCATCCACAACCACAGGGTCTACAATAAAGGAAGGAACTCCAATCTCATCACCGATTTCTCTTGCCAGAATACCGCCCAGGTTGGAAGCGTGCTGTCCCTGCACACCTGCCTTTAAATCAGCTAACAATTCATCCGTCACTGCATAGGTACCGCCGGGAATGGGCTTCAGCATACCACCGCGACCCACAACGACATTCAGCGACTTCATATCGAAGTTTTTCTCTGCCAATAAATCAGTGATGATTTTCTTACGGAAATCCTTCTGATCTA
>CAZPRB010000037.1:16368-18362 GCA_964588645.1 uncultured Acetatifactor sp. | reverse complement strand
CAATATCCATCCCCATCCCGGGGGGCGCTCCTTAAAATCACGTCTGCTTCCATTGCAGGATATGCTCCAGCCGTTCCTTCACCTGCTGCTCGTCACCCTGCCCGGTGGGACGGTAGTATCTTCGGTCTGCCAGGGAATCGGGCAGGCATTTCATACGGGTCAGCTTCTCTTCCGTGTCGTGGGCATATTGGTAGCCCTGACCGTAATGCAGCTGCTCCATCAATTTCGTGGGCGCGTTACAAATCTGCAGCGGAACCGGCTCCGCGGGCAGCTCCCGCACATCCTTCTTACATTCCTCACAAGCTACATACAGAGCGTTGGACTTGGGCGCCATGGAGAGATATACCACGGTATGCGTCAGGTGCACATCACATTCCGGCATACCTAAGAAATGACAGGCCTGATAGGCGGCAACGGCTACCTGCAACGCATGGGAATCTGCCATACCCACATCCTCGCTGGCAAAGCGAACAAGACGTCTGGCGATATAGAGGGGGTCCTCTCCGCCGTCCAGCATACGGCATAACCAGTATACCGCAGCGTCGGGGTCGCTGTTACGCATGGATTTGTGCAGGGCAGAAATCATATTGTAATGCTCCTCTCCGCTCTTGTCGTAGAGCAGGGAGCGGCGGTCCATACATTGTGCCAGCACCTCATTGTCCACACACAGAACCGCATCCTCGTTCATGCGACCGTTGAAAACAACCATTTCCAGGGTGTTTAAGGCTGTTCTGGCATCTCCGTTGGCGAAGCGTGCAATGGCGTTCAGATGTTCATCTGTTATGGAGATACGCATATTGCCGAAGCCCTTGGGGCTTGTCAGGGCGTATTTGAGCAATCGGAGCAAATCCTTTTCTTCCAGTGCTTTCAGGATGAATACCTTGCAGCGTGATAAAAGAGCGGAGTTAATCTCGAAGGAGGGGTTCTCCGTGGTAGCGCCCACCAGAATAATACTTCCCTTCTCCACGTAGGGTAGAAAAGCGTCCTGCTGCGCCTTGTTGAAACGATGAATCTCGTCCGTAAACAGAAGTGTGCGGATGCCCATGCGACGGTTTTCCTCTGCCTGACGCATGACCTCCTTTACTTCCTTGATGCCGCTGGTGACAGCGCTGAACTCTACAAATTCTGCTTTTGTCTGCTTGGCAATGATTCTGGCAAGGGTGGTCTTACCCACGCCGGGGGGCCCCCAGAAAATCATGGAGGATACCTGATCCTGCTCGATTAACCGGCGAAGAAGCTTACCCTTGCCAATCAAGTGCTCCTGTCCTATATACTCTTCCAGGTTGTCAGGTCGCAGGCGGCTTGCTAAAGGTGCCATATGCTCCCGTTGGTCGAATTGATCAAATAGATTAAGCTGTTCCATGATAAATCTCCTAAGCGAACGTTTGTTCCTTCTATTATAATATAGATTGCAAAAAGATGCAACAAAAGGTGTTGACATATGTGTGCATACAGTGTATATATAAGCATATACAGTTGATACACAAGGTAATGTCTTGCGGAAGGATGAATGCAGAAGTCATTACGGGAGAAAGCGCAGGAGAGCAAGCTATGTTGGTAGAAATAAAAGAGGTAGTCAAAAGCTTAGGTTCCTTTGTTCTGGATGGGATTTCCATGGAATTGCCGGCAGGATACATTATGGGATTGATAGGTCCCAACGGGGCAGGCAAGACTTCTCTGATTCATATTTTGTTGGGATTATATCAGCCGGAGAGCGGAAGCGTTCTGATTGACGGCGATAGCTATGAGGACAAGGAACAGGAAATCCGGGAAAAGCTGGGCTATGTTCTGTTGGAGGATTTGTTTGATGAAGTGCTTACCCTTCGGCAAAATGGTGAGAAATTCGGAAAATTTTATCAGCACTATGATGCAGAGGTATTGGAAAGGTATCTCCTTCGATTCTCATTGGAGGGAGGAAGAAGGTATAGGGAATTGTCCAGAGGCGAGAGGTTAAAGTTTCAGTTTGCCTTTGCCCTGTCCCATGATGCGAAGCT
>CAZPRB010000037.1:0-16268 GCA_964588645.1 uncultured Acetatifactor sp. | reverse complement strand
GAGGCGAGAGGTTAAAGTTTCAGTTTGCCTTTGCCCTGTCCCATGATGCGAAGCTATTGATACTGGATGAGCCCACCGGGAACTTTGATGAAGTGTTCCGGGAGGAGTTTTTCAAGGTGTTGAAGGAATTTATTGCAGACGGGGACAGAAGTGTGATTTTGTCCACCCATCTGACGGACGACCTTGACCGCATAGCGGATTATATCTGCTATCTGGAAAAAGGAAAGCTCATCTTTGCGGGAGATATCGAGTCCTTACATGAGAAGTATCGTCTGGTGACGGGAGAGGAATACAAAATCAAGCTGCTTCCTGGGGAGGATATTCTGCATATGGAAAAGGGTACCTACGGAACCAGAGCACTGATAAGGTATCATGCCAGAAAGTCGTATGATGCGCTTACAGTGACGATTCCCACCATAGAAGAATTCATGTATTTTATGACAAAAAGGGGGAAAAAAGGATGATGCGTTGGGTGCTTCTGGATTATATCAGTGTTTTTCGGTGGCGGAATGTGAAGGAACAATGGAAATACGGTACGGGAAGCCTGGCTTTCTATATTCTGCTCCTGCAACCGCTTATGTCAACGGGGTATGGTATGGATGAAAGAACACTTGCCGCCTTTTTGGTGAATCTGCCCATGGCATTTGCACTATTTGGCGCCATGCCTCAGCTTATGGGACTGCCGAAGCTGATGTATCTGTGCCCCCTGAGTACAGACATGCGCAGGGAATATCTGATAAAAGCCGGGGCTGTGCGTATCGTTGCACCGGTTTTGGCAGGGCTTCCCGGTATCCTATGGGTATTTGCAAAAGGCCGGCTTGACGGAATAGCTGTCATAGGTACGCTGATTAATCTTCTGTTATTTACCGTCGTATTTGCCGTGTGGAAGCATGCGGATGATTATGCCAAAAAGGTGAACGGTCATCAGCAGGGAACCCCGGGACTGGACCATATCTTCGGAGCCCGAAGGGTTCTGAGTATAGTAGTGATCCTTGTGGACAACTTCCTCTACGTGTCAGTCAACGGCAAGGAAGGCAAGCTTTGGGTGAACATGATTGCGGTGGGGCTCACGCTGGTGGTTCAGCTGCCCCTTACCATTTCCTGTATCAGGGAATGGCCGAAGGCGATAGAGAGGGCAGTGTCCTATGAGAGCAGCGGTGCAATATGGAGCAGCAGAGAGAGAACAGGTAGGTAAATTATGAGAATCATTATACAGCCACAGGGTACACTTGCTATTTATGAGCAGATTGTAAACCAATTGAAAAATGCTATTGTGACAGGGGAATTAAAGGAAGGAGAGGCTTTGCCGTCCATTCGTGGGCTGGCGGGGGATTTGAATGTCAGCGTCATCACTACGAAGCGCGCCTATGAGGAGCTGGAAAAGGAAGGGCTGATTCGCTCCGTTGCAGGCAAAGGCTTCTATGTCTGTGAATACAATACGGATTATTTGAAGGAGAAACAGCTGATGATGCTGGAGAAGCGTCTGGCAGAGATTATCATGGAGGCAAAACAGGCGGGACTTGGCTGCGGGCAGCTGGTCGAGATGGTCGAAGCCTTGTATTAATCAGAGAGGATGTAGAGAATGGAACAGCCAATATTAGAATTTGAACAGGTGACAGGTACTTCGAAAAAGTTTCACCTGGAAAACATCAGTTTTGCGCTGCATGCAGGATATATCATGGGACTTATGGGAAGCAATGGTGCCGGCAAGACTACCTTGCTCCGCTACATTATGGAGGATAGGCAGTGCTACACCGGAACTATCCGCATAAACGGAGTGGATATTCGGGAGAATCATGCTTATAGGAAGAATCAAATAGGATACGTGTCGGAGGACAACCGGTTTCTGTTGGAACGGACAGCAGAGCAGAATGTTACTATTCTCAGTGGTTTCTATGAGGATTTTGACAAGGATTTATTTCACAGTGCCATGCAGAGGATGGAACTTTCGCCGAAGAAGACCTACGGCAGGATGTCCAGAGGGGAGTGCCTGAAATTTCAAATGGCATTTGCCATGGCGCATCATCCGGTTCTCTATCTGTTGGATGAAGTGACTGCCGGGATGGACCCGGTGTTTCGGGTGGAACTTTTTCAGATACTGCAGGATATCATTAAAGAGGAAAAGGCATCTGTGCTGATGACCAGTCATATAGCGTCGGAAATGGAGCGCAAGGCAGATTTTGTAGGAATTCTGGAGTGTGGAAAATTGCTGCAGTTCGGGGAGAGCATGGATGTCATCCCGAAGTCGGGACAGAGAGAGGTAGGAGTGTCGAAGAGCTATGAATAAAGTGGAATATGGCAGAAAACAACAGGATATCCTGGAGTCCTTTTATAAAGAATTTTTCTCCTGGAGTGCGAAAAATATCGGACTGTGGCTTGTGACGGGAATCATGATATTTCTGCAGGGAATATTCCTGTGGTTTCCTTATCAGGCCATGTCGGAAATGAAGCTTTTTGGTCTGGTGGCATTGTTCGGAATGAATGCTGCTGCCAACTATATAGCACCCTATCTTTCCTTCACAGAGAAGGGTGAAACAGTGAAGATATACGACAAGCTGAAGTATCTTCCCGTTTCCCTTCGGGAATTACAGCGTTTCCGCTGCAGGAAGCTGGTCAGATTTTATGGGAAAGTATTTTTGGTCTTTCTGGCAGGGCAGATCTTCTTCTCCGCAGTCTGCTATCATGAAATCACATGGCAGAATATCCTGTATGTGACGGTCTTGGGTCTCCTTCTCCCGCTTGGAATCGGCGGAACGGCTGCGAGATTTACAAAATAAGACTTCCTGAGTGTAATGAAAGGTGAACAAATGAAGAATAATAAGTGTAAACAGATTATAGTACAGTTGCTATGCGGGATTCTGCTGGCAGGCTGCGGCGGGAACGCCACGGTGCCTGCTACACAGCCTATGCAGGAGTCAGTCTCAGAGCACGCATCTGAGGCTGACTCTGCGTCAGTACCCGAACACATATCCGAGGCAGACCCCGAGTTGACCTCGGAACCCTCGCAGGAGCCTTCTTCGGAACAACCTTCAGAGTCGGCGCCCGAACAAAGTCCTTCGCAGGAGTCACCCCACATAAATCTCATTATGGTGGGAGACATTCTGCTTCATACACCTGTGGAGGAGAGTGCACTGCAGGAGGATGGAAGCTATTGCTTTGATAAAATATTTGAGAACACAAGGGAGGAGCTTCAGGCAGCGGATTTGGCGCTGGTGAATCAGGAGGTTATCCTCGGCGGTGAAGAGCTGGGTATCTCCGGATATCCGGCATTCAATGCGCCCTACGCAGTGGGAGATGCCTTGGTGGAGGCGGGCTTTGATGTAGTCTGCCACGGAACTAATCATGCCTTGGACAAGGGCAAAAAGGGGATTTTGAACTGTCTCGCCTTCTGGGAGGAAAGTTACCCGGAAATCGGCGTGCTGGGAATCCATGACAGTGCGGAGGAGGAAGACGAAATTTATATTTATGAGCAGGATGGTATCAGTATTGCCATTTTGAATTATACTTATAGTACCAATGGGATTGCCATGCCTGCGGATATGCCCTATGCCGTGGACATGCTGGATCAGGAGAAGGTGCTGGAAGACATACGACTTGCCGAGGAGCAGGCGGACTTTACTATTGTCTGTCCGCACTGGGGCACGGAATATCGGTTGGAGGCGGATTCCTCTCAGGAGAAATGGACCCGGCTTTTTCTGGAAAATGGTGTGGATTTGGTGCTGGGAACCCATCCCCATGTGATTGAGCCCATAGAGTGGGTGAAGGATGAGGAGACCGGACAGGAAATGCTGGTCTACTATTCCCTGGGCAATTATGTGAACTGGACCTCAAGCAGCGGAGAGGGAATTGCTAACCGCATGGTGGGCGGAATGGCGCAGGTGACCATTGGACGGAAGGAAGACGGAAAAGTGTTCATTGAGGATTATGGAGTGGAGCCCGTGGTTGCGCATCTGGAAAAGGGCGTGAACGGTGTGACGGTCTATTTCCTGGAGGAGTACACGGAGGAGCTGGCGGCAGCCAACGAAATCGTGAAACAGGATTCTGCCTTTTCCCTACAGTATTGTGAGAGATTGTGTGAGCAGGTGTGGGGAGACTATTATCATGTTGAGAAGGGAAGCGAAAATGAGCGAAAATAAAGAATTTAAACCTTATGTTCCGGCGGAGAAAACAATGCCGGAGTTCACAGGAACATCCATTATTCTGGGTATTTTACTGGCAGTGCTATTCGGTGCTGCCAATGCCTATCTGGGCTTGCGGGTAGGCATGACCGTATCGGCATCTATTCCGGCTGCCGTAATTTCCATGGGTATCATCCGCATGATTCTCAAAAAAGAATCTATCTTGGAGAACAACATGGTTCAGACCATCGGTTCTGCGGGTGAGTCCGTTGCAGCCGGTGCAATCTTTACCTTGCCCGCACTTTTCCTCTGGGCAAAGGAGTGGGGCACAGCAGCGCCCTCTCTGGTGGAAATTGCGGTTATCGCAGCCATCGGAGGCTGTCTGGGTGTGTTATTCATGGTTCCCCTGAGGAAGGCTCTGATTGTGCAGGAGCACGGAACCCTCCCTTACCCCGAGGGAAAAGCTTGTGCAGAGGTGCTTGTGGCAGGGGAAAAAGGCGGAGAGAAGGCATCCACGGTATTCGCCGGTCTGGGCATATCAGCTGCATACAAATTTATCACGGACGGCTTGAAGACCTTTCCCAGTGAGGTACATTACGAAATTCCTGCGTACAAGGGCTCCGGCTTTGGCGCGGATGTACTGCCGGCATTACTGGGTGTGGGCTATATCTGCGGACCTAAGATTTCCTCCTACCTGCTGGCAGGCGGTGTGATGGGCTGGTTCGTGCTGATGCCTTTGATTGTGCTGTTTGGCGCCAACATCACTCTGTTCCCTGCCGAGGTCAGCGTAGCCGAGCTGTACGCGGATGGTGGTTCCTTTGCGATTTGGACCAACTATATTAAGTATATCGGTGCCGGAGCGGTAGCCTGCGGCGGTATCCTGAGCCTGATTAAGTCCCTGCCTCTGATAGTAACCACCTTCAGAGATGCACTGAAGGGCTTTGGCAAGGGAGCAAAGAGTGAGGAGCGCACCAATCAGGATTTGGACATTCGTTTTATTATCGCAGGTATCGTCATTCTCACCCTTGCTATCTGGATTGTACCGGTCATTCCCATCAATCCCTTTGGCGCCCTGCTCATCGTGGTATTCGGCTTCTTCTTTGCAACCGTGTCCTCCCGAATGGTGGGACTTGTGGGCAGCAGCAACAACCCTGTATCCGGCATGACCATTGCGACCTTGTTGACAGCGTCTCTTGTCCTGAAGGCAACCGGAACTGTGGGACAGGCCGGCATGACTGCGGCAATCGCAATCGGCGGAGTCATCTGTATTGTGGCTGCCATCGCCGGTGACACCTCACAGGACTTAAAGACGGGCTACATCCTGGGTGCCACACCTAAGAGGCAGCAGCTGGGTGAATTGATTGGCGTACTTTCTGCAGCAATCGCAATCGGTGGTGTATTATATTTGCTGGATATGGCATGGGGCTACGGCTCCGCAGAGCTTCCGGCGCCTCAGGCCACCTTAATGAAAATGATTGTGGAGGGCGTGATGGGAGGCAACCTTCCCTGGAGTCTTGTGGGAATCGGTGCGTTTATTGCCATTATTGTTGAAATTCTGGGAATTCCTGTTCTTCCGTTTGCAATCGGTCTGTATCTGCCGGTTCATCTGAGTGTGCCCATGATGATAGGTGGTGCGGTCAGATGGCTGCTTGAGAAGAGACACAAGGGCGAGGAAAAGAAGGATGTGGTGGAAAACGGAGTTCTTTATAGCTCCGGATTGATTGCCGGAGAAGGACTGGTAGGTATTCTACTTGCAGTCTTTGCGATTATCCCCATGGGTGACAGCAATCTGGGTGATGCCATCGGCGGCTTCCTGCCGGGACGCATCCCGGTTTTGCGGAATGTGAATGTGGGAAATATGATCGGTATCCTTGCATTTGCGCTGTTGACACTTTCCCTCTGGAAATTCTGTGTGCGCAAGAGCAGGAAGGCATAAAAGGAGACTGCTGTGAAGGAAAAGAAGAATTTTTTGGATTATGTTCCCTGCGGTAATCCATTATATACCTGGGATGCGGACGAGCAGGGAATCGTGACCGTTCATGTGGTGAATCAGGGGTTTTATAACCGGCTGGCGCAGAAGCTGTTCAAAAGACCCCGGATCAGCCACATCAGGCTGGATGAGTACGGCAGCTTTGTGTGGCAGCAGATGGACGGAAAGAAAACCGTCTACCAGATATCCGGGCTGCTGAGCGACCGGTTCGGCAAGGAGGCGGAGCCGGTGCTTGACCGACTGGTCGAGTACCTCAGGATTCTCTACCAGAACAAATTGATTGGCTACGTGAAATAGAGGAGGACTTCCCGGCACAGTACGCATGGGGAGCGCAGCGGAATTACGTTGTGTCAAATGTGAGCGTTTCTCATATGCGCAGCTTTGGAATCCGTTTTGTGTCTTTTGTCACCGAAAACACCGGGGCATCAGTTGTCCGTCCATACACATACAGGATATTTCGAGAACCAAATGCTGAATTTCTAATATGTGCGTCTTTGGAATCTCTGATTATTCCTATTTTCCTAAGGTTGGACAAAAAGAAGGACCGTGTTCTCGAAGCTTTGATACATATAAATGTATCGGCTTCGCGGACACGGTCCTTCTTTTTGTTCAACGGGTAGGAAAACAGGAACCTGATTCCAAAGCTACGCACATAAGAAATTCTCGCATTTGATTTAGAGAAATATCTGTATGTGTGAGGCGAACAGCCGGCGCCTCGGTGTTTGCACTACAAAAGACGCAAATAATCATAAATTCCAAAGCGCGCATATGTTAGAAACACCACATTTGTCTCTCCAAAGAATCCATGCCTTCCCTGCTGCCCGGCGCCCCGGTGGGGGAACTGAGGGAAGCGTGCGTTAACGGTAACTTTTGATATCTTTCAGGACACTATCGGGCACATTCAGTTTGCCGTATCCGGTACCTAAATCCAGTCCCGGCTTGTTGGAGCCGTGGAAATCGGAGCCGCCGCTTACAAGTAACTGATATTTCCGGGCAAGGGCGAGCATCTGACGTTCTTCCCCGGTATGATAGGTACTGTAAATCGCTTCGATTCCCATGAGCCCGGCCTCTTTTAATTCTGCCACCAGAGCGTCTAATCCGGCATCGGACATGCGATAGAGCACCGGGTGTGCCAGAATGGGGATACCATCAGCGGCAAGAATCAGCTCTACCGCCTGAGCGGGTGTCACCTTCTCGCGGGGCACAAAGTAAGGACAGCGGTCCCCTACATAGCGTTCAAAGGCCTCCTTAATACTTTTGATATAACCATGCTTTAGCAGAAATTTGGCATAATGGGCACGGGTGATAACGGAGCCGGGAAATTCCTCCAGCAGCTGTTCGTAGGTGATGCGGATGCCGGCCTCCTGCAGGAGAGCACACATTTTCTGATTGCGCAGGGTACGGGAATGAATGAAATCCTGTAAATACTTTTGAAAGGTCGGATTTTCAGCATTGATATATAAGCCCACGATATGAATATCCCTGCCCTGATACTCCGTGGATAATTCGATTCCGGGTATCACCTCCGGTACAGCAGGGTGTGAGGAGGCACTTCCGGAAGCGGCCTCCTTTTTCCGCAAGCTGTCTGCATATTCCCTTGCCTCCTGCAAACCGTCCACCGTATCGTGGTCTGTCAACGCAAAAGCGGTCAATCCCTTTTCCATGGCATACGCCACCAATTCCGATGGAGTGTAGGTCCCGTCTGATTTTGTGGAATGTACATGCAAATCTACCATACTCATTTACCTCATTTCAAAACAAGCCCGCCCATGTGGGCAGGCTTATCTATATCAGTCCTCGTCATCCGTCTTGTTGGCGGTGAAAACAGTACGTTTTCTCGCCATTTCATCACTTGCCAGATATTCATCATAAGTAGTAATCTTGTCAATCATGCTGCCGTTCGGCAGAAGCTCCATGATACGGTTTGCCGTGGTCTGGACAAACTGGTGGTCATGGCAGGAGAACAGTGCCACGCCGGGGAACTTAATCAGTCCGTTGTTCAGAGCGGTGATGGACTCCATATCCAAGTGGTTGGTGGGCTCATCCAATATCAGACAGTTGGAACCGCTGATCATCATCTTGGAAAGAAGGCAGCGTACCTTCTCGCCACCGGAGAGAACCCTTACCTTTTTGACACCATCCTCACCGGCAAATAGCATACGTCCCAGAAATCCACGTACATAGGTCACATCCTTGACAGGGGAGTAGCCGGTCAGCCAGTCCACAATGGTTAAATCATTGTCGAATTCCTCGGTATTGTCCTTGGGGAAGTAAGCCTGTGAGGTAGTAACGCCCCATTTATAGGTACCCTCATCGGGCTCCAGCTCACCCACCAGAATCCGGAAGAGGGTAGTCTTGGCAATCTCATTGCTTCCCACGAAAGCAATCTTATCATCATGTCCCACCACGAAGGAGATATCATCCAGAATTTTCTCGCCGTTAATGGTTTTGGACAGATGCTCCACGGTCAGAACCTCGTTACCGATTTCACGCTCGGGACGGAAGTCGATATAAGGATATTTTCTGCTGGAGGGTTTGATTTCATCCAGCTCAATTTTTTCCAAAGCACGTTTTCTGGAGGTAGCCTGTTTAGATTTGGAAGCGTTTGCGGAGAAACGGGAGATGAACTCCTGCAATTCCTTAATCTTTTCTTCCTTCTTTTTGTTGGCCTCCTTCATCTGTTTGATTAACAGCTGGCTGGACTCGTACCAGAAGTCGTAGTTGCCGGCATAGAGCTGAATCTTACCGTAATCGATATCAGCGGTGTGTGTACATACCTTGTTTAAGAAGTAACGGTCATGGGATACGACAATGACGGTATTATCAAAGTCAATTAAGAAATCCTCAAGCCATGCAATGGCATCCAAATCAAGGTGGTTGGTAGGCTCGTCGAGAAGCAGAATATCGGGATTGCCGAACAGTGCTTTGGCAAGCAATACCTTTACCTTAATGTTACTGTCCAAATCCTTCATCAGGGCATAGTGGAATTCGGGGTCGATACCGAGACCGTTTAAGAGCATTGCCGCATTGGATTCGGCCTCCCAGCCGTCCATCTCGGCGAACTCTGCTTCCAGCTCGCTGGCGCGGATACCATCCTCATCACTGAAATCCTCTTTGGCGTAAATGGCGTCCTTTTCCTTCATAATGTCATAGAGGCGCTGATTGCCCATGATAACCGTATCCATTACAACGCAGTCATCATATTTGAAGTGATCCTGCTCCAACACGGAGAGACGCTGACCGGGGGTGATGGTCACATCTCCCTTTGTGGTCTCCAGCTTTCCGGATAATATTTTCAAAAACGTAGATTTACCGGCACCGTTTGCACCGATAAGTCCATAGCAGTTGCCTTCGGTAAATTTGATATTCACATCCTCAAATAATGCCTTTTTTCCGATTCGTAAGGTTACATTGTTTGCACTAATCATCTTATAAACCTTTCCTTAATATAATTATAAAAATGTCCATCGCTTCCTATTGTACAGAAAATCCCGAAAAATGCAAGCAAAATCCGATTTTGCTTGGTAATTGTCGATGAGATAGTACTTGGCAATGTATGCAAAATCGATAAAAATAAAAATGTACCGGATGCGGATACGCAAAATATCAGAAGTTCAAAGGGGAATGGATATGTGTAGAATCATGATTGCTGAGGATGAGTTGATAGGACGGATGATTTTGAAAAAGACGCTACAGAAACGTTTTGAAGACTGTGAAATCATAGATGTGGCAAACGGCAGGGCGGCTCTGGAGGTTTTTCGCAGAACACCGATTCATATTGCAATATTAGACATTGAGATGCCGGGTATCAAGGGGATTGATGTGGCGGAAAACATGCGGAAGGAAAATAAAGAGATTCAGATTATCTTTCTGTCCGCCTATGATAAGTTTGAATATGCCCGGAGAGCCGTGGCTGTACATGCATTGGAATATGTGTTGAAGCCGTATTCGGAGCATGATTTGCTGCATGCGGTGGAAAGCGCCTTGTTGGAAAGCGGGGAGGAGACGGGAGATGTGTGTTCGGAACCGGAGGAGCGTGGGGAGCATGACAGTGAGGAACAGGTCTCTCAGGGGGCAGAAACAGATTTAGAAACAGAGTTACCGGAGGATTCAGAGGACAACGTGACCAGGCTTGGTGTGATGGTGACCATGGTAGAGGAATTTATCCGCAGGAATTACAGGTATGACATATCCATGCAGGACGCTGCCCGTGCGGTCAATTACTCGGAGACCTATTTCTGCAAAATGTTCAAGCAAAGATATGGACGAAGCTTTACGGCATATCTGACGGAGTATCGGATGAGGGAGGCGAAAAAAATGCTTCTGCAGCCTACTGTCAATGTACGTGAGGTGGGAGAAAAGGTAGGATATTCGGATGCAACTTATTTTTCCCGTGTATTTCGCAAGCATATCGGAATGAGTCCCTCTGAATACCGGAATGCTTTTTTGAAGAGTATTAGATAAAAAAGTCCAAGGGATGCTAAATAAATCCGATAGGTTTGGGGGGAACGGAAGGCTATAATAAAAGTGCCAAATGAGAAGGCAGTGCGAAAGGAGGAATAGGCATGGCGGAAGAACTGTTTCGCATGGTGAATATCAGCAAAAGCTTTCCGGGTGTGAAAGCGCTTGACAAGGTGTCGCTGGATGTTCGCAAGGGCGAAGTATTGGGACTGGTAGGGGAGAACGGTGCCGGGAAATCCACTCTTATGAAAATCCTGTCCGGTGTGTACAGGGCGGACGAAGGCGAGATTTACATAGAAGGGAAAAGGGTAACCATTGATTCTGTCAGCAAGGCACATGCTCTGGGTATCAGTATCATCATGCAGGAGTTGAATATGTGTGGACATTTAAGTGTGGCAGACAATATCTTCATCGGACGTGCACACAAAAAGGGACTTCTGATTGACGACGGCCGGATGCACAGGGAAGCCCGGAAAATATTGGATGACCTAGGCATTGAGTTAAACACTTACGATATCGTGGGAAAACTCAGCGTGGCGCAGCAGCAGATGGTGGAGATTGCCAAGGCTATCAGCTTCCACTCCAAGATTCTGGTGTTGGATGAACCTACGGCGACGCTCACGGAACGTGAAATTGAACAGCTTTTCGGTATTATCAGAAGGCTACAGGAGAAGGGAGTGGGTATGGTATACATCTCCCATCGCATGGCGGAGCTGAATCAAATCTGTGAGCGTGTAACCGTCATCAGAGACGGTCAGTACATAGGAACCGGAAACCTAAGTGAGATTACCATGGATGAGCTGGTAAATATGATTGTTGGTCGCCCGCTGGAGGACAAATATCCCAAATATCAGCGGACCATCGGTGAAATTGCCCTGGAGGCCAGAAATGTGAGAAGAGGGACGAAGGTGAACGCGGACCATTTCTATGTCAGAAAGGGCGAAATTCTGGGAATAGCCGGACTGGTGGGCGCGGGAAGAACGGAGCTTATGCGTTGTATTTTCGGGGCGGACAGACCGGACAGCATGGAGCTGTGGCTGGAAGGGAAGCCCATCAGGATTAAATCCGTTATCCAGGCAATCAAGCAGGGTATCGGTTACGCAACTGAGGACAGGAAGCGGGATGGCCTGGCCTTGGGATTGGACATCAAATATAACACCAACATGGCGCATCTGTCCCGGCTTACCCACATGGGTTTCGTAGATGATAAGGCCGGAAAAGAAAATGCGGAAAAGTATGTGAAGCTACTGCGCACCAAGACGCCGGGCATTCATCAGCTGTGCGGAAATCTTTCAGGAGGAAATCAGCAGAAGGTGGTATTGGCAAAATGGCTGTGTAACGATGTGAAGGTTCTGATTGTGGATGAACCCACAAGAGGAATTGATGTGGGTGCAAAGTATGAGGTATACGAATTGTTCAACAGGCTCAGTGACCAAGGTGTAGCCATTATTATGATTTCCTCGGAGCTTCCGGAGATTCTGGGAATGAGCGACAGAATTCTGGTCATCCATCAGGGAGAAATCAATGGGGAGTTGGATGCCAAGGAAGCTACACAGGAGCAAATACTGTATCTGGCGGCAGGTTATAACAAATTAGAGGATAAGCCGGCACCTACGCTTACAGCCGGTTGAGGAAAGGAGAAATAGGGGAATGGATATTGCGAAGGTATATAAAGAGAAGAGGGAGTTTCGTGTGTTTGGCAGACTGAATGCGGCTACCAGACGTGCGATTTACTCCCTGGGTATTTTGATAGTGTTGTTTTTATTGTTTGCTGTTTTGCAGCCGGAGAAATTTCTGGCTACTACGAATCTGCAAAATCTCTTACAACAAATTGTGACCTATACCATTATCGGATGCGGTCTGTCCTTCTGTCTGGTCTGCGGAGGGAATGATTTGTCAGCGGGTGCCTCCATGGCGTTGTCGGGAATTATTATGGTACAGCTTTTGATTGCTGGTCTGCCGCTTTGGTTGTGCATGGTGCTGTGTCTGACAATGGGAGCGCTCACAGGTATTATGAACGGTTTCTTCATTGAGATTCTGGGTGTGGTTCCCTTTGTGGCCACATTGGCGACCCAATGGGTCTACAGAGGTCTGGCAAATGTGCTGGTAAACGGTGCCCCTGTTTATACCACCAACATTCCTGATAAGAGTGTGCAGGAGCAGTTCTATGTGCTGGGCGGAGGACGAATCGGAGGAGACGGACTGCCCTACAGCGTAATCATTACTTTGGTATATGCGGTGATTCTGGGGATTGTATTGGCAAAGAGCCGCATCGGCCGCCAGATATATGCCTGTGGTTCCAATCTGGAGGCGGCAAAATTATCGGGCATCAATGCGGTGAAGACCAGAATGTTTGCCTATTGTATCTCGGGTTTATCCGCTGCCATCTGCGGTATTTTGGTGGCGTCCCGTCTCTCCAGTGCACAGCCCACGGCAGGAAACGGCTATGAGATGGAGGCAATCGCGGCATCCGTGCTGGGAGGAATCTCCATTCTGGGCGGGGAAGGTACGATTCTGAATACGATAATCGGTGCCCTGATGATGGGTGTGATTCGGAATGGCTTGAATTTAAACGGTGTCAACTCCTTCTGGCAGCAGGCGATTGTAGGAATGATTCTTCTGATAGCAGTAGCTTCCCAGACAGCAAATAAGGGGGGCAATCTGGATGGAATTAAGAGGTTCTTTGGTTTAAAAAAGACCAAATGACATAGAGAAAGGAAAGGAATATGAAAATGAAAAAATTAACGGCATTACTTATGACAGCCCTTATGCTCATGGGAAGTTTGGCGGGCTGCGGCGGCACAGCAACAGATGCGGGAGCGGGCAACACTGATGTGCAGCAGACGACCTCCGATGAGAAGACCATCTATGTTATTGTTAAGGTACTGGGAAACCAGTACTGGAGTGTTTTGCAGGCAGGTGCTGAGCAGGCAGGAAAGGATCTGGGATGTGAGGTAGTAGTTGTAGGTACCTCTCTGGAATCCGATATCGAAGGTCAGCTGACCCTGTTACAGAATGCAGTCTCCGCACAGGCTGACGGTATTGTAATTGCGCCCCTTGACAGTATTTCCCTGGATGCGCCGATTACAGAGGCTTATAATTCCGGCATCCCCACCGTATTGGTAGATACCGTAATCAACAGTGAAAATTACAGCGCGGCACTTCTCACCGACAATGTGGCAGCAGGAAAAGCAGCGGCGGAGGAAATGCTTAACCGGATGAAGGAAGCAGGAATTTCCGAGTCTGAGGAGGCACAGGTAGCTATTCAGGTGGGTTCCACCGGTTCCCAGACCATCAATGACCGTGTGGACGGCTTTAATGAGTATTGGAGTGCAAATGCACCTGCAAGCTGGACGGTACTGAATGAGGATATTAAGGTGAATGACGGAGATATCAGCAAGGCAGTTGGTTTTTGTCAGGACTTTTTAACCACCTATCCCAATCTGAAGGCAGTTTTTGGTCCCAACAATGGCTCTACCGTGGGATTTGTAACCGGTCTGACAGAGGCTAAGAGAACTGATATCATCATGGTAGGCTTTGATTTCTCAGCAGAAATCGAGACGATGATTCGCAGCAACGAGTACAATGTGGCGTCTGTGGTACAGCGTCAGTATTTCATGGGATACGATGGTGTGAAGACGGCGCTTGGCCTTGCAATGGGTGATGAGGTCACAGAAAAGACCGTGGACACAGGTGTTGTGCTGGTTGACAGCTCGAACGTGGATTCCGAGGAAGTACAGAGCATTATCAATCCATAGGATGAATGACTGAAAAAGTAACCGGCGCCTCCTTTTTAGGAGGCGTTTTTTTGTATTTTAGTGCAAACTTGGACACGAAAATAAAATTAAAAAAATTGTTGATTTTTTAACAATATATGTTATGATAGATGTGTGCGCTTTGAAATAGGTGTACCCAAAATCAGACTGTAGAGCTTTCCCGGATGACGGGGAACCTGCAAATTAGACAATATAACACAAATAGGAGGAAGTAACAAATGGCAAACAAGTGGGTTTATATGTTTAGTGAAGGCGACATGACCATGCGTAATCTTCTGGGCGGTAAGGGTGCTAACCTTGCAGAGATGACAAGTATCGGTCTTCCTGTACCCCAGGGCTTCACTATTACAACAGAGGCTTGTACACAGTACTATGAGGATGGACGCAGGATTAATGACGAGATTATGGCTCAGGCTATGGAAGGCGTTAAGAAAATGGAAGAGATCAACGGCAAGAAGTTCGGAGATCTTAAGAATCCTTTGTTAGTTTCTGTTCGTTCCGGTGCTAGAGCTTCCATGCCCGGTATGATGGATACCATTCTTAACCTTGGTTTGAATGATGAAGTTGTTGCAGCTATGATCGCCGGCAACCCTGACCCTTCATTTGAGCGTTTCGTATATGACTCTTACAGACGTTTCATTCAGATGTTCTCTGACGTAGTAATGGAAGTTGGTAAGAAATACTTTGAGCAGCTTATCGACAAGATGAAAGAAGAGAAGGGTGTTAAGTTCGACGTGGAGCTTACCGCTGCTGACTTAAAGACTCTTGCTGAGCAGTTCAAGGCTGAGTACAAGAATCAGTTAGGTAAGGATTTCCCTTCCGATCCTGTTGAGCAGTTGAAGCTTGCTATCGAGGCTGTATTCCGTTCTTGGGACAACCCTCGTGCAAATGTATATCGTCGTGACAATGATATCCCTTATTCTTGGGGTACCGCAGTTAACGTAATGCCCATGGTATTCGGTAACTTAAATAACGAGTCCGGTACCGGTGTTGCATTTACCCGTGATCCCGGAACCGGTGAGAAGAAGCTTATGGGTGAGTTCCTGATCAATGCTCAGGGTGAGGACGTAGTTGCAGGTGTTCGTACTCCTATGCCTATCGCTCAGATGGAGCAGGAGTTCCCTGAAGCTTACGCTGAGTTCATCAAGGTTTGTGAGACTCTTGAGAATCATTATCATGATATGCAGGATATGGAGTTCACCGTTGAGAACAAGAAGCTGTACATGTTACAGTGCCGTAACGGTAAGAGAACTGCTCATGCAGCGCTCCAGATTGCTTGCGATTTAGTAGATGAAGGACATAAGACAGAGGCAGAGGCAGTTGCAATGATTGATCCTCGTAACCTCGATACCTTGTTACATCCTCAGTTTGATGCAGCAGCTCTTAAGGCAGCTACTCCTCTCGGAAAAGGACTTGGTGCTTCTCCCGGTGCAGCTTGCGGTAAGGTTGTATTCACTGCTGAAGATGCAGAGAAATGGAATGAAAGAGGAGAGAAGGTTATCCTTGTTCGTCTTGAGACCTCTCCTGAGGACATCACCGGTATGAAGGCTTCTCAGGGTATCCTGACTGTTCGTGGCGGTATGACCTCTCATGCAGCAGTAGTTGCCCGTGGTATGGGTACCTGCTGTGTATCCGGATGTGAGAAGATTGTTATGGATGAAGAGAATAAGAAATTCACCCTTGGCGGAAAGACCTTCCTGGAAGGTGATTACATCTCCATCGATGGTTCCACCGGTAATATTTATGAGGGTGAAATCCCTACTGTTGATGCTCAGATTGCAGGTACCTTCGGTCGTGTAATGGCTTGGGCTGACAAGTTCAGAACCTTGAAGGTTCGTACCAATGCAGATACTCCTGCAGATGCTAAAAAGGCTCGTGAGCTTGGTGCAGAAGGTATCGGTCTTTGCCGTACAGAGCATATGT
>CAZPRB010000036.1:0-18577 GCA_964588645.1 uncultured Acetatifactor sp. | reverse complement strand
ATCCGTAGCTGCCCTGAAGCATTTGGATTGCAAAGGAAAGAAGATTGTTTCTATTTTAAGCGGAGGCAATATGGATGTTATTACCATGTCTTCCGTGGTACAGCAGGGATTGATTTTCCGTGACAGAATCTTTACTGTGTCCGTATTATTACCTGACAAGCCGGGTGAACTGAGCAGAGTGTCCGCTGTGATAGCAAATGTCAGCGGCAACGTGATTAAACTGGAGCATAACCAGTTCGTATCCATCAACAGAAATGCTGCTGTGGAGCTGCGTATCACTCTGGAAGCCTTTGGTACGGAGCATAAAGAGCAGATTATAGCTGCCCTTGAGAAGGAAGGCTACAAGCCCAGATTGGTCAGAACAAATATATAAGAAATAAAGTGAGTAAGCACTGTAAAAATCCGCATAATATACTATGCGGATTTTTTTGTGCAGGATTTTTTACGGTTAGCAGGGAGTAATGTGACAGTGAAAACATTGATAAATAAATTTTCGGTAATTACAGCGGCAAGTGTTCTTTATGCGGTGGCTATCAGTCTTTTTCTGGATCCAAACTCTTTGGCACCGGGTGGAGTGACAGGTATTGCCATCATTTTGAATCGGATTACCGGTATGGAAACAGGTACCTTGATTTTATTACTGAATATTCCGATTTTGGCGTTGGGTATGTGGAAATTTGGATTACGTTTTATTTTATCAACAATGTATTGCACGGTATTGACATCCCGGGTGACCAATTTGTTATCCGGTTTTGAACCACTTACCAGGGAGCCGTTTCCGGCAGCTGTTGCGGGCGGTGCACTCATGGCATTGTCTCTGGGCTGGGTATTTAAAGCCGGAGCAACTACGGGTGGAATGGATATCATTATCAAGGTATTAAGATTGCGAATGCCTCACTTAAAGACGGGTTCGCTGTATCTGGTGACAGATATTGTTGTAGTCGCAGCTTCTGCTATATTATTTCAAAACATTGATAGTGCGTTGTATGCGACGATTACAGTCTTCGTTTCATCATATATGCTGGATTTGGTTTTGTACGGAAGAGACGGTGCAAAAGTGATTTATATTATCAGTGACCATTATGAAGCAATTACCCCGCGACTGTTAGAGGAGCTGGATATCGGAGTAACTTACATGCAGGGCTATGGTGCTTACAGCGGCAAGGACAAGAGGATAATCATGTGCGTCATGAGAAAGCAATTGGCACCGAAGGCGGAAGAGATTGTAAAGGAAGAAGATCCGATGGCATTTATGATAGTCACCGGTGCAACGGAGATTTACGGGGAAGGATATAAAAGCTATTTCTGCAATAAACTGTAATAGCAGAACAATTACCGGTGTAATTACCGGTGTAAAGAAAAAATACTTGACACTCCGTTGATACTATAGTATGATAACCAAGGTGATAGCGACATGGAGAAGATTTTTGAACAGGCTCTGTTGTATGATTTCTACGGTGAGCTCCTGACAGAACATCAACGTAATATTTATGAGGATGCTGTTTTCAATGATATGTCCCTCGGTGAGATTGCGGAGGAACAGGGAATCAGCAGACAGGGAGTACACGATTTGATAAAGCGCTGTGATAAGATATTGCAGGACTATGAAAGCAAGCTTCATCTGGTGGAACGCTTTGAGAAAGCCAAAGAGAAGGTCAGTGAGATTATTGCATTAACCGGATACGCGGAGATGTGCGCCGGGAAAAGCAATACGGATATGGCATACGAGCAACGTATGAAGCAAATTTGTAAGCTTGCTCAGGAATTAATGAAGGAATGGTAGAGGAATAGTCGATGGCATTTGAGAGTTTGACAGACAAACTGCAAAATGTATTTAAAAACCTAAGAAGCAAGGGTCGACTTACAGAGGAAGATGTCAAAACCGCGCTGAAGGAAGTTAAGATGGCGCTTCTGGAAGCGGATGTAAACTTTAAGGTTGTGAAACAGTTTGTGAAGGCTGTGGAAGAACGCGCTGTGGGTCAGGATGTGATGAACGGTCTGAATCCCGGTCAGATGGTTATCAAGATTGTAAACGAAGAAATGATAGCTTTGATGGGAAGCGAGACCACAGAGATTGCCTTGCAACCGGGGAAGGCTGTTACGGTCATTATGATGGCAGGTCTTCAGGGCGCAGGTAAAACCACTGCAACGGCCAAAATAGCCGGAAAATTAAAACAAAAGGGCAAGAAGACTTTGTTGGTAGCCTGCGATATTTACCGACCGGCAGCTATCGAACAGTTACAGATAAACGGTAAGAAGCAGGAGGTCGACGTATTCGCTATGGGTACGGAGCACAAGCCTGTTGAAATTGCCAAAGAAGCGATTGCATATGCGGAGAAGAACGGTCATAATGTGGTGATTTTGGATACTGCAGGCCGTCTGCATGTGGATGAGGATATGATGCAGGAGCTTCAGGAAATCAAAGAGCAGATTTCCGTACATCAGACCTTGCTGGTGGTTGATGCCATGACCGGTCAGGATGCCGTAAATGTGGCGAAGCAGTTTGATGAACAGATAGGCATTGACGGTGTCGTTCTCTCCAAGATGGATGGTGACACCCGAGGCGGTGCAGCACTCTCCATTAAGGCTGTTACAGGGAAGCCCATTCTCTATGTAGGTATGGGTGAAAAGCTTTCTGATATGGAACAGTTCTATCCGGATCGAATGGCCGGCAGAATCCTTGGAATGGGCGATGTATTGTCCTTGATTGATAAAGCGCAGGCAAGCATCGACATCGATGAGGAGAAGGGTCGCCAGATGGCTGGCCGCATGAAGAAGGGTAAATTCGATTTTGAGGATTACTTAGAGAGTATGAAGCAGATGCGCAATATGGGCGGTTTATCCGGTATCCTGAGTATGTTGCCCGGTATGGGTATTAAGGCGGGAGATTTGGAATCCATGATAGATGAGAAGCAGCTGAAGCATATTGAAGCAATTGTCCTTTCCATGACATTGGAGGAACGTAGGAATCCGAAGCTTCTCAATCCCAGAAGAAAGCATCGTATCGCCAAGGGTGCGGGAGTAGACATTGCAGTTGTGAATCGCTTCATTAAGCAGTTCGAGCAGAGTCAGAAGATGATGAAGCAATTTGGAGGCGGAAAGAAGAGGCACGGCTTGGGTGGTTTCCCGGGCATGGGCGGAGGAAGATTTCCGTTTTAAACAGGATTGGATACAATCCGTCACAAAAAACGTAGATATGAACTTACCTGAAAGTACAGAAGAGTTCTTATCCTATAGAAACAAATTATTTAAATTAAATGGAGGAAAAAAGAAATGGCAGTTAAAATCAGATTAAGAAGAATGGGACAGAAGAAGGCTCCTTTTTATAGAATCATCGTAGCTGATTCTCATTCTCCCAGAGATGGTAAATTCATTGAGGAGCTTGGTATCTATGATCCCAACACAAACCCCAGCACCTTCAAGATTGATGAGGAGTTGGCTAAAAAATGGTTGGCTAACGGTGCACAGCCCACTGAGGTGGTTAGCAAGCTTTTCAAGGTAGCCGGTATTGAGAAATAATAATCTAATCTTTGGAGGTGGATTATGAAGGAATTAGTAGAAGTAGTTGCGAAAGCACTTGTTGATAATCCGGATGAAGTAGTTGTAACTGAAAAGACGGAAGGCAAGACCACCGTCCTTGAACTTCATGTAGCTGCATCTGATATGGGGAAAGTAATTGGAAAACAGGGAAGAATTGCAAAAGCAATCCGTTCTGTGGTGAAAGCAGCATCATCCAAAGACAACAAAAGAGTCGATGTAGAAATCATCTAAATCTTAACGGAGGAGCATGCTAAGCGTGTTTCTCCGTTTTTTATCATGTGTATCCGAAGGACAGGTTACCGCTGCAGGATGATGGTAACTTGATTTGTGATATTTGGTCGGAAAGGATTGAAAATATGGAAGATATCTTACAGGTAGGTATTATCACTTCTACTCACGGTGTAAGAGGGGAAGTAAAGGTATATCCTACCACAGATGATATGAAAAGATTTAAACGTCTGAAAGAGGTCATTTTAGATACGGGAAAAGAGCAGATGACTTTGGAGATTGAATCCGTTAAGTTTTTTAAACAGTTTGTGATTCTGAAATTCAAAGGATTTGATAATATAAATGATGTGGAAAAGTACAGACAGAAGAGCCTGTTTGTCACCAGAAAAAATGCAGTGCGGTTAAGCCGCGATGAGTATTTCATAGCGGATCTGCTTGGGCTGAAGGTTATGAATGAGTCCGGGGAAGAAATCGGCATTCTTCGTGATGTTATGGAGACAGGAGCTAATGATGTTTATGTGATAGATATGACAGATGGCAGGGAGCTTCTTCTGCCGGCAATCAAGCAGTGTGTATTGGAAGTGGATGTTGAACAGGGCTTTGTCAAGGTGCATATTTTAGACGGACTGTTGGATTGATTATCAATGAAAACAATGGATTGGAATTAAGAACAATGAAATTTCACATTTTAACCTTATTTCCCGATATGGTGAGACAGGGCTTGAACACCAGCATTATAGGACGTGCCACAGAAAAGAAGCTTCTGGAAATCAATACCGTAAATATCAGAGATTATACCACGGATAAGCATGGGAAAGTGGATGATTATCCTTATGGTGGCGGCGCTGGTATGCTCATGCAGGCGCAGCCTGTTTATGATGCCTATCAATCAGTTGTGGGTGGGAAAAAAGTTCGAACAATTTATGTGACCCCCCAGGGGACTACCTTTCATCAGAAGCTGGCGAAAGAACTGGCGGAGGAGGAAGAACTGGTATTTTTGTGCGGTCATTATGAAGGTATTGATGAACGCGTGCTGGAGGAAGTGGTTACGGATTATATTTCTATCGGGGATTATGTGCTTACCGGTGGGGAACTGCCTGCCATGGTAATGATTGATGCTATATCCAGACTGGTTCCCGGTGTGCTCAATAACGATTCCTCGGCAGAGACAGAGTCCTTTCAGAATGATTTATTGGAATATCCACAGTATTCCAGACCGGAGGAATGGCATGGAAAAGGGGTACCGCAGGTCCTCTTATCCGGAAATCATAGCTTGATTACGAAATGGCGTCTGGAGCAGTCCAAGGAGAGGACAAGGGAGAGACGTCCGGATTTATATCAAAAATTTCTTGAAAAGGAACAAGCCATAAAGCGTCTGTCTGGGCATAAAAGGAATCATATTCATATTATGGAGACATTATCCAGAGGGCTTGGGGTCCTTCTGTATTCGGAAGGGGACAATGTGCTTGTTTACAACAGTCAATGTAAAATTGGTATGCTGACTGTGAAAAACCGGGAGATTGGTGAACGGTTGCTTGAACTTCTTCCGGGAGATATCCGGTTTTTGGTGGTATCACAGGAGTTTATGAAGGATGCTGTTTGTGAGAAATTAGACTATCAGGTGTATGACCATTGTTATCTTTCCTGCTATACAAAAAAGGAAGCACTTCCGGTGAAGCACAAAGATATCCGTTTACTTACCGTTGATGATTTGGAATATGTCATGAATCATTATCGGGATGATGAGGATTACCTGCGCAGGCATCTTGAACGAAAGTCTATGTATGGCGCATATGTGAAGGAACGATTGGTTGGATTTGTGGGAACGCATGAAGACGGAAGCTCCGGCTTTTTGTTTGTGGAAAAGGAATTCCGCAGAATGGGAATTGGTGAATCCCTGGAGGCTTATATCATTAATCGAGAGAGAGAAATGGGTTGGACCTCTTACGGCTATGTAGTAGTGGGGAATGAAGCTTCCCTGCATGTACAGGAAAGCCTGGGACTGTATTTATCTCAGGAGACTGTGTGGTGGACAGGTCCAGTCGTATGTCCCGATAGATAAATCTTTCGAAGATACCAAGCATCCGGTATTTTTAAAATTCGGTAAATAAACAGAAAAATTACTTGCAATATCATGTACATTATGATAAGATTTGAATGTTGCGAAAACGAGATGGTCCTCTGTTACTGATTGTATTAAGAACATCCATTTTATGAAGGAGGCTCATTATGAGTAATATTGACATTATCAAAGAAATCGAAGCAGAACAGTTAAAGGCTGAGGTTGCTGACTTTAATGTCGGAGATACCGTTAAGGTATACGGCAAGATTAAAGAGGGTAACCGTGAAAGAATTCAGGTATTTGAAGGCGTTGTTTTAAAGAAACAGGGCGGAAGCAACAGAGCAACCTTTACCGTAAGAAAGACTTCCAACGGTATCGGTGTAGAGAAGACCTGGCCCTTACATTCTCCCAATGTTGAGAAGATTGAAGTAGTGAGAAGAGGTAAAGTAAGACGTGCTAAATTGAACTACTTAAGAGACCGCGTTGGTAAGAGAGCTAAGGTTAAAGAGTTAGTTAAATAATTTCACGAATGCAGTAAAGGGACAATTACTTTTGTAGTTGTCCTTTTCTATTCCGGTAATTTGTGGTAAAATAGTTCTGTTAATGATTGGATGAACAAGGTTTGGGTTAAGGATATCTGTATGGCAAGAAGGAAAAAAGGACTTAGCTTTTATAGAAGAAGAAAAAAAATCAGCTCTGCCCTTGTAAAAGAAATTTTTAGCTGGGTATTTGGCATTGCTGTCGCTGTTTTTCTGGCTTGCGTTGCAAATTATTTCTTTGGAATGACCACTAATGTGGTGGGTGTATCCATGGAGAATACATTATATAACGGTCAGCAAATATTTATCGACCGTTTTCTCTATCTGCTGTCTACGCCAAAGCTGGGGGATGTGGTTGTATTCCTTCCCAACGGCAATGAAAATGCTCATTATTACGTAAAACGGGTGGTTGCCAAGCCGGGAGACCGCATCCGCATTGAAGACAGTGTTTTGTATGTGAATGGTTCTGAGAGTGAATGGGTGTCCGAGAAGATTTTGGAACCCGGTATTGCTGCCAACGAGTTCACATTGTCAGCCGGTGAGTATTTCTGTATCGGAGACAGTCCGAATAACAGTGAGGACAGCAGGTCGGCTAATATAGGACCTGTAAAGGAGGAGGACATTATCGGAAAAGCATGGTTTCATATGGGGTGCTCAGAGGATGGAATCGGTTTTATCAAATAAATAGGAACCGCGTTGCGGTGGAATGTGAGGAATTATGAATTATCAATGGTATCCCGGTCATATGACAAAGGCAAAGCGTATGATGCAGGAGAATATAAAGCTGATAGATTTGATTATTGAATTGGTCGATGCCCGTATTCCTATGAGCAGTCGGAACCCCGATATTGATGAATTGGGAAAAAACAAATCCAGAATTGTCCTTTTGAATAAGTCGGATTTGGCAGACCCGATGAAGAACAAGCAGTGGATTACTTATTTTGAAAAGCAGGGTGCCCATGTGCTGGAGATAAATTCTAAGACCGGAGCCGGTATCAAGTCCATTCAGGGATTGGTACAGGAGGCTTGTCGGGAGAAAATTGAGAGAGACCGTAAAAGGGGAATTGTGAACAGACCCGTGCGTGCAATGGTGGTAGGTATCCCCAATGTAGGAAAATCAACCTTTATCAATTCCTTTGCCGGAAAGGCCTGCACCAAGACCGGTAATAAGCCCGGCGTCACAAAGGGAAAGCAATGGATTCGCTTAAATAAGAGCTTGGAACTATTAGATACTCCCGGAATTCTGTGGCCGAAATTTGAGGATCAGGAAGTGGGAATGAAGCTTGCTTTTATCGGTTCCATGAATGATGAAATTATTATCATGGATGAGCTTGCCTGTGATTTGCTTCATTTGTTGAAGACACAATATCCGAAGGCTCTGGAGGCACGATATAATATATCCCTTCAAAATGACGATGCGGATACTTTAAAGGCTATCGCAGAGAACCGGAAATGTTACACCAAGGGGGAGAATCTGGATTTGGAAAAGGCGGCCGCACTTTTAGTTGATGATTTTCGTAGCGGAAGATTAGGGCGTATTACCTTAGAACAGCCGAAAGCCTAAAGTTAGAAATGAGGGTTGTATGAATAAAGCATTGAAAGAGTTGTTCAGTACAGGATTGTACTTATTAATTGTGTTAATTGCCACCTATTTGGTGATTGCTTTTGTGGGTCAGCGCACAGAGGTAGACGGTGCGTCCATGGAGACAACATTATTTGATGGGGATAATCTGATTGTAGATAAGATTACTTATCGGTTTAAAGAGCCTCAGCGCTTTGATATCATAGTGTTCCCTTTTCAGTATAGGGAAAATACTTTTTATATTAAGCGTATTATCGGTATGCCCGGAGAAGTGGTTTGGATTGATGAGAAAGGAAATATCTATATCAATGGGGAAGTGCTTAAGGAGTCCTATGGAAAGGAAATCATCAAAGCAGAGAATGTTGGCATTGCCTCCCAACCCATCACGCTGGGGGAGGATGAGTATTTTGTCATGGGGGATAACCGTAATAACAGCTCGGATAGTCGTACAGAGATAGTCGGCAATATTCACAGGAAGGATATTGTGGGAAGAGCATGGCTGAGAATTTGGCCCCTCAGAGAATTCGGCATTTTAAAGCATCAATAAATAGAGGGATGAGTATGCAGAATACGAGCAAGATAAAAGAACTGTTTCAGGCAGCTTGTGCAGAGGAACTGCCTGAATTAATAAGGATTTACGGAAACGACGAGAGAAGCAGTGTGCGCAAATTGGCTGAGTCGGCTGAAAAGCGGCTTGGAGCATTGGAAAAAGAACGTCAGCGAATCTATAAATTGTCTGAATTTGAGCGGCAATATGCGGATTATAATTTTATTTGCGGTATAGATGAGGTGGGCAGAGGCCCTTTGGCAGGACCGGTGGTGGCAGGAGCTGTTATCTTGCCGAAAAAATGTGAAATTCTGTATATAAATGATTCCAAGCAATTGTCCGAAAAAAAGAGAGAAGAGCTTTATGATATCATTATGGAGCAGGCGGTAGCCTGTGCGGTGGGATATGCATCACCGGAGCGGATTGACGAGATTAATATTCTGCAGGCTACCTATGAAGCGATGAGAGAGGCAATCGGGAAGCTTTCTCCGACACCGGATATTTTGTTGAATGATGCGGTTAATATTCCGGGAGTTGCAATAAGACAGGTACCCATCATCAAAGGAGATGCCAAGAGTATTTCCATCGGTGCGGCAAGTATTATTGCGAAAGTTACCAGAGACCGTTTGATGGTGGAATACGACAAGGTGTTTCCTGAGTATGGCTTTAGCGGAAACAAAGGCTACGGAAGCAGTGCTCATATTGAAGCTCTGAAAAAATATGGACCAACACCTATTCACAGAAAAAGCTTTATTAAGAACTTTATAACGGATAGGGAGTAATCAGATTTTATTTCGTAGGGAGAGGGCTTATGAAACTGTCGGGCTTGTTTTCAGGTGAGAATCAGATAGCGGATACCGGTAAAACACAGGTTAATTATGCCCGTTTTGAGGTAATCAACCGTCAGATTCAAACTATGACACCTGGACAAACCATACAGGGTGAGGTGGTGTCCAGAGAAGGAAACGAGGTCCAGATACAGGTTGCAGAGGATATGGTGCTGCAGGCTAAGCTGGACCGGAATATGAATTTAGATGTAGGCATGTATTTGACCTTTGAGGTCAAAAATAACGGAAAGGCTTTGCTTTTAAGTCCGCTTTTCACTAATATGGCGACGGATGCAAATGTGCAAAAGGCGTTGGATATGGCTGCTCTGCCAATGAATGGTACTACCGTAGCTATGACGAAGCAGCTGATGGAGGCAGGATTATCCATTGACAAAAATACATTACAGCAGGTATACAGAGAAGTAAATATGTTTCCCGAGGCGACTTCGTCTGATATTGTGAATCTTCACAAAATGCAAATGCCTGTGAATGCAGATAATGTTTCCCAGATGGCATCCTATCGCAATCTGACTCATCAGCTTGTGACAGGGCTGAATCATGTGTTGGATGCCATTCCGGAGGTTTTTTCCCAAATGGCAGAGAGCGGGGATGCTGAGGGTATGATCAAGCTGTATCGTCAACTGGAAGCTATGGTACAGGAGCAAGCATCCGGAGATGCTTTGCACACTGAGAGTGTTCTGCGACCGACAGAATTGCCTCACTCGATGGGAGCGGTGCGTCAGGAGGCTATCAGCCCGGAGGGAACGTTCAGCCCTGAGAAACTAGTAAACCCTGATGAACTGTTGAATCCTGAGAAACTGTTGAACTCAGAGGAATTGTTGAGTAAGGAGGAAGCGTCAACCCCGGAGAAGCTCTTGCATACGGAAGAGAGGAATGACCTGCAGGAGGAATTACTGCGGACGGAAGAAAAAACACAGGAAGCAGGCAGTGGGTTACCGGAACAGAATTTTTTGCATGCTGCAGAGACCGCAAATCATGACAGCTTAACGCTACTTAAGCATTTTCTTCAGAAGAAGGACGGAAAAGATTTTTTAGAACCTTTGTTACGTCTTTTGAAAGAACAATGGACCATCACCCCGGAGGAGGTATCGGAACCGGAGCAGGTGGAAAGCTTATATGGCAGGATTCATAAACAGCTAAGGAGTTTAGCACAGACTCTGGAAGACTCGGGTCAAGGTTCTACGGCGGCCTATAAAGCAGTTACTAATATCAATCAGAATTTGGATTTTATGCAACAGATCAATCAAATATACACCTATGTACAGCTTCCGCTCAGACTTCAGCAGGGAGATGCTCACGGAGATTTGTATGTATACACCAACAAAAAGCATCTGGCATCCAAGGAAGGAAAGATTAGTGCACTTTTGCATTTGGATATGGAACATTTGGGAACCGTAGACGTGTATGTTTCTATGCTAAATGATAAGGTAAATACTAAATTTTATTTACAGGATGACGAAATGCTGGATTTTCTGACGGAGCATATGGATATTCTTACACAGAGACTGGCGAAAAGAGGGTATCAGTGCAGCTGTGAAATGCAGCTGCGACAGCAGGGGGAAGAAGCTGTAAACGATATCCGAACCTTATTACAGAGGGAAAAGCAGGTCGCTATTGCGGAATATGCATTTGACGTGAGAACTTAAAGGATTGGAGCAGACGAGCGGAATGGAGCAGGAATACAGGAATGATCGGGGAAAAATAAAGCAGGCAATTGCCCTGGAATATGACCCTGCAGATGATGCGCCGAGGGTAGTGGCAAGCGGCAGGGGAAGTCTTGCTGAGAAGATTATTGAGAAGGCGAAGGAAAGTGAGGTTCCAATCCATCGGGATGATAAGCTTGCGGATACGTTATCCCGCCTGGAGATTGGAGATGCGATACCGCCGGAGTTGTATGAGGTGGTTGCAGAGATATTAATCTTTGTGGATTCTATGGATAAGTTAAAAAGTAAGCTGAAGAAATAATATAGGTGCGGTGGGAGAGAACGTTGAACAAAAGACAGACCGGTGCAGATAAGGAAGAGGTTGCAGCTGCTTTTCTGGAAGAGCGGGGAATGAGAATTACAGAACGGAATTTCAGAGGCAGGCAGGGAGAGATTGATATTATCGGATATCATGATAACTATTTGGTGTTTGTAGAGGTAAAATACCGGAGAGACGCTAGTAAGGGAACTGCTCTGGAAGCAGTGGATTATCGAAAGCAGATGCAGATTTGTAAGGTGGCGGATTATTATCGATTTTTGCACAAGATTAATATGAACATGATGATAAGATATGATGTAGTTGCAATTCAGGGAACAGATATTCAATGGGTTCAGAATGCTTTCCCGCATATTTATGTGCGGGGCTGACAGCCTGTCAGTATGGTTGACATATTGTACGCCCTGTGAGGATTCATTCGGAAAGGTGGAGTTAAAATGGCAAATATATTGGTTTGTGACGATGATAGGGAGATTGTCGATGCGATTGAGATTTATCTCAGTCAGGACGGCTATCGTATTTTTAAGGCATATGACGGAGAACAGGCCATAGATATGCTTCAAAAAGAGGAGATTCATCTGCTGATTATGGATATTATGATGCCAAAGCTGGATGGTATCAGAGCTACCTTGAAAATCAGAGAGTACAGCAGTATCCCCATCATTATGCTCTCAGCGAAATCGGAGGATACAGATAAGATATTAGGACTCAATATCGGAGCAGATGACTATATAGTAAAGCCGTTCAATCCCTTGGAGCTTGCAGCAAGAGTGAAGTCCAATCTGCGCAGATATACTTCGTTGGGAAGTCTGAATCAGGAAAGCAAATCCCTGTATCAGGTAGGCGGTCTTTTGATTAATGATGACACAAAACAGGTCAGTGTTGATGATGAGCCTGTGAAGCTTACCCCGATAGAGTACAATATATTGCTTTTGCTGGTCAAAAACCAGGGTGTGGTATTTTCAATTAATCAAATTTATGAGCGCATCTGGAATGAGGATGCAATCGGTGCGGATAATACGGTAGCCGTACATATCCGGCATATTCGTGAAAAAATAGAAATAAACCCGAAGGAGCCTCGCTATTTGAAGGTTGTATGGGGAGTAGGCTATAAAATAGACAAGCAGGATTAGAGAAAGGTTATCTATGAAAAAACCAACTTTAAAAAGGCTGGGTCTTGGTCTGGCTCAGCATATGCTTGCTGCAATCATTATGATGATTGTTGCGGCAATTATATTTAATTCCTACGTTTCAGTGCGTTCCATGAATGAGACAAAGATATATCGGGTTAATTTCTACGGAAGTGAAACGGTGTTTGAAGAATCCGATTTGTTCCATAATATCTTAGAGACTGCGGTGTCGGATATTACAAGGCTTGTGGTTATCAGGGGTCAATTGGAGACAAATGGGGAATTTGACCCTGCTCGTAAAATAAATGTAACAGAATATGTGAATCGAAATGGAAATGGAAATGATTGTCCCATCACGGCGGTTTATCAACTGGATGATTTGATAAAATGGGGGAAAAACGGCGTTGAGTACAGCATGCGGCCATGGAGCTTTTCCGATTTTGTGAATTATTACGGCGTAGCAACGGACCCGGTAAATTTTGCGTTGGATGAATACGGAGAACTTTATTTTTCCGGTTTTCACAGCAGCAATGCTTCTTCTGAGAGCTTGGCGGAACGGGAGAATGTACAGAACGGAAATTCTTCAGAAAACATGTTGCTGCTCAAAATGCAGGAATATACTACAGAACAGCTGGAGGATATGGCTTTTTCTTATATCATAAGGGAAGCTCCCCAGGGAATCAGCCTAAACAGAGAGGATGACGGTACACAGACGGTATACCTGACAACCCTTAACTGTCGTTATGAGACGATAGATGGTGAAAAACAGTTATATGGCTTCGCCGACAACTGGATAGATTATATTAAGCTTCAGACGAATCTTGCGGACACCATCACAAGCCTGACGGAGGATTATGAGCTATATCAGAATTGCAATGAAATCTATCAGGCTGACAAAAGCAATCTAAAATATGCAGTGCGTATGATGACGGAAGAAGGTCTTCAGACATATACGAATAATCCGGCTTTAATCAATGCCAAGGAAAGTGATATCACAGAGTATTTTGCTGAGTACAGAAGGTATTTTATCTATTATCCGGATTCCCTGGAATTTACCGGGAATGCTAATTTGACAAGTGATGATGTTTATGAATATATGAGGGAATATCAGTATGCTTATCCGGAAACCACTCATATATGGATTGGTGTTGATACCTCCTATTCGGTCGAGGGCGATGCCTTTAGTGAAGCGAATGAAGTATTCGGGAATATTGTCCCTTATCTGGAATTGATAGTTGGCGCTATCGTTGTATTGTTTTTGACTTGGCTGGGAATCGGTATTTATCTTACGGTTACAGCCGGTGTCATGTACAATGAAGCGGGAGAGACAATTCAATATTTAAATGGAATTGATCATATTTGGACGGAGTTGATGACACTTCTTGCGGCCGGTTTTGTATATTTCAGTGTGCTTGCTTTTAAAAGGATTTTGTTGCTGGCAGATGCCGCTTATGTCAATTCCTCAGAACTGATAGGAATGGTGAGCGCTACGGATTTCTACAAATATGCGGTATATGCGTTATACGGAATCCTTGTAAGCTTGTTTTTGAATATGTTCTGGTATAGCTTTGTCAGACGCTTCAGAAGAGCCAATCTGTGGAAGGGTAGTTTTGTATATTGGATCATCAGTAAAATCAGACAGGGGATTGAATTTGTTATGTCCCACGGAAATATCGCAATTAATACCCTGATACCGTATAATTTCTTTATCCTGATGAATCTTGTTGCGATTTTGGCTGTATATACGGTGCGTGAACGGTCTGTATTTGTGATAGCTATCCTATTTGTGCTTGTACTATTTGATGGCGGTATCGGTGTTTTGATTTTTAAAAACAACGCTGAGAGAACAGATATTGTAGAAGGCATCAGACGCATCCGTGACGGAGAGGTTGATTACAAGCTGGATGTAGAAGTTCTTCACGGCTCTAACCGTGAAATGGCGGATGCTGTTAATAATATCGGTGAAGGAATCCGCAAGGCTGTCAGAACAAGCATGAAGGATGAGCAGATGAAAACGGATTTGATTACCAATGTGTCACATGATATTAAAACACCGCTCACCTCCATCATCAGCTATGTTGATTTGTTGAAACGTCTGAAAATACAGGATGAACCTGCAAAAAGCTACATTCATATTTTGGATGCAAAATCTCAGAGGCTGAAGCAGCTTACGGATGATTTGGTTGAGGCTTCCAAAATTTCCTCCGGCAATATTGAACTACAGAAGGAACCGCTCCATTTTGCAGAATTAGTGAATCAGGCAATCGGAGAGTTTTCAGAAAGACTTGAAGAGAAGCAGCTTAATGTGATTTTTGACGGACAGCAGGTTTCTGCATGTATCTACGCAGATAGCCGGAGAATGTGGAGAATCATTGAAAATTTGTTTAATAATATCTGTAAATACGCATTGGAAAGTTCCAGAGTATATATTGATTTATCCTCTTCGGAGGGGCGTGTTGAACTGGCAATTAAGAATATATCTGAGTGCCAGATGAATATTCAGGCTGACGAATTGACGGAAAGATTTATCAGAGGAGATTTTTCCAGAACAACGGAGGGAAGCGGATTGGGGTTATCCATCGCCAAAAGTCTGACGGAGGTACAAGGAGGCAGCTTTGTCATATATCTGGATGGTGATTTGTTTAAGGTGGTGCTCAACTTCCCTGAGTATGTGACAGAAAATACTGAAGAAGAGAATGCAGACCCACAAAATCTACAGAAACCGGATAAAAAGGAGAGGGAGCAGGAATGAGAACGATGAAAAACCGAATGATTGAGATTGACCCCTATTTGGAACCCTATGAGGCAGACCTTGCACTGAGAATGAATAATTTTGTCAGTAAGAAGCATGAACTGGTGGGAGTCAGGGGAAAGCTTTCGGGCTTTGCAAACGGATACAAATATTTTGGCTTTCATCGTACCAGAAACGGCTGGGTATATCGTGAATGGGCTCCGGCAGCGGAAGCAATGTATTTAACCGGTGATTTCAATCAGTGGAATACCACAGACTGCCCGATGAAGAGATTGGAGAATGGTGTCTTTGAGGTTGAGATACAAGGCAGAAACACCTTGCAGAGCGGACAAAAGGTACAATGTATTGTGATTCATAACGGAGAAGAGCTTCGCCGTATTCCAACCTATGCCACCCGCGTGGTGCAGGATCCTGTGACGTATCTTTGGTGTGCAGAAATAGAAGAGACATTTGTTCCCTATGCCTGGACGGATAAGGATTTCGTGCCGGATAAGACTCCCTTTATTTACGAGTGCCATATCGGAATGGCACAGGAAAAGGGGAAAGTGGGGAGCTATCGTGAGTTCCGAGAGAATGTCCTGCCGAGAATTAAGGCACTTGGTTATAATACGATTCAGATTATGGCGATTATGGAGCATCCGTATTATGGTTCCTTTGGATATCAGGTGGCTAATTTCTTCGCGGCATCCTCCCGTTATGGTCATAGTATAGAACTGAAGGAGCTGATTAATACTGCTCATGAAATGGGAATTGCAGTTCTTCTGGATGTGGTACATTCTCATGCTGTTAAAAATACCAATGAGGGATTAAATGAATTTGACGGTACGGTTTATCAGTTTTTCCACAAAGGAGAGAGGGGTGACCACAGTGCATGGGGAACCAAGCTATTTAACTACGGGAAAAACGAAGTGCTTCATTTTTTGCTGTCAAATCTAAAATATTGGATGGAGGTTTTTCACTTTGACGGTTTCCGTTTTGACGGTGTCACTTCCATGCTATATCACGACCATGGCTTAGGGAGTGCCTTCTGTGACTACAGCATGTATTTCTCGATGAATACGGATACGGAGGCAGTGACCTATTTGCAGCTGGCAAATGAACTGATACATCAGGTGAATCCTAATGCTGTTACCATTGCGGAGGATATGTCGGGAATGCCCGGTATGTGTATTCCGTTAAAGGACGGAGGAATCGGTTTTGATTATCGGCTTTCCATGGGAGTGCCGGATCTCTGGATTAAGACCCTGAAGGAAAGCACTGATGAAAACTGGGATATGTACAGGCTCTGGTATGAATTGGTAGGACGCAGACCGCAGGAAAAGAATATCGGATATTGTGAATCCCATGATCAGGCACTTGTGGGTGACAAGACGCTTATGTTCCGTTTATGTGATGCAGAAATGTATACTCATATGAATAAATTCGGCGGAAGTATTATCATTGACAGGGGAATTGCCCTACACAAAATGATTCGTCTGCTTACTGCCTCCCTGGCAGGAGAGGGATATCTGAATTTCATGGGAAATGAATTCGGCCATCCGGAATGGATTGATTTCCCGAGAGAGGGCAATGGCTGGAGCTATCATTATTGCCGCAGACAGTGGAGCCTGGTGGATAATGAAGACCTGCGTTATTGTGAATTGAATGCTTTTGATAAGGCAATGGTGGGACTTCTGAAGGAGGAAGAGCTTTTGACACTGCAGCCGGAAAGCAGATGGATACATCAGGAGGATAAGGTACTGATATATAATAAAGGGGATGTATTATTTGCATTTAATTTCCATCCGACGAAATCGTTTGAAAATTATTTTGTCCCTGTTGGCAGGAACGGTCAGTATCATATTATTCTCTCCTCTGATGATGGCGTGTTCGGTGGCTTTGAACGGGTGGACACCTCATATGTTTACGATAGCTTTGATACTGAGGATGGCAGAAAGGGCTTTTCTTGTTATCTGCCTTCCAGAAGTGTAATTGTATTTAAACGGGTTTAAGAAATTCATAAGAGGTAAGAAATACAGAGGGTAGTCCCGGTCGGGGCTACCCTCTGTAAATTTACTAGAAGTCGATATCGATATCAGCACGGCTGTTATATGCTTCCACAATGCTGTGTATTTTGTCTGTGGTTGCAAGTACATTTGACAGGGATGCATCATGATTAATAAAGTCAATCAGGGAGGCGATAAATTTGCTCATATCTGCTTCGATAAAGTAGGGCCTGTTATAAAGCTCCGGAGGCAGATAAGTAAGGTCGGTTGTAACAACCTTGTCGAAGTAGCCTTGTTCATAGGCTTTATCAAATGCAGCGAGACCATCGGTAAATAAACCGAAGGTACAGCAGATAAATACGCGTCTGGCATTCATTTTCTTTAACTGCTTTGCGGTATCCAGCATGCTTCCGCCAGAGGAAATCATGTCATCGATGATGATGACGTCCTTGCCGTCAACATTATCCCCAAGAAATTCATGTGCAACGATGGGATTTTTGCCGTTTACTATGGTGGAGTAATCACGTCTCTTATAGAACATTCCGGTATCTACACCGAGAACGGTCGCAAAATAAATAGCACGGTCCAGAGCCCCCTCGTCAGGGCTGATTACCAGTAAGTGTTCCTTGTCCACAAGCAAATCATCCTCAGAATTCAACAGAGCCTTAATAAACTGATAGGGCGGTGTAAAGTTGTCGAAGCCGTTCAGAGGAGTTGCATTGGCCACTCTGGGGTCATGTGCGTCGAAGGTAATAAAATTTGAGATACCCATATCGCGCAACTCTTCCAGTGCAAAAGCACAATCCAGGGATTCCCGTCCGTTTCTTTTATGTTGTCTTCCTTCATAGAGGAAGGGCATGATGACGTTGATACGTTTTGCTTTGCCGTTACATGCTGCAATGACACGCTTCAAATCCTGATAATGGTCGTCAGGGGACATATGATTGGTATAGCCGTACATGTTATATGTAATACTATGATTACATACATCTACCAGAAGAAATAAATCCTTTCCGCGGATACTTTCGTTAAAGGAAGCCTTTGCTTCACCGCTTCCGAAACGGGGGAGTGCCACATCTACGAGATAGTTCTTTTCAATATATCCGTGAAAAGCAGGATCATTTTTTACTTTGTCATTGTGAATGCTTCTGCGGAATTCAACCATGTAGTCGTTGATTCTTTTTCCCATTTGTTCAGCAGAGGGCAAAGCGATAATCTTTAAGGGCGCCACGGGCATGGCATTTTCCAGTTCATGTAAGTCAGGCATGGGTATCCTCCGATGTTAGTAATCTTTTGTTTTCTATAGGTAGAACTGTATCAAATCAATAATTAATTTATATCATTATGCTAGTGACACGTCAAGGGATTTCTAGTACAATCATAA
>CAZPRB010000035.1:11429-19214 GCA_964588645.1 uncultured Acetatifactor sp. | reverse complement strand
GGCTTCTTTTCAAATCCCTATATTCATCGCATTTCATTTCAAGAAAAATACGGAGGTAAACAATGCAGTATTTTACAGCATATTATGGTTTGCCCGCTGCTGAGAGCACTGTTTCTGTGTTGCTGAAGCAGGTATACCATAAGAGACGGAAAATGCCTGTGGTTTTGGCGTGTGTCAGCACGGAGAAGGATACATATCTGACAGAAGGGCTTCCCGGTACCAAATGGGGCAAGCAACTATTGTGTATGCTGACCGATTGGTTCTATGGAGCTGCGTTAAGCCTGTGCACCCGACGAGGTGAACGCGGCATGGATGCGATGGCTGACAGCTTGGGTAAGAGGCTTGGTGAGATGTTTGAGAATCACCCCGAGCTACTGACCTGTCAATGGGTAGGTGCTCTCTGCGTGGGAGAAAAGGTTTTGCTCTTTCGCAGGGGAGAGATGTGCATCAAGCTGCTGAATACCAGGAATCATCGACCATATTGTCAGGAACTGAAAATATGGAAGAAAGAAAGCAGTGGGTTGGCGGTTTGGTCCGGCACCATACAGCGGGGTGCCGGAATATTGCTGGCCACAAAAGCATTCTTTTCCACTATCCCTGCCGGCAAAATGGAGCAGTGCCTGAATGTGAGGGAAATCCGTTCTCAGGAGCAATGCGAGAGAAGACTTAAGGAGGTGGGAGGATGCTGTGAGCCGGAGCAGACAACGGAAATGGCAGCACTTTTGATGATTGCCGGATGAGCGGATAGGAGAGAAGGGAGGATGTGTTGTGCCGGAAACGATTGAACTTTTGAAACAATGGGGATATGCAGAACCCGGAGTTATCGGAAAAGGAGCCTTTTCTGAGGTTTATTGTGTGAAGGAAGCGACGACCGGTCGCAGTTTTGCCTGTAAGGTGAGCAGGGAACAGAATATGCTGGAAAGAGAGAGCTTTTTCCTGCAAAAGCTTTCCCATCCTTTGTTTCCTGCGTTTCATGCATACAGACAGTGGGGGGAGCTGGCTTTTTTGGTGATGGAGTATGTGGAAGGTATTAATCTGAAGGAGCTGATTGCAAGGGATGGACCTTTGTCGGAAACGCGGGTCATTGAAATTGCCGTAGAGCTGGCTGAAGGCCTGAGTTATTTGCACGAGCTGACACCGCCCATACTTTTTCGGGATTTGAAGCCTGATAACATCATGCTGGGTACGGATGGTAAGGTAAAGCTGTTGGATTTGGGAAGTGCTTGCATATCGGGGACGGAGAAGCAAGCGATAACCGGAACTCCCGGCTTTGCTGCACCGGAACAGTGGGAGAAGGAAGCGGTTGAGGGCTTCTACAGCGATGTCTACGGGTTGGCAAGGGTGATGTGTTATATGCTGATTGCGCCCAGAGAGACGTATACGGAATGGGAACTGCAAGGCAGCAGGATAATGAAAGCAAAGGTGCACCGTGGTGTGGCACGGCTGCTTGAGGAATGCCTACGGAAGGATTACAGGGAACGTATTCCGGATATGCGGTATTTTCTGCAAAAGCTGGCCCCCTATTACAGCGGGAGCAGAGGCGGAATTCTGAAATCGGAAATTGTCTCATATTTTCACGGAAAAAATGCTGCAGAGTATATTTTTCAAAAAAATATACTAAATGGATAACTATTTGCAAAATGGACTATTTTATGAGAAAAAAGTTGTAATATTTAGAATGATATGATAAAATTTAGTAGAAAACAAGTTCAATAATGACTATTTTTTGAGTAATAAGATGATTTTTAGTGGCGGAGTGATACTATGACAGCATTTGCAGAAGAAGTATACGTGGAACAGTTTCATAAAATAATAGAAATCTTCCAGCCTACCATGGATGATTTCCTTTATATCTATGATTTTGTACATGATGAGTATTGTATATCATCCAGTGCAATGAATCGCTTCAAACTACCGGACAAAAGCTTTACGGATACTGCCAAGGTATTTCGGGAGTTTGTTCATCCGGAGGATTTTGCTGTGCTGATGCAGGAGCTTAAGGAGGCACAGGAGGGAAGGTGCGATTTCCATAATCTGGAATATCGGTGGATTGACAGGGACGATAATGCGGTTTGGATTAACTGCAGAGGGCAGGTCATCAGGAACAAAGAAAATGTGCCCTGTTTTTTGATTGGCTGCATCAATGAAATCGGCAAAAAGCAGAAGGCAGATAATGTCAGCGGTCTGTTGCGGGAGACGGTTCTGAGAAAAGAGCTGGAGGCACTGGAAAATGGCGAGCTGAGCGGCTTTGTCATGCGCTTTGGCATTGATCAGTTTAAGGAGATTAATGAGAACAAAGGCATGGAATACGGTGATATGATTCTGCGGAGAACCGCAGAGTGTATCCGCGAGGTTTGTCTGACGGAGCAGAAGCTGTATCGTGTGATGTCGGATGAATTTATGATTGTGGATTTCACCGGTAGAAGCGCTGAGGAAGCAAAGAAGCTTTATAAGAAAATCAGACCCAGAATTGACCGTCTGATTGAGGAGAGCGGCTACGAGGTTTTCTTCACCGTGTCTGCCGGAATTATCGGCTTGGAGCAGATTGAGGACAAAAGCTATGCCAATCTGATGAAGCTGTCAGAGTTTGCGCTAAATGAGGCCAAAATCCGGGGCAGGAATCAGTGCTATCTGTACACAAAGGATGATTATTTGGCATTTCTGCGGAAGCATCGTCTGATTCAGGCAATGCGTCTTGCCATCAACAATGATTATCAGGGCTTTGAAGCATATTATCAGCCCATTGTGGATATCCATGAGAAACGCCTGTATGGTGCTGAGACATTGCTGCGTTTCAGAACCGAGGAAACAGGACCGGTTTCTCCGGTGGAATTCATACCTATGCTGGAGGAGAGCGGTCTGATTATTCCTGTAGGCAAATGGGTATTGGAACAGGCAATGGCGGCCTGCAGTGAGATTCAGAAGACGATTCCGGACTTTAGGATGTCCGTGAATCTGTCCTATATACAGGTGTCAAAGAGCAATGTGCTGTCTGATTTGAAGAAAGGGATTGAAAAGTATCATCTGAAGCCGGGCAGTATTATTGTAGAACTGACAGAAAGCGGTTTATTTGAGACGAGTACCGTTTTTCAGAGATTCTGCGAAGAACTGAAAAGCAATTCCATTTCTCTGGCGTTGGATGATTTTGGCACAGGCTACTCCAATTTCCAGTATCTGTATCATTTAGGTCCGGACACGATTAAGATTGACCGGTCTTTCACCTGGAAGGCACTTCGGGATGAACATGATTACAATATCCTGAAGCATATGATAGATATGTCTCACGGAATCGATATGAAGCTGTGTATTGAAGGAATTGAGACGGAGGAAGAACTTGCAAAGGTGAGCAGGATGCAACCGGATTTCATTCAGGGCTACTATTTCGGAAAGCCTTGCAGCTTTGGGCAGTTCCGGGAACAGCATCTGAAATAGACCATTATATTTATGTACATACAGGGAGCCGGAGAAAGAATCTCCGGCTTCCTTTTTTGGCAGATGTTATTTCATCTGCTCCTCCTGCTTCTTAATCATACGACGTACCATTTCGCCACCGATAGAACCCGCTTCCTTGGAAGTCAGATCACCGTTGTAGCCTTCCTTTAAGTTCACACCCAGTTCAGATGCAACCTCAGTTTTGAAACGATCCATTGCTGCCTTAGCCTCAGGAACTCCTACTCTATTACTTCTGTTTGCCATTTTGTTTCACCTCCGCATAAGAAATTGTTAATTGGCTTTTCTATATGATTTAAGATAAGAAAACTTTTGTTTGACTTATCTTGATAATAGTATGAGCGTCCGGGGAAAAAATATTATGGTAAGATTTTGAAATTCCTGTTATAATGGGTAGCGCATTTGGTGAAAAGAGAATCAAATAAAAACGGATGTATGATATAATGGAAAGAGAACAAAAAATATGAAATGCAGAAAAAATAAGCTTATGCTTGTCTGCCTGACAGCTGTCTTGCTGTGCAGCTTTTTTGCCGGCTGCGGAGAACGGGCTGCGGAAAAGAACGGTGAAACCATCGCAGTAAGAGTGGGTTCCCTGAAGGGACCAACCTCTATGGGACTTCTATTTCTGATGGAGGAAGCGCGACAGGGGGAAACGGAGAATTCTTATGATTTTCAGATGTATAACGCGGCGGATGAGCTTCTTTTGCTGATGGTGAAGGGAGAACTGGATGTGGCGCTGTTGCCCGCTAATGTGGCAAGTGTGCTCTATAACCGGATGGATGGCGGTATCAGTGTCATTGATATCAATACTCTGGGTGTGCTGTATATGGTGTCCGGCGATTCCTCCGTACAGGCGGTGGCGGATTTGAAGGGAAAGAACATCTATCTGACGGGACAGGGCACCACACCGGATTATGTGCTGCGATATATTTTGAAGCAAAATGGGCTGAGTGAGAATGACTGTACCCTGGAATACAAATCTGAGGCTACGGAGGTGGCTGCGCTTTTGGCAGAAAATCCGGAGGCGATAGGTCTGCTTCCCCAACCCTTTGTCACAACAGCACTTGCACAGAATGCGCTGTTGTCCGTGGTGTTGGATATGAATGAGGAATGGAATCGGATACAGGAGGAGAATGCCGGCAGTATGGTCACCGGCGTGACCGTGGTGCGCAAAGATTTTTTGCGGGATAATCAAGAGCTTGTGGAGGCGTTTCTCACAGAGCATGCAAGGAGCGTGGAGGCAATCAATCAGGATGCGGATATCGGAGCGGTTTACACTGTTGAACAGGGCATTGTTGGTAAGGAGGATATTGCCTCAAAAGCAATTCCGAAGTGTAATATTGTATGTATCACCGGGAAGGAAATGAAACAGGCACTGTCCGGATATCTTTCCGTCTTGCTGGAGCAGTCGGCTGAGTCTGTGGGTGGTGCACTGCCGGAAGAGGATTTTTATTATGTTTCACAATAAGCTGTTTCGGAAAATTGGAATTATTGTTTTTTGGATTTGCATATGGTATCTTCTGGCGTTGGCAGTGAATAATGCCATTTTGCTTGTAACACCCCGGGCAGCCTTGTGCAGTCTTGTGAAGCTGGGAACGCAGGTGTCCTTCTGGCAGACGGTGTGTAGCTCCCTTGTCCGCATAGGGACGGGCTTCCTTTTGGGATTCTGTACAGCGATTGCGCTGGCGGGAGTGAGTGTGCGGTTTGCTGTGGCGGAGGAACTGCTTCAGCCGCTGATGAAGCTGATTAAAACAGTTCCGGTGGCGTCCTTCGCGGTCATGTTACTGATTTGGTGGGGCTCATCCGTGTTGGCGGTGGCTATTTGTTTTTTGGTGGTTCTTCCCAACATATATCTCAACACACTGGAGGGACTTAAGGCTGTGGATGCGCATCTTCTGGAGATGGCAGAGGTGTTTCGCATGTCCGCATGCAACAGGTTTTTCTATATCTATCGTCCGGCACTTCGCCCGTTCCTGACAGGCAGCTTGAAGCTGGCACTGGGAATGTGCTGGAAGTCAGGCGTGGCGGCGGAAGTCATCGGTACTCCGACCTATTCTATCGGGGGCGGCTTATATTTGGCAAAAATCCATCTGGATACCGCGGGCGTGCTGGCGTGGACAGCAGTCATTCTGCTGCTTAGCCTTTGCTTTGAAAAAATAATCCTTGCGCTGGCAGACAGATTTTTCAAATGGCAGCCACGGTGTCATCCCAAAAGAACAGGGGCTGATGGCGGCCGGCAGATTGCGTTGAGCCATATTTGGAAAGCTTACCATGGGGAAGTGGTTCTTGCAGATGTGTCCCAAACCTATACAGGAGGAAATATTTATTATCTGACAAGCCCCTCCGGCAGCGGGAAAACCACCCTGCTGAGAGTACTGTCCGGTCTGGAGCAGCCCGACAGCGGTGAAATCAAGGGCGTTGCAGCCTACAGCATGTTATTTCAGGAGGACAGGCTTTGCGAGGAGTATGATGCCATTCGGAATGTGAGTATGGTTACCGGAGACGAGCAGAGAGCGCGGGCAGCGCTGGCAAGGCTTCTGGAGGAGAACGCACTTTCCAAGCCCTGCAGTCAGCTCAGCGGCGGTATGAAGAGGCGGGTTGCCCTGGTGCGCGCCATGGAGATGCCATCCGATGCCGTGCTTTTGGATGAACCGTTTACAGGTATGGATGCGGAGACTAGGCAGATGGCAGAAAGCTATATCAAAGAAATGCAGGGAGACAGAATAGTGATAATAGCCACTCATATTTAAGAAAAATCGAAAAACAATTGTGTTTTTTTCGCTGCTATGCTATAATCGTAAAATGACTGTGAGTATGTCCGTGTATCGACAGAATGAAGGACAAATGATATAGACCGGCACAGGGTAAATTTAAGGAGGAAATGGAACAATGAGTTTACAGTTAGAAAAGCTGGAGAAGAATATGGCAAAGCTGACGATTGAAGTGTCTGCGGAAGAGCTGGACAAGGCAATTGACACTGCATACCAGAAGAATAAGAACAAAATCAGCATTCCCGGTTTCCGTAAGGGAAAAGCGCCCCGTAAGATGATTGAGCAGATGTACGGCAAGGAAGTATTTTATGAGGATGCTGCCAATGAGCTGATTCCCGGAGCATATGAGAAAGCACTTGAGGAGTGCACGGAGGATATCGTATCCGCTCCTCAGATTGATGTAGTTCAGATTGAAGCAGGCAAGCCCTTCATCTTCACTGCAGAGGTAGCATTAAAGCCTGAGGTTACACTTGGTCAGTATAAGGGCGTCAAGGTTGATAAGATTGACGTAGAAGTGTCTGACGAGGAAGTGGATGCAGAGATTGAGAAGGAAAGAGACCGCAATGCCAGAACCATTACGGTAGAAGACAGAGCAGTTAAGGACGGCGATATGACCGTTATTGATTTTGAAGGTTTTGTAGACGGTGTTGCGTTTGAAGGCGGAAAGGGTGAGAATTATCCTCTGACCATTGGCTCAGGTGCGTTCATTCCCGGATTTGAGGAGGCACTCATCGGTGCTGAAATCGGCAAAGAGACAGATGTGAACGTAACTTTCCCTGAGGATTATCAGGCAAGTGAGCTGGCAGGTAAGGCAGCAGTATTCAAATGCACCGTGAAGGAAATCAAAGAGAAGGAGCTTCCTGAGTTGGATGACGAGTTCGCAAGTGAAGTATCCGAGTTTGATACCATGGCTGAGTACAAAGAGGATGTTAAGAAGAATCTGGCAGATAAGAAGGCTGCAGATGCAAAGGCTGCTAAGGAGGATGCTGTCATTGATGCAATCGTTGCGGATGCCAAGATGGAGATTCCTGATGCGATGGTCGAGACACAGCAGAGACAGATGGTTGAGGATTTTGCTCAGAGAATCCAGTCCCAGGGTCTTACAATGGAGCAGTATATGCAGTTCACCGGTATGAATACATCAATGCTGCTTGAGCAGGTAAAGCCTCAGGCACTTAAGAGAATTCAGTCCCGTCTGGTTCTGGAGGCTGTTGTGGCAGCTGAGAAGCTGGAAGCTACTGAGGAGGACTTCGAAGAAGAAGTTAAGGTTATGGCTGAGGCTTATCAGATGGAGGCCGATAAGGTGAAGGAGCTTCTCGCTGAAAATGGAAAGAAGCAGGTTATGGAAGATATCTGTATTAAGAAGGCCGCTGATTTCGTAGTGGAGAATGCAAAGGAAGCTAAGGCAACCAAGGCAAAGTCCAAAAAGAAAGCTGCAGAAGAGACCAAAGAGGAAGAATAAGAGATACAGAATGTACCCGGGAGAAGACCCGGGTACATCTTTTAGGAATTAATTTTTTATTAAAATCTGTCATGTACCATTGAAAAAGAGGACTAAGTAGGA
>CAZPRB010000035.1:0-11329 GCA_964588645.1 uncultured Acetatifactor sp. | reverse complement strand
ATTAATTTTTTATTAAAATCTGTCATGTACCATTGAAAAAGAGGACTAAGTAGGATAAGATAACCTATGAGAACGGTAAAAATTACCTGAATAATATGACAGAATGTAAATGGAGGAGTATTCATGAGTTTAGTACCTTACGTCATTGAGCAGACCAGCAAAGGCGAAAGATCCTACGATATTTATTCCAGATTATTAAAGGACAGAATTATTTTCCTGGGAGAGGAAGTAAATGATACCACTGCAAGTATTGTTGTGGCTCAGTTGCTCTTCCTGGAGGCAGAGGATCCGGAGAAGGATATCCATCTGTACATTAACAGTCCCGGAGGAAGCGTGACTGCAGGTATGGCCATTTATGATACCATGCAGTATATCAAGTGTGATGTGTCTACCGTATGTATCGGTATGGCGGCGAGCATGGGTGCATTTCTGTTGGCAGGCGGTGCCAAGGGAAAGAGATTTGCACTTCCCAATGCAGAGATTATGATTCATCAGCCCTTGGGAGGCACACAGGGACAGGCAACAGAGATTGAAATTGCCGCAAAGCATATTTTGCGTACAAAAGAAAAGTTGAACCGTATGCTGGCTGAGAATACGGGCAAGGATTATGAAGTAGTGTGTGCAGATACCGAACGCGACAACTGGAAGTCCGCTGAGGAAGCCTGCGAGTACGGATTAATCGACAAGGTTATCACCTCCCATGATGCACAGAAATAGTTTTGTGTGCTTGTGTGCAGGGTGAAATAGAAAATCAGGAGTGTAATAATGGCAGGAAAGAATTCCGGAAGCGATATCAGATGTTCCTTCTGCGGTAAATCTCAGGGTCAGGTGCGTAAGCTGATTGCCGGTCCCGCAGGAGTATATATCTGTGACGAATGTATTGATATTTGTGCTGATATCTTGGATGAAGAATTTGAGGATGATGAGCCGGAAACGGCTGATCATGCCGAAATTAATCTTTTGAAGCCCAAGGAGATTAAGGACTTTCTGGACGAGTATGTAATCGGACAGGAGGAAGCGAAAAAGGTTCTTTCGGTAGCGGTATACAATCATTATAAGAGAGTGACAAGCCCCAAGACTCTTGGGGATGTGGAACTGCAGAAAAGTAATATTATTATGATAGGTCCCACCGGTTCCGGCAAAACCTATCTGGCACAGACGCTGGCTAAGATTATCAATGTACCCTTTGCCATTGCGGATGCGACCACATTGACTGAAGCCGGCTATGTGGGCGAGGATGTGGAGAACATTCTTTTGAAGCTGATTCAGGCAGCGGATTATGATGTGGAACGTGCCCAGTACGGCATCGTATATATCGATGAGATTGATAAGATTACCAAGAAGAGTGAGAATGTATCCATCACTCGTGATGTATCCGGTGAAGGTGTGCAACAGGCACTTTTGAAGATTGTGGAGGGAACGGTAGCAAGCGTTCCGCCTCAGGGAGGAAGAAAACATCCTCATCAGGAATTGATTCAGATTGATACCTCCAATATTCTGTTTATTTGCGGTGGTGCTTTCGATGGCTTGGAGAAAATCATTGAGGCCAGACTGGATCGTAAGTCCATCGGCTTCAATACTGAGGTGACACAGAAGTCCACCAAGGAACTGAGTGATTTGCTTCAGGAGGTGGCTCCTCAAGATTTGGTGAAGTTCGGCTTGATTCCGGAGTTCGTGGGACGTGTTCCCATCAATGTGTCTCTGCGTGGCCTGGACAAAGAGGCTCTCATCAGAATTTTACGGGAGCCGAAGAATGCACTGATTAAGCAGTATCAGAAACTGTTTGAGATGGATGGTGTGGAATTGTCCTTCGAGGAAGATGCGGTGAAGGCCATTGCTGCTTTGGCATTTGAAAGAAAGACAGGTGCCAGAGGGCTACGTTCCATCATGGAGAGTGTCATGATGGATACTATGTATGAGATTCCCTCCGATGATTCCATTGAGTCGTGTGTGGTTACCAGGGAAGCTGTCGAGGATGGCAGTCAACTACTGACGGTCCGTACCGAACAGATTAAAAAAGCAAAATAAGGTATAAGAGACTACTATTATGATAATCAAAAATGTAAATCTGGAGACGGTGTGCGGTGTTACAAGTAAGCTGCCGGAAAACATCCATCCTGAGGTGGCTTTTGCAGGGAAGAGTAATGTGGGGAAGTCTTCCCTGATTAACGCACTGATGAATCGGAAGGCTCTGGCAAGAACCAGCTCCCAACCGGGGAAAACTCAGACGATTAATTATTACAATATCAATGATGCAATTTATTTTGTGGATTTACCCGGATATGGTTATGCGCAGGCCAATGAGCGTGTCAAGGCACAGTGGGGTAAAATGATAGAAGATTACCTGCATCGTTCCAAGCAGCTTAAGGCAGTTTTTCTGTTGATAGATATCAGACATTCCCCCTCCAACAATGATTGCATCATGTATGACTGGGTGAAGAGACAGGGGTATGAACCGATTATTATAGCGACGAAGCTTGACAAAATTAAAAGAAGCCAGCTTCAGAAGCAGGTGAAATTAATCAGAACCACTTTGGAGGCCGGCACAGATACGATAATTATTCCTTTTTCAGCGGAGACGAAGCAGGGAAGGGATGAGATATATGAGATAATTGACCGATTGATTGCCGTGGATGAGGAAAGAGGGGGAGCGACTGATTGAAAACATATTGTAAGGCACTTACAAATATAGCGATTGCGTTGATGATTCTTTTGCTTATCATCTTCGCGATTCCCCGTCTGCTCGTATATTTTTCGCCCTTTGTGGTTGGCTGGGTTATTTCATTGATTGCTGCACCTACGGTGCAATTCTTTGAGAAAAAGGTGAAGCTGAAGAGAAAGGCGGGAAGTGCTTTTGTCATCGTTGTAGTCATTGGCTTGGTGGTTTTTCTGTTATATTTGGTTGGCAGTATTTTGGTGGAGGAGCTGATAGGGTTCATTGATTCCATTCCCTCCATCTGGGCCGGCGCCGAAGCGGATTTCGATGATATCGGGAAGAATCTCAACGTGATATATCGGAGACTGCCTTCTGATTTACAAGACAGTATCTCGGAGGTGTCGGAGCAGATTGTAAGCTATGCAGGTGAGCTCATTGGAAGAATCAGTACACCTACCATCACAGCCGTTGGGAATTTTGCAAAACAGCTGCCGACGGTGCTCATTGGTATTATTATGGCTCTTCTCTCCTCCTATCTGTTTGTTGCGGAGAGAGATACGATAGCGGAGTGGTTCCGACGTAATACACCCGTTTCTATCCAGATCCGTTACAAAATGATGAAGCGTAGCTTCGTGAAGGCGGTGGGAGGATATTTTAAGGCTCAGCTCAAGATAGAGGTGTGGATGTATCTGCTTCTGTTTGTTGGGTTAAGTATTTTGCGGGTTGAGTATGCGTTTCTGATTGCGCTGGGCATTGCCGTTATGGATTTCTTCCCGTTCTTTGGAACAGGTACTATTATGGTTCCTTGGGCAATTATTAAGATACTCTGTTCGGATTATCAGATGGCTATCGGCTTGTTGATTATCTGGGGTGTGGGCCAGCTTGCCCGTCAGGTGATTCAGCCTAAAATTGTAGGGGACTCCATCGGCGTTGCACCGATTCCCACATTGTTCTTGCTTTACATCGGTTATAAGGTGAGCGGTGTCATCGGTATGATTATTGCGGTTCCCATTGGTCTGATTGTATTTACCATGTATCAGGAGGGCGCATTTGATACGACCAAGAACAGCTTCATGATATTGGTTGCAGGTATTAATAATTTTCGCAAACTCAGAGAACAGGATATGGTGCTGGTAGAAGAAATGCATAGGAATGAACTGAAAAAGAAAGAAGAGCTTTCCCGAGAGGAGAAGACCGATGCGAAACATTAGGCTTCTGATACAATATGAGGGTACAAGGTATCAGGGATGGCAGCGCCAGACCTCTTCTGATAACACCATTCAGGGAAAGCTGGAGACACTGCTTACCAGAATGTGTGGTGAACCCATTCTGTTGCAGGCAAGTGGCAGGACCGATGCCGGTGTGCATGCCGTGGGACAGGTAGCAAACTTTCACACGGATAGCGAATTGTCGGTGGAAGAGATGAAGAAATACATCAATACATACCTGCCGGAGGATATAGCGGTGGTGGATGTCCGTGAGGCGGCATTGCGCTTTCACAGTAGGCTGAATGCTACCGGGAAATGCTACTGTTATCGGGTTATCAACAGTGATGTTCCTGACGTGTTTTGGCGTAGATATGCGTTGGAGGTGCCGGGTGAACTGAATGTGGATGCTATGAAGCAGGCGGCTATACTGCTGTGCGGGGAGCATGATTTTAAGGCATTTACCTCTGCGAAAAAGGGTAAGAAATCCACCGTCAGAAGGATTGACCAAATCTCTGTCGAGAGACAGGGAGAACTACTGACCTTCACCTTTGAGGGAAATGGTTTCCTTCACCATATGGTGCGAATTCTGATGGGAACTCTTTTGGAGGTAGGAATGGGTAAACGGATGCCGGAAAGCGTCACTGCGGTATTAGAGACCCAAAACCGTAAAAATGCAGGTCCTCTTGTTCCGGCAAAGGGATTAATGCTCATGAAGGTATATTATGAATAACATAAAAAATTAGGATTTTTTGAAACTTTATGCCCTACAAAGTAGTCTAATACTTTGTAGGGCATTTTGCTGCACCGAAAATGGCAGGATATGCAAAAACTTGCGGAAAAGTTTGCAGAAATGATGCAACAGAATTATAGGATGAATAAAGAAAAAGATTGGGGAAGAATTAGGAAAGAGATTAGGAATGAAATCAGGAGGAAGGGACAGCATGGAAAAGAACATAGTGGTTTTTAATAATGATACCGGTATTGTAGAAACGATGGGTCCTTTGTTTGCAGGGGAAGATTTGCGTATGACGGTGGCTACTACCCGGAAGGAATTATTGAATCTTTTGGACGGTGGTTGCGTGCACCTGATGTTAATAGATGCAGAGCTCGATGAGAGGAATTTGAAGAACGGAATCGAATTGATAGCCATACTTCGCAGAAAAAGTACCATTCCGATTATTGTAGTATCCTCGCAGAACGGAGAGAATGCCAAGGTGATGGCACTGAATGCGGGGGCTGATGACTATGTGACAGCAAACTGTAACCCACTGGAATTGTTGGCAAGAGTGAAATCCCAGCTCAGAAGATATATTCAGCTTGTGAATCTTACGACAAAATTGGATACTACCTATAAGGTGGACGAATTGGAGATAGATGATGCCAACCGTGCGGTTTTGGTGGGTGGCAGAGAGGTGAAACTCACACCGATTGAATACAAAATCCTGCGACTTCTGGTGCAACAGCGCGGAAGGGTGTTATCCATTGAGCAAATTTACGAGGCTATTTGGAAGATGCAACCTATCGGTGCAGATAATACTATAGCAGTGCATATACGACATATTCGAGAGAAGATTGAGACCAATCCCAAAGAGCCACGCTATCTCAAGGTAGTCTGGGGAACCGGCTATAAGGTAGGCTAGACCCTAATACGGATAGTGCTGTGTATGTATCTTTCCATTGACAAAAGAGAGGAAGGATAGTAAGGTATTGTTTGATACGATAGCGTAGTAAAGTGTAAAGCTATTATGCGCAGGTCTGTTATGTATGAGACTGTAATAGTGGAAGAAAGCAGAATAAACAGTATGAATAGAAAGCTGGGAATAAGCGGAAGTACTCTGAAAATAATAGCGATAGTGACCATGCTGATTGATCATATCGGAGCGGTGGTTCTGGCAAGAATGGTATTATCTTACGGAACACATAGCGGCATATCGGCAGCAATCTCTCGGGATATGCTTTATCAGATATACACAATTTCCCGTAACATCGGCAGACTCGCATTTCCCATTTTTTGTTTCCTTCTGGTGGAAGGATTTCAGAGAACAGGCAATCGGATCAGGTATGCAATCCGCTTGGGAGTATTTGCGATTCTTTCGGAGATTCCTTTTGATTTAGCTTTTAGCAGTAAAGTGTTGGAGTTTTCCTATCAGAATGTGTTCTTTACTTTGTTGATTGGTCTGCTTACCATGATGGCAGCAGATGCATTGCTTGGACTGTGGGAGAAGACAGATGGAAGAATCAGCACCGAGGTACGAGGGATATTAACGTACCTGACGACGCTGGCAGTGATGGTGTTGGGGATGCTTGTTGCCACCTGCCTTCATACGGACTATGATTACAAGGGAATCCTGTGTATTATGGTTTTATATTTTTTCAGGTGGAGTAAGAAATCGCAGTGCCTTGCAGGGTTCTGTGCATTTCTGTGGGAAAACTATGCCTCTCTTGCATTTTTGATTGCCGGGTTCTACAACGGGAAAAGGGGAATGAACCTTAAAATGGTGTTCTATTTGTTTTACCCGTTGCATTTACTGATTCTGTACGGAATCTGTGTGGCATTGGGAATCCATGGCTATCCGGCAGTTTAGGGAAGACATTCAAGATAGACCAAGAAAAGAGGAGTATATGGAAGAGATATTACAGGTAAAAGATTTGTGCAAAACGTTTACTCTTTCTGCAAAACAGCAGAAACTGGAGAAAACGAAGGAGAAGAAGAGAAAAGCGGTAGACCATTTGGAATTTACCGCATATAAGGGTGAAGTCTTTGGGCTGCTGGGACCAAACGGAGCAGGTAAGACTACAACCCTTCGTATGTTGGCATCGTTGATAAAGCCGGATTCCGGTGATGCCGTGCTGGATGGCATCAGTGTGGTGAAAAATCCGGAGGAAGTGCGCAGGAGAATAGGATTTCTTACCAGTGAACTGAAACTGGAGGAGTTTTTTACACCTAATTATCTGTTTGATTTCTTTTCTGATTTACACGGGGTCCCCGTGGAAGAGCGGGAGATGCGCAAAAAGAAATTGTTTGAGAGATTTGGTATTGATGCCTTTGCAGAAGTAAAGGTGGGGAATCTCTCTACCGGTATGAAACAGAAGACTTCGCTGGTAATTTCGCTGGTACATAATCCGGATATTATCATTTTTGATGAACCCACCAACGGATTGGATGTTCTCACTGCAAAGGTGGTTACTGATTTTCTGCTGGATTTGAAAGAGCAGGGAAAGACCATAATTATATCCACACATATTTTCAGTCTGATTGAGAAGATTTGTGACAGAGTCGGTGTCATTGTTCAGGGCAGCATGGCGGTCTGCGATACCTTGGAAAACATCTGCGGAGATAAGACTTTGGAAGAGAGATTCTTTGAAATCTATGAAGAAAAGGTGGGGAGTATAGTATGAGAAGCAATGTAACGACGATTGTGAGAAAAGAACTGGCCAGATTCTTCGGAGACAAGAGAATGGTTTTTTCTGTTTTGATGCCGGGTATCTTGATTTATATTATCTATAGTTTCATGGGTGACGGTATGATGCAGAGCTTCATGGCTGATGAAGGGTATGTGGCGAAGGCGTATGTACAGAATATGCCGGAAGAGTTCGAGGATGCGCTGCAGGAACTGTCTGCAGAGTGGACGAAGATAGACGGGGATACAGATAAGTTGCAACTGTTACAGGAGATTCAGGAGAAAGAAGCGGATGTGCTGGTAGTATTCCCGGAGAATTTCACAGCACAAGTGGATGAATATGATGCCGCAATAGGAAAGATTGCACCAAATGTGGAAATCTACTACAATTCTGCAGATAATGAATCGGCAGATTTTCGGAGTATCCTGGTGTCTTTTCTGAATGATTATGAATCCTCCATGGCGAATAAGTTTGATATCAATGCAGGGGACGTGCAATACGATTGTGCGACCAATGAGGATGTCATGGCACAGATTTTTGCGAGCTTGTTGCCAATGCTGTTGATGACCTTTTTGTATAGCGGATGTGTGTCGGTAGCACCTGAGTCTATCGCAGGTGAAAAAGAGCGAGGTACCATAGCCACCCTGCTGGTCACACCTATGAAGCGCAGCTCTCTTGCACTGGGAAAGATTATCAGTCTGAGCGTGATGGCACTGTTATCCGGTGTATCCAGCTTTCTGGGAACGATGCTTTCTTTACCCAAATTGATGGGAGGAAGTGTGGAAGGTTTGAGCGCCGCAGTGTATTCGGCGGTGGATTACGGATTGCTTTTGGGAGTGATTTTGTCCACGGTGCTGGTGCTTGTCTCCCTGATTGCAGTACTTTCCGCATTGGCTAAGAATGTGAAAGAAGCGAGCACACTGGTGTCGCCTCTTATGATAGTAGTTATGTTTATCAGTCTGCTTCCGATGTTTACCGCGGAGGGAAGCAAGGCTATAGGACAGTTCTTTATACCGATTTATAATAGTGTTCAGAGTATGCATGGAATCTTTTCTTTCCGATATGATGTCATGCAGATTGTAGTTACGATGCTTGTCAATGTGTTGCTGGCGGGAGTTATGACCTTTGTGTTGACAAAGCTTTTCGACAGTGAAAAGGTAATGTTCTCCTAGCCGAGAATACCCAGGTGCTCCAGCAGTATTTTCAGACCGATGGCGATAAGAATGATGCCACCGGCGAGTTCTGCTTTGGATTTGTATCTCAATCCGAAGACATTGCCGATTTTTACGCCGATGGAAGAGAGGACAAAGGTTACGATTCCGATAAAGCTCACCGCCGGAGCAATCTCGACTTGCAGAAAGGCGAGAGAGATACCGACAGCCAGCGCATCGATACTGGTGGCGATTGCCAGGAGAAACATGGTTTTGACATCCAGGGAATCATCGGCATCCTCTTCCTCTTTGGACAGGGCTTCTTTAATCATGGTAAGGCCTATGAGCCCCAGAAGAACAAAGGCAATCCAGTGATCGATGGGAGTGATATATTGCTCGAACCGGCTTCCCAGCATATAGCCGATGAAGGGCATCAGCGCCTGAAAACCGCCGAACCAAAGACCTACGATACCGGCTTTTTTGACTGTAATCTGCTTCATGGCAAGACCCTTGCAGATTGCAACTGCAAATGCATCCATGGAAAGTCCTACGGCAAGTACAAATAAACTTAATAAACTCATTTCTTTTCTCCTTGGTATCAGATTTTCGTGCTTATCCCGGGAAATAAAAAAACCCATGGGCAACAGACAAAAAAGTCCTTGCCCATGAGTCTCATTATCACAATCGAAATTGCTTCGGTAATACCAGACGTTAAACGCCATTATGTTGACATTACCACAGCCAAAGCTGCCAACTACTCCCTCAAAGGATAAATACACATTGGTAATATCATATAGTAATTGAGAAAAAATGTCAATAAGCACCCCCCAAAAAACGCGCTTATTTGAAAATCTTTAATCTTTGGGAATCAGTTCTCATCCTGTTCTATCAGCTCCTGAGCCTGTTCATTCAGCTCATTCATGATTTTTGAAACTTCCTGCACCATAATACTGTTATCTCCGCAGGTATCATAGGTTTCGCTTGAGTGAGCAGCTACCTCCTCGGAAACGGCTGAAATTGTCTGGATACTTTCCACAATGAAATCGTTTGCTGTACCCAGATTTTCTACTGAGGTTCCCATTTCACTGACTCTGTGGGAAATATCACTGACTTTCCCGGCAATTTCATCGAAACTCTTCTCAACGGCCTGGGCGCTGATCGCGTGGGAATCGTTGCAGGCAGTTACCTGATTGATTGCCTCTGACACTGCTTCCAGCTCGTGATTGATGCTGTCAATCAGTTCGGTAATATGTATGGTTGCATCCTTTGTCTGGTTGGCAAGGGAGGAGATCTCTTCTGCAACCACTGCAAAGCCCTTTCCGGCTTCCCCTGCTCTGGCCGCTTCAATTGATGCATTCAATGCCAGAAGTCCGGTTTTGCCCGTGATACTGTTTATCATCTCGATGATACTATTCATATTTGCAGTATATTCTGTAAGCTCTGTCATCTTTTGGATGACGGTATCGTTAGCCTCCTTTGATTGTGCCACTTGAGCAGCCATATCGGTTACATATTGCAAGCCGTTTTGTACCGATGTATTCGCCTGCTTCATTTCTGTATTGATGCTGTCGGCAGAGGAGCGCACATCGAAAATGTATTTCTGAATTTCTTCGGTACGCAGAAGCTGCTGTTGCACAGAATCTGCCGTTTCGGTATTTCCGTCGTTGACTTCCTTCATGGAGTTCTGCATCTGATTAACGGAATCTGCTAAATGTCCCATTTTGCCATTCACATCGGATATTTTCTCTGAAATCCTTTCAGAAATCGCAAGGGTACTTTCCAGACGGATACGGGCCTTTTCCTTTTGCGTATTGACCTCATCCAAACGATATCGCGTGATTTTGCGCATGCAGGCACAGACCAGAACCATGAAAGCTCCCAGCAGTATTGTCGCCGCCATACGGATTGTCAAATCTGCGGTTGAGAGGGCGAGACCATTGTTGTTCAAAGCAAATACTGCGATGGCATTTGCCAGAAATCCTCCAACTGCAATCACAGAGCAGTATGCGATATCACAGTAGAGAGTCATCACCGTATACATGGGAAAAGCATAAATGAAGGTAGTTTCGCTGTGTGTAGTAAAGATACAGAATAAGTAAAAAATACTATAGCAAACGCCTATCACGTGCTGAATCATTCGAGTATCCCGGTTTCTTTTATACAATACCCATACGGCTATTGTGGGCAATATGGCTAAAGCAAGGATAATCATTGTGTAGTCAATTGTCCTTGCACCCTTCAACCACTCTACAACATATGCGGCTGAAAATGATAGATTAATCAAGGTATAGCAGATGGAGGTAACTCGGTTTATGTAGCTTTTCTCTGAAAATTTCATTTGTATTGCCACCTTTCATGAAAAATGTATGAGTTCATTCTACCATATTTACAACTTTTTGAATAGTAGCTTTTTTGACAATAGTTTCCGCACAACTCTTTTTGAATAAAAAAAGCCGGCTGTAATCAGCCGGCTTTGAAAATCTGCAATTAAGCTACAACAGTTACGTTGGTAGCGCGGATTTTGCTGCTGTTCTGAGGATCACACTCGGTATCAAAGGTAACCTTCTGACCTTCCTCTAAGGATTTGAAGCCATCAGCATTGATTGCGGAAAAGTGTACGAATACTTCCTCTCCGTTTGCATCGTTGGTGATGAAACCGTAACCCTTCTGTGCATTAAACCATTTAACTGTACCGTTGTTCATGATGGTACCTCCTTTTAAATAAGTGGGACATAGCCCGTTTTAGTATTAGTGATTCTAAAACGTAGGACAAAAAAATCACATATTTTTGTAAATCATACTTTCTGAGAAATCATGACTTACAAAAATATGTGAGATCAATGACTTTCATTTAGAATACGCTTGTAGTATACCATTGCACTTATCGCAATGTCAATAACTTTTTGCCGTAG
>CAZPRB010000034.1:0-19405 GCA_964588645.1 uncultured Acetatifactor sp. | reverse complement strand
AGGAATGGCTTAATTTCACACCATATTTCTTGAACACGCTGAGAACGAAGCCGGAGCAATCCGCTCCCTTGGTAAGGCTGGTACCACCCCATACATAGGGATTGCCCACGAACTGTTTTGCATACTCCACAAGGTCTACACGCACATCAGATACACCCTGACCATAAAGCAGCTCAGACATGGTAATCGCAGTGTCCAATTTGGTCTCAACGGATACATACTCTGCAGAGACATAGGCATCATCACCATCCAGAGACACCTTCACCCAGTCTCCTACTGTCTCCACATACTCCAGTTCCTCGCCCTTTAACACCTGAGTGTACACCACACTGTCCGTGTTGGCCTCCGCTCTGACATTCAGGGAATCTGTATTTGCAACTGCAACCGTGCGCACCAAATCATTTGCCATTAATTTTGCATCCGGTCCTGTCACCAGGAAATCAAGGCTTACATAGCCCTCCACTTCGCCGGACGTAATATGAGCCCAGCCATCTGCCGACTCCAGCACCTCACACGCGGCATTCTTGGGCATTTTGCCAACTAATTTTCCGTCAGTAGAAGGAGCCTCACGGACATTTAAATTGCCACTCTCAACCAGAGCAATTCCCAGATTCGTGTAACCCCACATAGCACCCTTCGCCTGCTCAGCCGCTTCAATATACTCCTCTACGGAGAGACTGGTCTCCAGAATAGCGGAGACACCTGCCGTCTGCAAAACACTGTTATTTTCAGCTGCCAGCACCACCAAAGGCTCCATTGACAGACACAATGCCAGACTTGCTGATATGATTGCAATTCCCCTCGAATAACCTCTACGATTCATAAAAATACCTTTCTATTGTCATGTAACTCATCTTATAATCATATAAATGTTTCGTTACAAATTTATTACAAAATTATTACGCTACATGACTGATTATACAAAAGCCCTACATCAGTGTCAACCTTTTCCATGAATTTCCTTAATTTTTTCTTATTATTTATGAACGTTTTGTTAAAAATAGCCAAAAAAAGTGCCGGCATAACCGACACTTTTTCGTTACTTAATCTTAATCTGCATCCGCTTCTTCGCCTAAAATAGAAAAAGCAATATTGGTTGCATGGTCAGACACACGCTCCAAGCCCGAGATGACATCCGAGAAAATCATACCTGCCGCGGGGCTGCACTCCCCTCTGGTCAGACGCTCTACATGAGTGCACTGCAATTCTCTCTCTTTCTCATCCACCTGATTCTCCAGACGGATAATCTCCTGCATATGGCTCTTGTCACCCTTGACAAACATATCAATCGCATACTGGATTGTTTTGTTGACCATGTCCAGCAATTCACCCAGCTCCTTCTGCGCATCCTTGCTGATATTGATACCCTCTTCTCTTCGCTGTCTTGCAGCATCTGCCACATTCTCCGCATGGTCACCGATTCTCTCAATATCATTGACCACATGGAACAGAGCACCGATGCTCTTCAAATCCTCGATGGGAAGAGTGCTCTGATTGATTTTCACTAAATAATCTGTGATGGCATGATTCAGGAAATTGATATTCTTCTCCACCTCGTAGACTTCCTCAATATCCTCCTCATCCAGCGTAATCAAGGCATTCATGGCACGATTCAGATTCTCGTTGGCCAAAGAAGCCATACGCTCCAACTCGTTGATAACCTCAACCACCGCCGTTGCCGGGTTAAATACTACCTTCTCGCCGATATATTTCAACTGATAGTTTTCTCTGTAGTTGACCTTCTTATCCTCGCCCCTTACACACCAGCTTGCCAATTTCACAAGCAGATTCGCAAACGGGAATAATACAACCACCTGTGTTACCTTGATAATGGTATGGGCATTTGCAACAAATCGTCCGTTATCTGCCGAAATCGACTGGATAAACGCCACAATGGGGTCTCTCGCAAGCATAAGTACTATATACATCAATGCAGTACCGATGACATTAAACCAGAAATGAATCAATGCTGCACGCTTTGCATCCTTCTTGCCGGAAAGAGAAGCCAAAAGCGCTGTCACACAGGAACCGATATTACAGCCCATGATGATAAATAAAGTAATGGGCAATTCCAAAAGCTCCTGATTGGCCATCAATAACACAATACTGACCGTTACGGATGAGCTCTGAATAATGGCAGTCAGCACAAAACCTGTCAGTGTCGCTAAAAAAGGATTCGTCAAAGAGCCCAAAAGCTCGACAATCTTCGGGTCATCACGAAATCCTGCCATCGCACCGGACATGGTCTGCAGACCCACAAACAACACGCCAAAGCCGATTACTACCTCCATCGCCTGCTTCACGTTCTGTTTCCCGCAGAACATACTCACCAACACACCCAACAATAAGATAATCGGAGCCACCTCCGACAGATTGACAGATACAAGCTGTGACGTTACGGTAGTACCGATATTGGCACCCAGAATCACACCTGCCGCCTGACTCAGGTTCATCAGACCCGCATTGACGAAGCTGACTACCATAGTGGTACACGCTGAGGATGACTGCACAATTCCGGTGAAGACAATTCCAACAAGCAATCCTGCAAAACGATTGGTCGTAAAAATCTCCAAAATTCTTCTCAGCTTGGCACCTGCCACCTTTTCAATGGATTTACTCATGGTATCCATTCCGAATAAGAAGAGCCCTAATCCGCCAGCCAATGAAAGCAACACACTAACATCCATATCTCTATCCCTTTTCCTTTGTAAATGAACATACACGATTATTGTAATGGAAAACGCACAAACTTACAATCATTTTTTTACAATATTTTTACTTGCTTTTTACCCGTTCTTAACATCCGTCCGCAATATCCCGCTGCAGCTGCGCCTGCAAAGCCTCCAAATTGTCGAATTTCTGCTCCGGACGTTTAAAGGAATAGAAAGCGACCTCTATCTCTTCCCCATAAATATCCTCGTCAAAGTCATACAAATAGGATTCCACACCTATCACTCTCTCCTCAGTCACCGTGGGCTTATATCCCACATTGCTGATGGCACGATATTTTTTGCCCTTGTACAGGACTTCTGAAGCATAGACGCCGTTTGGTGGAAGCAGCTTGCCCTCTACAGGCAATAGATTCACTGTAGGAAACCCAAGCTTTCTGCCGATTTGATTGCCATGCTTCACAGTTTCCCGCACCGTGTAAGGAGTTCCCAAAAACAACTCCACCTGCTCCATCCTTCCGGCTTTCAGCAATTCCCTGATGTAGGTGGAGTTCACCTCAGTTCCCTGTATGCATATCTTATCGATGGTCTTCACTGAAAATCCCAGCTCCTGACTTAATTTTCGCAAAAGCTGTGCATCTCCCGCTCCTTTGTCGCCAAAGGACAAATCCGTTCCCGCCGCAATAAATCTGGTATTCATCTGTTCTGCCAGAATAATCCTTGCGAAATCCACCGGCGGCATGGCTGCAGTTTCATAGGTCAGCGGAAATTCAATGAGAATATCCACGCCCATCCGTTCAAACAAAACGCGCTTCTCCGTTATCGTCGTCAGCTCTTTCCCATCCGAGCTTCCGAACAGTACTGCCGGAGGCGGGTCAAAGGTAAATACACAGGCTGCCAGACCGTTTCTTTTCTGCTCCAGAATCTCCTGAAGAAGTCTTCTGTGTCCCAGATGAACACCATCGAATTTGCCGATGGCCACTGCAGTCTCTCTCCTCAAATAAAATTGTGTTGTACCGGCTATAATCTCCAATTGCTTTACCACACTTTCATAAAAACTGATAGCTGTCCGGACATTGCTTCCAAACAGCCACCCACTTTTCTCTATGCCAAAAACATTTTCACGGGCTTGTACCATTTGCGCCCTGCATCAAAAGCATACACACCCACAAAGCTGCCGTTCTCCCGATAGACACTGACCCATTCTCCGCTGCCGTAGGTCCTTCTCTCAACTGTCTGATTCGGATAAAACGAATTGCCGTTGTCCACCAGCTTCGCAAACTCCTGACGCACATGCAGCTTGGGACAGTTTGTGAAAGCACTGTCCACCGGGAAAAGAATCTCCTCCAATCGTTCCTCATCGCGGATTTTCTCGAGCTCCGCCAATGTAACTGCTCTCTCCAAATCAAAGCTGCCCACCCTGGTGCGTTGCAAGCTCTTCATAGTGCCCCCACAGCCCAGCTTCGCGCCGATATCTGCACAGAGCGTACGGATGTAGGTTCCCTTCGAGCATGCCACACGAAGCTTCACCACCGGCAGCTTCATATCCAGAATCTCGATTTCATGAATCATCACTTTCCTGGCCTGCCGTTCCACTTCCTTCCCTGCACGGGCCAGCTCATAAAGCTTCTTGCCATCCACCTTCAGCGCCGAGTACATGGGAGGCACCTGACTGTACTCTCCCAAAAAGCTCATCACCGCTGCGCGCACTTCCTCCCCGGACGCATTGACCGGGCTTTCACGCAACACCTGACCGGTAGTATCCTGGGTATCAGTCTCCACACCCAGCAGAAGCTCTGCCACATATTCCTTATCCTTGTCGGTAAGCATATCACACAGCTTGGTACCGCTTCCAAGACAGACAGGTAACACTCCTGTCGCCTGCGGATCCAGTGTTCCGGTATGTCCGATTTTCTTCTGCCTGCAGATGCCGCGCATCTTTGCCACCACATCATGGGAGGTATATCCTGCCTCCTTATGAATAATGATAATACCGTTTAACATAACTGCTCCTCAATATGTAAAGAAAGATTATTCACACAATCATGAAACGTACCTTTCATGGTACATCCCGCTGCGCGTATATGACCGCCGCCGCCAAAAAAGGATGCAACCTTCGCCACATCTACCTTCTCATTGGAACGCAGACTGACTTTATACTCCAGACTTCCTGTCTCATACATAAAAATAGCACAATCCACACCCTTGATGTTGCGCAGCTGATTCACAATTCCATCTAAATCCTTCGAATTGACATTGTAGAAATCCATCGTCTTACGGTCTATCACACTCACGATACATCTGCCGTCCATGAAACGGATACTCTCCATTAGGGCACGTCCCATAATCTGGGTCTGCAGATAGCTTTTCTGATAGAAGGTCTCCTCAATCAATCCGGGAAAGTCAAATCCGAAGCCAATCAGATGTGCCGCTTTCCTGAGGGTATCGGAAGTGGTATTGGAATACTGGAATACACCGGTATCATGAATGATACCGATGTAAATTGCCATCGCCATATCCTTATCGAGGCACTCCTTATCCACCAAATCATAAATCAATTCGCAGGTGGAACCTACCTCCGGCATAATATAATTCACATCCCCGCAGCCATTATTGCTGATATGATGGTCGATATTAATCCTCTTGGATGCCTGCTGGAAATACTGCTCTGCACCTCCCAGTCTGTCTGCGGAGCAATCCAGTGCGAAATAGACATCGAAGGGTTCCTCAGACGGGAAATCACTGTCTATCCGTTCAAAGCCCTTCATTTCACTGAATATATCTGCCGGCTTCTCCAAAAAAACCTTGACCTCACACTCCGGCATACACTTGTGCAGATACTGATACAGTGCCAGACATGCCCCCACACAGTCTCCATCCGGGCGGATATGTCCACTGATTCCTATACGCTTCGCATTCTTACACTCCTGTAAAATATTCATTCCATTTCACCTTTCTGCCACTATCAGTACAAAATTACGCTTCCTCTTCCTGTGATGCTTCCACATCATTTCCGCCCTGACTTGCAATCACCTCATCAATCTTGTGAGACATATTGACACCGTATTCGATGGACTGATCCATCACAAAGGTAATCTCCGGCGTATTGCGAAGATTAATTTTCTTCGCAAGCTTCATTTTAATGAAGCCCTCCGCGCTCTTAAGACCCTGCAGGGTGGACTCTCTGGTCTCCTCGCCACCCAGCACACTGATCCATGCCTTACAGCTCTTTAAATCCGGTGCCACCTCCACGGCAACCACACTGGTCCACGGACTGATCCGCGGGTCCTTAATTTCACCGCGGATAATCTCTGCCAGGACTCTCTGCACCTCCCCGTTCACACGGGTATTTTTTACACTATTTTTTCTCATCGGGGTACCTCTACCATAATATAAGCCTCTACGATATCAAGCTCCTGCATCTGGTCGAAGCCTTCAAATACGAGACCGCATTCGAAGCCTGCCTTCACTTCCTTCACATCATCCTTAAATCTCTTCAGGGATGCCAGTTCACCCTCAAATATCTGTTCTCCCTCGCGGGTGATACGCACCTTGCAGCCTCTCTGGAATACACCATCCAGCACATAGGAGCCCGCTATATTACCAATCGCGGATGCCTTGAACAGCTGACGAACCTCCGCATGACCGATAACCTTCTCCTCATACACAGGATCCAGCATACCCTTCATGGCAGCCTCAATATCCTCAATTGCCTGATAGATGACCTTATAAAGTCTCACATCCACACCTTCCCGCTCTGCAGTTGTCTTTGCGGTGGCATCAGGTCTTACATTGAAGCCGATGATAATCGCGTTGGATGCACTTGCCAGACTCACATCTGATTCATTGATGGCACCTACGCCGCCGTGGATACATTTCACCACAACCTCTTCATTGGAAAGCTTGAGCAGGGACTGCTTTACAGCCTCCACACTACCCTGAACATCCGCCTTGACAATGAGGTTAAGCTCTTTTAAATTGCCCTCCTGAATCTGGGAGAACAAATCATCCAGGGACATCTTGCCCTTGGTCTCCTCCAGCTTCTTCTCTTTATTCTGTGCCTGATAGGTCTCCGCATAGGACTTAGCGGTCTTATCATTCTCATGGGCAAGGAATACCTCGCCTGCGCTGGGGACATCGGACAGACCTAAGATTTCCACGGGAGTGGAAGGACCTGCCTCCTTCACTCTTCTGCCCTTATCATCTACCATGGCTCTGACCTTACCGCTGCAGGCACCTGCCGAGATGAAATCACCTACATGCAAGGTACCCTTCTGTACCAGAACGGTTGCCACGGGACCGCGTCCCTTATCCAGCTCAGCCTCTATCACGAGACCTCTTGCGCGTCTCTTCGGATTGGCCTTAAGCTCCATAATATCTGAGGTCAAAAGAATCGTCTCCAGCAGATTGTCAATTCCCTCACCGGATTTAGCGGATACCGGTACAAATTCCGTACTGCCGCCCCAATCGGTGGAAATCAATTCATACTCTGTCAATTCCTGTTTCACACGTTCAATATTTGCGGAGGGCTTATCTATCTTGTTCACGGCAACAATAATCTCCACGCCTGCTGCCTTTGCATGATTGATTGCTTCAACAGTCTGAGGCATAACACCATCATCCGCTGCAACTACCAGAATCGCGATATCCGTAGAGTTGGCTCCGCGCATACGCATGGCAGTAAACGCCTCGTGTCCGGGCGTATCCAGGAAAGTAATCCTTCTGCCGTCAACATTTACAGTATATGCACCAATGTGCTGTGTAATACCGCCGGCTTCTCTGTCGGTGACATTTGTCTTACGGATTGCATCCAAAAGGGAGGTTTTACCATGGTCAACGTGACCCATAACACAGATAACGGGAGGTCTTTCTGTCAAATCCTCTTCGTTCTCTTCCTCCTCCTTCAAAAGCTCCTCAATGACATCCACCTTCACCTCTTTCTCACAGAGGATATCATACTCCATTGCAATGTTCTCAGCATCCTCGTAGGAGATTTCCTGATTGACGGTAACGATTTTACCCTCCAGGAACAGCTTCTTCACAATTACGGAAGGCTGTAATTTCATCTGTTCAGCCAAAAACTTGATGGTGACAGTCTCAGGAAGTGTAATTACCTTGATAACCTCTTCCGCAACCTCTTCCTTTTTCTTCTCAGGCTTGATGAATCTGCCGGGTTTATTCTTCAGGTTCTCGTCCTCTTCATACATATAGTCCTTTTTGGAACGTTTATCCTTCTCCTGGCTGAAGCGTCTCTTATCCTCCTCACGCTTCTTCTCTACATCCTTACCTCCTGTCTCAGGCATAAATGCAGATTTTCCCTGCTTATTATCTCTGTCATTGAAACGACTTCCCTGTCTGTCACCGCCGAAGGAGCTGCCGCCTCTTCCGTCCCGGTTATCGCGGCCACCGTTGCCGGGTCTGCCGTTTCTGTTAAAGCCGTTTTGTCTGTCACCCTGCGCTCTGTCTCCCTGTGGTCTGTCACCCTGAGGTCTTGCGCCTGCTGCTCCTCTGTTCTGGAACTGACCTCCTGCGGGACGGCTGCCCTGATTCTGCCCTCTGAAGCCGTTATCGCGCCCTCTGTTGTCCTGATAACGGTTTTCCTGACCGCGATTGTCGCGCACAGGTCTCTCCGCATATCCGCTGCCGGTTGACGCACTCTGAGGTCTGGAGGCCGGCTGCACCTGAGTCTGTGCCTGAACGGCTGCCTTTCCCTCTGTCTCCTGCTCGGGACGTGCTTTCGCCTGCTGAGTACGGTTATTGGGAACCATCTGTACACTGGGCGTAGGGGAAGGAGGTGTCAACGGTTTAATAGGACGCACCGGTGACTGTGCCTGCACCTTGTTTCTATAATTATTATTTCCCTGGGATCTCTGCTGATTCTGACCGCCGGAACGTGTCTGCTGCCCTCCCTGCGCGGGACGCTGTCCCGGCATCTTGGAATTCTGCGGATTGCTGACAAAGATTATCTTCTTCTTTTTCTTGGGAGCTTCTTCAGCTGCTTCCGCCTTCACGGGCGTTTCCGTCTTGGCAGGAGCCTCTGCCTTCACAGGAGCATCTTCCTTTGCAGGAGCCGCCTTCGTCTCCTCCCCTGCCGGCTTCGGTGCCTCCTCTGTCCCAGCCTTAGCACTTTCTCCGCCAAAAGCACGGCGCACCAGCTGTGCCGCATCCTCCTCCACAGAGCTCTGTGCTGCCTTTGCTTCGATTCCTTTTTCCTGTAAAAAGCCTAATATATCTTTACTTTGCTTACCTAATTCTTTTGCGAGTTCATGTACTTTGATTTTTGCCATGCTTTCCTCCATTTCTACCGTTTCCGGTATTCTATTTCATTTCCAGTTGTTTGATAATCGCATCTGCCAATCCCGCATCACATACTGCCAAAGAAGACCTGAAATCCTTCCCTATCGCCCGGCCCAAAGCTTCCTTTGTTCCGAATTCATAAACCGGGACTTCGTAAAAGGAACATTTATCATGAAATAACTTCTTGGTGTTCCCTGACGCATCCTCTGCAATGATTACCAGCATGGCGGAACCTGTTTTCACCGACTCTACTGTCTGAAACTCACCACTCACCAGATTCCGGCCTCTCATGGCCAGCCCCAGCAGTGATAATACTTTATTCTGCTTCAAGATTTTCAAACTCCTTCTCCAAACTGTCATACACTTCGTTCGGAATACTCATTTTGAAAGAACGTTCCAATCCCTTGTTCCTGCGTGCCAGTTTCAGGCATTCACCGCTTTTACATAGGTATGCGCCTCTTCCGTTCTTTTTGCCTGTTGTATCAAGACAGATGTCGCCCTCTGCAGTTCGAAGGACTCTCATCATATCCTTCTTGCTCTTCATCTCACCGCATCCCACACACTGCCTCAAAGGAACCTTCTTTGCCATGGAAAATTACTCCTCCATACCTTCAAAATCTTCTTCATATTCACCGTCTTCGTATTCATCATCCATATAATCCTCGTAACGGAAGCCGGGAGCATCCTTTGCCTGTGTCTCGGATTTGATATCAATCTTATATCCGGTCAGTCTTGCCGCAAGTCTTGCATTCTGACCCTCCTTACCGATTGCCAGGGACAGCTGATAATCAGGCACTACCACCTTCGCCGTCTTCTCATCAGGATCAGCGAATACCGCAACCACCTTGGCGGGAGAAAGTGCATTCTGAATCAGATTACCGGGGTTCTCGTCCCAGGGAACGATGTCAATTTTCTCACCGCGAAGCTCTTCCACGATGGCATTGACTCTGGCACCGTTCATGCCGACACAGGCACCCACAGCATCCACATTGGGATTATTACTCCAAACAGCAATCTTGGTACGGCTTCCTGCCTCGCGGGCAATGCTCATAATCTCTACCGTGCCGTCCTTAATCTCCGTCACTTCGGATTCAAACAATCTCTTAACCAATTCCGGATGTGTGCGGCTTACATTAATGCGGGGACCCTTGGGAGTATTCTTCACCTCAAGGATATATACCTTAATTCTCTCAGTAGGTCTGAACACCTCACTCTTAACCTGCTCACTCTCAGTTAACATTGCATCCGCTTTGCCCAGGTTAATACTGATATTTCTTCCAACATACCGCTGTACCACACCGGTTACGACATCCTTCTCCTTCTCATAGTACTGATTGTAAATTACACTTCTCTCTTCCTCACGGATTTTCTGAAGAATTACATTCTTTGCATTCTGGGTTGCAATACGTCCGAATTCCTTGGACTTAATCTCCACATTCAGAATATCCCCTACTTTAACCTTCTTGGAAAGCTCCTTTGCATCCTCCAATGCAATCTGAAGGCAATCATCCTCCACAGCTTCAGCGTTCTCAACCACTTCCTTCTCAGCATATACCAGGAAGTCACAGGTCTCGCGGTTAATCTCAACCTTTACATTGTCCGCTTTTCCGAAGTGATTCTTGCAGGCTGTCATCAAAGAGTTCTCAATTGCCTCGAATAAAGTCTCTTTGCTGATTTCCTTCTCCTTCTCCAAAATATCCAGTGCTTCCATTAATTCCTTGTTCATCTTTTCCTCCATTCCAGCTTTTCGCTTATATCTTTGTTCCTTAGCTTACATTCTTAAAAATCCAATGCCAGACGAATCAGTGCAATGTCTGACCGTTCAAAGGTTCTCTTGGTATCTCCCTCCAAAATGGTGATGCTCTCCGCATCAAAGCTATCCAGCACACCGGCGAATTCCTTGCACTTCTCCACAGGCTTAAACAGCTTGACTTCAACCTCCTGACCGATACTCTTCTGCAGATGCTTGTCTTTTTTCAGCGTCCTGCCCAGTCCCGGACTGCTCACCTCCAGAATATAGGCATCGGGAATGAAATCCTCCTTATCCAGCGCATCCGACAAAGCCCGGCTCACATTCTCACAGTCAATGATGTTCACTCCCTCCGGCTTGTCAATGTATGCACGCAGATAAAATTCACTGCCTTCCTTCACATACTCTACATCATAGATTTCCACTCCGTTTGCTTCCGCAATGGGTGCAAGCAGGCATTCCGTCTTCTCCTCGTAGATCTCCCTTTTGGACATCCGCATCCTCCTTCTTTTACGGGTCTCCCCGGTTATTAATGTCTTAACAAACAAGAAAGAGTGGCACGCGTCCACTCTTACTCTAGTAATTACTTTATGATGTTTTTAGTATAGTACCTGTTTTTCAAGTTGTCAACCATTTTTACAAACATCTTTTTGACGGCCTCCAGCACCACGGAGTATCCAAGGCATACTGCCAAAAGCAGAAGCAGGGTCACTCCCGCATATCGGAACCGGTAGATAAACTGCTGCCATAACATCATATAGAAAAAGGTGTGTACCAGATAAATGTTCATGGAATGCCTTCCGATGAAAGAAAGGATTCTGTTCAATACCGGTACAGAAGCAAGCAGTACTCCCGCCACAAACACCAGCAGCAATGCAATCGGTGCGTCTATCAGATATTCAAAATACTCACGCACAGCATAGTTCTGCCTGATCAATACACTTAAGGCCAGCCCGGCCAGCCCGGCCAGCCATTGCAGCAGCCGTTTTCCCTTCAGATTCAGCAGTCTGTCCGGCCAATTCCCGTACGCAGCACAGACGCCCAATACTGCAGTGAACAGGTATCTCCCTGTCGCCTCGTGAAACACCAGCACCCGGGGTGCCAAAAATGCAAGCGGAATGAGATAGTACCCTGTTTTCCGGACAAGGAATACCAACAACGGTACCAGAAAAATCAAAATATAAGCCAGCTCCATATACCACCATGTCATATTCATGGTGGGAGTATCAAAAATCGCCGCCAGTCCCAAAGCATCTGCCAGAATGTACAGGCCACCCTGCTTTCCGCTGCCGTAAAGAGATTTGTAGTCAAACAGCTTCCCCCAGAGCAAATTGACAGAAGCATACATAAAGACAAACTGAAAGCATAATCTCAGACAGCGCCTGCATGCCTGCGACAACGCCGTTTTGGGCGAAATGTTCTCCTGCGCCAAAAGTCCCTTTCCGATACCATAGGCTGTCAGAAACACAAAAACCGCCACACAGATATTACCAAACCCGCTCAACAGCAAAAAACCCGGCAACGATAACGGACTGTAATTCACCTCCATCAAGGTAACGAGCTGCTCATGTTCAAACAGATGATAGGTTAACAGCAGGATGACTGCCAGACCTTTCACGATATAGGAATTTTCCTTTGTAAACTGCTTCTGCATATGTCGGTTCCTCTCTTTGCGATAATGCTTCCTCTCTACTCCTCACCACCCGGAACCTCCGACCCCGTTAATGTGAATCCGTACAGAAAAGGAATTCCCATCAGAATCGGAAGTGCATACCTTGGATGTCCGAAAAAGCAGGGGGATGCCATACATATCAACAGGTTCACCCAAAGGGGAAGCCCTGCCGTCACATGGTCCCGTCTCCCACATCGTCTTGCACGGTTTGTGTAGAAGAACAAGGCCCACACAGCCACACCGGTATTCTCCAAAATACCGAGCGGCGTAATCCTGCCGGCGAAGCGATAGAAGAAAATCATCACCTTCTCCGCATCAGGAAATAACAATCCCTGACCTATCAAATCATAGTCCGTTTCATACCGGACCGTATTGCTCACATTCGGAGCAAACCATCCGTAAACATGCGTCAAAAATGCCTCTGCATAAACTGCCGGATGCTTCCGGAAGCCCTGAAACCATGCCTTCAGATAAGCAGCAAGCTCCTCCGTGGTGGCATCCTTTTGATAGAATGCCTTCACCGGGTCGGCAATATCCGGATTATACTCCGCTGCCACTTCATTCACATCTCCCAACACCGCTTCAATGGCAAGCTTCTCCTCCTCCGCAAGCTCCGCTTTGTAAAACTGTAAATAGCGTGCTGTCTGCTGAAAAAAGACGGAAAACATCTCTCCCTTACTTCCCGAAGCCGCGTTGCAGGCGCCCGCAAGCAGACTCAGCATCAGACTGCCCAACACCACACCCGCCAAGAGCTGTACGAAGAGACTCTTGATTCTCTCTTTGACAGAATACCTTTTAAAAGTGAATAAAAATCCGCCCAACCCGCTCAGCAGCACCAGAGGCAGACCATTATTGCGCAGCAAAATCACACCAAGCTGCAGCAGTACAAACGCCACACAAAACCTGCGGTTTTTTATGAGCTCCGGTGTCTCAGACAGCAGAGCAAAGCACACTACATAACAGACCACAAAGGCTGTATAGGGAACGTCCTTTAACGGGGTTGTGGTCAGGTTCGAGTAAATCGGCGTCACCAGATACAACAAAAGCACACACAATATCAGCTTGAAATTTCCATTTCTTTTCACAAGCACCGCAATGGTGAATGCCATGGCGGATGCAAGCAATATGGTCTGAAGACAAACATAGAGAAATAAGCCCACCTCATAGGAACCGAACACCGTCATTCCCAGCTGTGTGAGCCCACCCACCAGCAGGGTATGTGCCAGAGGATGATGGGTGCTGAAGCCATTCTGCAAAATCACCTGTTCTATCTGTCCAATCACATCCCAGCAAAGATTTCCGGGATAGCTCAGAATCAGAAACGGCATATATCCGGCCAGGATAATCAAAAAAGCCTTTCCAAACGGATGTCTGCTGAAGAAATGCTCCCCCTTCGTGGTAAAGGTGTCCTTCTCCAGCGCCTCCTCCAGCAAGCCCATAAGGGACTTGAAAAGAAAAGCATACCCCGCGAGTGCAAGCATAAACTTTACCAGATTCACCGCACTGCCGAAGCAATAATCCCAGTTTCCTATCTCATAATAGCTTTGGGAAATCAGGATACACAACCCAAAGAAGACTGCCGTCGCACCATTTCCTTTTCTCTCCCCGTCCGCAGCATATCTGTGATAATAAAAAAGGCAACACAGGATAAACACAGGAGCAAAGGCGAAATCATAATTTCCCAGCAGTTCATATACGGATGCTATGATATAATCTACCGTTGTTTCATACATAGCGCGTTCCAACGGTGCATGAAACACGGTCAGCAATGCAAATGCCGTCAAAAAAGCTTTTGCGAAGCAATTCACATATTTTCCCGGTTCCGGGCGGATTCCTTTCATTCTCATCCTCCAATTTCCTTCCAGCATTAACAAAAACACTGTTTTTTTATTATACACCCAATGTAAGCTTTTCAAAAGACACCTGTACGCAGTAATCCTTCTTGGGATTCTTGTATTTTATCTGAACAGACTTCAGTCTCCGGCTGTAGTACCAGCCGCACTCTGCCTCCTCAAACTGATGTCCCACCGGGAAATGAGGAATCTGCTCTCCGCAAACGCTCACCTGCAGAGGTGCCTTTTCCCTGTAAATCATGTCAATGTACATATCCTCTACATTGGTCATATAAGAGCCCTCGCTTTTAAACTCCAGACAGATCTGTTCCCCCACTGTCATGGTTATTTCCGTTTTGAGATATTCCCCCTCAGTATAATTCATGGAAACACCATCATCCTCATACAGGGTGAAGCTGCCGTCTCTGTCTGCCGCACACAAAAGAGTAATGCCTGTTGCCTGTTCGGTCATCAGGTTATCGATTTTGTTGGTTGCCATGGGAATCAGCGCTCCGCTTCTCACAAACATGGGAATGCTGCTCAAGGTAACCGGAATGTCTATCCTCTGCCCACCTGCATATACCATTCTGGTATTAAAGTCGTAAAAGCTTGCACCCTCCGGCAGATAAATACTGCGTGTGACTGCTCCCTGCTCCACCACATTGGCAACAAGCAACGAATCTCCAAACATAAAGTCCACGCTCTCCTCATAGCACTTCGGGTCATTTTGGAAGGCACTGCACATCGCCTCCATAATGGGCAACCCCTTCGTATGTGCGCGGTAGACAAGCGAATAAAGATAAGGGCTCAACCGATAGCGCAGCTCCATAGCCCTGCGGATGTCCTCCTTCACATGACTGTACATCCACGGCTCCGTAACCGTGTTATCATCATTTTGGGAATGGATGGAGAATCTGGGCTGAAAGATGCCGTTCTGTACCCAGCGAAGCAACAGCTCCGCATCCGGTGCCGGACCGGCAAAGCCTCCGATATCACATCCGTGATTGGCCACACCGGACAGTCCCATTCCCAATATGGTAGCAACATTGTATTTCAAGGTATCCCAGGAGGTATAATTATCGCCTGCCCAGGTCTGTGCATAACGCTGGATTCCACTATGCCCGGAGCGGCATACGATAAAGGGTCTGTCATTCTCACCTTCCTCGCAAATTGCCTCTGCTGTAATATGGCACATCAGCTCAGACATCACGGACTTCAATTGTCCGATGGTTCCGCCCTTTCCCTCGAAGCTGCAACGACAATCCTTATCCACAATGCTGTCATATTCACAATTGTCGTTCCAGATGGAATTGGTGCCATAGCGGAGTACATTTTCTTTCAGATAAGCCTTCCAGTTCTCCCGTGCTTCGCTGCTTGTATAATCCACAAACACTCCCTTACCGCCCCACCAGGTGCCAAGTCCCGGTTCCTCCCTGTCACTCGCCCTGACAAACATCCCCTTCTCCTTCATCTCCTCCAGATAGGGATGTACCAAGAGGATCCCCGGCTTCACGTTGGGAGTTACCGTGATGCCGCGCTTCTTCATCTGTCTGAAGAATTCCTCCGGCTCCTTAAAACGCCTGTGATTCCAGGTAAAGACACAACGCTTCACCCCCTCCGGCGTATCCACCGCACAGTACCCGGAGGAAAGCTGGAAGCCGTCCAAGGGAAACTGCTCTTCCTTCGCTGTATCCGCAAAACCTATGATAGCATCATCGGAGTCCTTCTCCAACTCAGAATAATACATGGAGGAACCCAGATAACCCAGAGCATATCGGGGAAGCAATGCGGATTTTCCGGTCAAATCGGTATAGCGTTCTACCACCTGACGCAGGGTGGGACCTGCAATCAAAAACAGGTCAATATCCCCGCCATCCGTACGGTAACGGCTGTGAGGCTTCCAATAATTGCTCCGCTCCCGCCCCATATCGAAATCACACTCGTAGGTATTGTGGTAAAAATACCCCACAGCCTTGCGAGTAATTCTGTTCAATTTCATGTAAAAGGGAATATGCTTATAGAGAGAATCCGTCTCCTTGGGATTGTAGCCCATGGCATCCTTGGGACACATATTCAAAAATTTCTCCGCCTTGTTCAAAGCACCGGACTTCTCCCCGAATCCGTAGAAGCAATCCTGCGGCGTAATCTCGCTTGTGTGAATCCTCCGCCTGTTGCTGTCCTCCATATATCCCATATCCACGATGTCTGCGTGAAGCAACGTAGCTTCTTTGTCATAGATGCAAATGCGGAAGGGGTTCTTCTCCACAACCACCTTTAATTCCTTCCCCGCAATGACAGCCTCCCGCTCACCGTCTGTCAGGGTAGCCTGCGCCGCCTCGACCCTTCTCCGATAATTTCGCAGGAAATCATCCATGCGGTCCTCCCATGCAGTCATGACCAGGCTGTAGGATTCCTCAGCAAAATCCCCGTCAAAGCCGGCACGGATACGCACAATGAAGTCTGTCAGAAAAAGGATTCTGATTTCCGCAGCATCTGTCTGTACGGTAAAATAGTTCTCCTGCTGACATACACGCAAAGCAGTAGTACATACTCTCATTGCAAATACCTCTCTTCCTCTATCAATATCATATAAGAAAAAACGTTCTTTGAAAAGAGCAAAAAAATGTACAGCCGGAAGGAATTTGCAAGGCTGCACATTTTTAAGAGTAACTTTAATCTAATTTTAGTATCAATTCCAGAATTCGCTTCACGCTGACCTTGATATCCTCATCCGTAATTTCACCGGCCTCCTTCGCCGCATAAATCTGGTCTTCCTTTGCATGGGGCATGCGCAGATTATTGCCTGCCACCACTTCCTTGGCATGGTTGGCGTGATTCCACCAGTCGGAAAGCACCAGACCTTCATAGCCCCATTCCTCACGCAGAATTCCCTTCAACAGTTCAGGATTCTCCGAGGTTCGGATACCATTCATGATGTTGTAGGAGGTCATAATGGTCCAGGGGTCCGCCTCCTTCACAACCATCTCAAAGCCCCGTAAATAGATTTCCCGCAAGGCTCTTTCCGACAGTCGGGAATCGCTGTTTGAGCGGTTCGTCTCTTTATTGTTACATGCAAAATGCTTCACGGATGCAGCCACATGTGCCGACTGAATACCACGCACCATGGCAGCGCCCGTCTTGCCTGCCACAAACGGGTCTTCTGAATAGTATTCAAAGTTTCTTCCGCACAGCGGGCTTCTGTGAATATTCATAGCAGGAGCCAGCCATACACCGATGTTGTTCTCCTTCACCTCCAGTGCAGCAGCGCGTCCCACCTGCTCCACCAATGCTTCGTCAAAGGAGCATGCCAGCAGCGTCGCACAAGGCCAAGCCGTGGCAACCACACCACACTTCGGTTCGATGCGGAGTCCTGCAGGGCCATCCGCAGTCATTACATTGGGAATGCCCGCCAATTCCACATTTCCGATGCCGAAGGTATTGGCAACGCCGGTATTGGGTTGTCCGCCCAGCAGACCGATTAATTCTGCCTCCGACAAGGTATCTATAAATGCATCCAGTGTCATATCGCCCTCTGCCACATCCAGCAGAATCGGACGGGGCTTTTTGGTATCCTCATACCAGGGCATCAATCTATATGGCACTTCCTTCTGTGCAGGTGTATATGCCTGGGGATACCATCTGATGAGACCGGGAATCTCCTTCTCCTTCCAGGTGGGAAGCTTCTCCATCGTTCCGTCCGCAGTCATGCGCATCTCCACCTCGTAGGGAACGCACCTTGCCTGCACCTGCTTGGTAACCACAGTCTTAGGCACCTTCCACACAAAGCCAGTATCCTCAGCAGCCCTGACAGAATTGCCGATATAGAAATGATAATCGCCTGCCTCCAAAAGCCATGCAGACTTTACCACCTTTCCGACGTCGTCATAGGAAGCCATATCCTGCTTGAGAACGCTCAATTTCACCATCTGGCTTTCACCGGCCCTCAGTTCTCCCGTCTTGGCAAATGCCTTCAATTCCCTTGCAGGCTTACCCAGTTTCCCCTGAGGTGCTGATGCATAGAGCTGTACCACCTCTCTTCCCGGTAATTTTCCGGTATTCGTGACACACACCTCAAATCGAATCTCGTCCCCTTCTTCCGTCACCCTTTGACAGACAATGGAAAAGTCCGTGTACGACAGACCGTATCCAAAGCAATAATTCACCTTTTCGGCAGCTCCGGAAACCGTCTCAAAATAACGATATCCCACATAGATATCTTCCTTATATACCACATAGTCCTCAGATTCCTGGAATCCGTCACTGGAGGGATAATCTGCAAAACAGGAGGCGAAGGTATCTGTCAGCTTACCTGCAGGATACCTATCGCCGCACAGCACATCTGCCTCTGCCATAGCACCTTCCATGCCGCCCTGCCATGCCAGCAGCACCGCCTGGATATGCTCATCCTCCTTGAACCATGAGGTATCTACCATACCGCCTACATTCAACACCACTACAATGCGCGCAAACCTCTCCTTGGCACTCTCCACCAATTGCTTTTCCTGCTCTGTCAGATAGAAGTCCGCATCTTTCCTGTCTTCCCCTTCACCGGAGAATCTGCAGATGGAGAGAACTGCCACATCTGCAAACATACCTGCCTTCCGCAGCATGTCATCCGGAAGACAGGGTTCCACGGTCTGACCCGGTCTCACATCCTTCGCATACTGTTCTCTTACATTCTCTTTGTAGAAATCATTCAGAGGGGTAAACAGACTGACCTTACCCTCTGCCTGTTTCTCCTCCATTCCGTCTATCAGATTTTTAATGTAGGCTGTGGTGACATCGCCGCTTCCACCGCCGCCTTTCACATAATCCGCAGTTGCCTTTCCCAGCAAAGCAACTCTGCTGCCTGCCTTCAATGGAAGTAACTGTCCTTCATTTTTCAGTAACACCATACCCTCAGATGCAGCTTTTCTGGATAGGGCAATATGCTCTCTGCTTCCGGTCACCAATGCCTTATCCTTGCCGAGAGGTATCATGGGCTGATGCAAAAAACGATTCCATTTCGTCATACTTTATTCCTCCAACCTTCCTGAGCCAAATCATTAATACGCTTCCAGAAATGCCTGTAATCTCTCTGCGATAATGACATTGCCGGCATCATTGGGGTGCAGCCCGTCGGGACACAAAGCATCCTTCTGCGTCGGAATATCCGGATAAATTCCGGCATTTGCAAACAAATCAA
>CAZPRB010000033.1:0-19808 GCA_964588645.1 uncultured Acetatifactor sp. | reverse complement strand
CTGGATGTTTCCGAGATCAAGGATCAGTGGGAGGGCTATGTCATCCGCACCATTGGGGAGCAGGAGGACGCGCTTCTGATTGCCGGTACCGATGAGAGAGGTACCATGTGGGGTATCTACGAATTTTCCAGAATCTTTTTAGGTATGGATCCCCTCTATCTGTGGACGGATTATGTGCCTGAAAAGAAATCTGAGGTAGTACTTTCCGGTGTCAATATTGTGGATGGTCCCAAGACCTTCAAGTTCAGAGGCTGGTTTATCAACGATGAAGACTTGATTGAGGGCTTTTCCAAGGGCGGTGTTCCGGAGAAGGACTATGATTTCCACAAGGATTTCGCTTCCACTCTGGAAATGCTGGTGGAGACCGGACTTCGTCTGAAACAGAACCTGATGATTCCCTGCTCCCATCTGGATATCATGAAGCCTGAGGAGGAGGATTTAATCAGACTGGTGACAGAGCGCGGCATGTACATCTCCATGCATCATCAGGAGCCGGTAGGTGTGCATCAGTTCACCCTGGACCGATACTACAAGGAGCGTGGTATCGATGATATCAACTATTTTGAGTACAGAGACAAGTATGAGGAATTGTGGAGAAAATACATTCATAAATGGTCCCAATACGACAATGTAATCTGGCAGCTGGGACTGAGAGGAAGAGGAGACAGACCTGTATGGTTCAATGCGGCAGGTATCCCCACCAGCACGGCAGACAGAGGAAAGCTGATTTCCGATGCCATTCAGAAGCAGCTGGATATTATCAAAGAAGAGAATCCCGGCAAAGAGATTTTGTCTTCCTCCACGCTGTGGATGGAGGGTATGGGCTTGTATAATGCCAATGCATTGACCTTCCCTCAGGGAACAAAGGTTATCTTTGCTGACTTTGCACCCAACCAGATGTGGGGTGAAGGCTATTACACCACTCCCAGAGAAAAGGACCGTGATTACGGTTTGTACTATCATGTGGGCTTCTGGGGCTGCGGACCTCACCTTGTACAGGGCAACCGTCCCGAGAAAATTTATTTCAATTACAAGGATGCCGTGGCAAAGGGAGACAACGATTATACCATCCTGAACGTGGCGAACTTCAGAGAGTTTGTATACAATGTAAAATGTGTAGCCGATATCACATGGGATATTGATAGCTTTGAGGTGGAGAAATACCGTCAGGATTGGTGTCAATATCAGTTCAAGACAGAGGACAGCGCAAGACTGGCAGAGGTGTACACCGAGTATTATCAGTGCTTCCATGAGATGGAGAACGATATGATTCCCGGACAGATGCTTTTCATGGATGGTATGTCCAGAAGAGTTGCACTGAAATTGATGGAGATTATCAGGGGAAGTGAGCTGGTGCCGGTGGATATCCAGAATACCAGACTGTATGATTTCAAGACAACGGATGAATTCATTACCTACTATCTGAATGCAACCACGGAGGGCATCAGGCGCTTCAAGAAAATTTATGCTAAGGCAGTAGCTGCGCTTGCGGATGTTGCAAAGGACAGAAAGGCATTTTATGTGAATAACATTATCGTACAGATTGAAATCATCATGGGTCTGTATACCTGGGTGAATCATTTGTGTCTGGCTGCCAACAACAGAAGAGCTAAGGACGATGATGCCGCATACGAGAATCATATTGATGAGGCAGTATTTGCCCTGTCCAAGATTCAGATGGACAGAACCAAGGCTGTGGCAGACAAATGGGAGCATTGGTATGACGGGGATTCCCTGATTGCTATTCCGGCGGATATTCAGCTGACGAAAGCTTTGTCCTTATACAGCAAGGCAGAAGCACAGGAATTAGATATTTTTGCATCGAAATTTTAGGAGGAAGGATATGTATATAGCATCCAAGGAACGTTACACGGAAATGAAGTACAAGAGGGCAGGAAATACCGGCTTACAGCTGCCGGCACTTTCCTTTGGCTTCTGGCACAATTTCGGCAAAAACAATACAACAGAAGGCATGAGAGCCTTGGTGCACACAGCCTTTGACCATGGAATCACACATTTTGATCTGGCGAATAATTACGGTCCGGATCCGGGGGCTGCAGAAGAGAATTTCGGACGCCTGCTGGATATGGATTTCAGACCCTACCGTGACGAGCTGATTATCAGCACTAAGGCCGGATGTGAGATGTGGGATGGCCCTTACGGACAGCTGGGAAGCAGAAAACATCTGCTGTCCAGTCTGGACCAGAGTCTGAAGCGTATGAAGCTGGATTATGTGGATATTTTCTATCTGCATTGTATGGACCCGGACACCCCTATTGAGGAATCCATGCTGGCACTGGATCAGGCAGTCAGAAGCGGAAAAGCTCTGTATGTGGGTATCTCCAATCATGATGCAGAGAGTGCGGCAAAGGCTACGGCTGTCTTAAAGGAGCTGAAAACTCCCTTTGTACTGCATCAGAACAGCTTTTCTATTCTGAACCGTAAGATTGAGAATAATGGATTGAAGGAGTTTGCTAAAGAGAACGGACAGGGCATTATTGCTTTTAAACCTCTGGAGCAGGGAATGCTCACCGATAAGTACTTAAACGGTATTCCGGAGGACAGCCGTGTCCGCAGAGACGGACGCTACTTAAGAGAGTCCTCCCTCTCTGAAAGCAAGATGGAAAAGGTGCGTGTGCTGAACGAGATGGCAAAGGAAAGAGGACAGAGTCTGGCGCAGATGGCTCTCGCCTGGGTATATCAGGACCCGGCAATCTCCAGTGTATTAATCGGTGCATCCAGACCGGAACAGATTCTGGATAACTTAGGAATGTTGAACAGCCCTGCATTTTCTCAGGAAGAATTGGCTCGGATTGAGGCAATCGTAAAGGGTGAATGAGAGCATTGTTTGAAAGAGAAAACGAAAGCAGGTAGATAGAGATGAAAGCTAAATTATCAAAAAAAGATGATCAATTTCGAGATTTGGCTTTAAACGGAAACATGGGCAGACTGATGATGCAGGTCTGCCTTCCTTTGACATTATATCAGTGTCTGAATACCATTTTCAGAATGTTTGATACCATGCTTGCGGCGAGAATTAGTTCCTCCGCCGTCACCACAGTGGCATATTTATCCCAGATCAGCACCATGCTTTCTGCGGTGGGCGCAGGTCTGGCGGTGGGCGCCGGCATCAAAATCAGTGAAGCCTTCGGCGCGGGCAAGTACGAGCTGGTGAAGAAACGTGTGAGCACGGTATTTGCTATTTGTGCTTTGGTGTGCGGTGCAATCCTTTTAGTGTTTGTCCCTTTTGCCCCAAGTCTTCTTAGGCTGTTCGGGACACCGGACAGATTGATTGCCCAGGGTAGCACCTATTTTATTATTGAATTGTTCGGCATGGTGGTTACGTTCTTTAATAACGTGTATATTTCCATAGAGCGTTCCAGAGGCAATTCCAACAGAATCTTCCGGCTGAATATCGCAGTGGCGATTACGAAGCTGACGCTGTCAATGTTATTTGTATACGGCTGGGAGCCCATGGGCTTCGGGGAGCCTACCATAAACCTTCTCTCCGTAGCATCCCTGTGTGCCAACAGCATTATACTGATTGCAGCCATTATCCTGATGAGACAAAAGGATAATCTGTTTGGCTTTTCCATTCATGCGATTTCCTTTAAGCGGGAGGTCATCGGTCCTGTCATTACGGTTTCCTTCCCTGTTATTGTGGAGAAATTTGCATTTACCTACGGAAGAGTGCTTGTCAATTCTATGTGTACGGATGAATCTCTGGAGTATCATCCGGATACCGTGGGTGCGACCAGTGTTTCCAACCAGATCAGCGGCATGACCACCACACCTCAGAATGGATTTCAGGAGGGCGGTTCTGCGATTATCAGTCAGAATCTTGGCGCAGGCAAGCCGGAGCGAGTGATATCAGCCTTTAAATGGATGTTTGGCTTGTCAGTGGGTATCAGCTTTTGTACAATGGTATTGTCCTTACTTGTGCTGAAGCCGCTAAGTCTGTTTCTGGCTGCGGGAAATGCGGAGTTCTCTGCGATGATTTCTACCATTTACCATTATGAGGCAATTGCGGTAATACCTCTGGCAATCAACTCGGTGGTGCATGGTCTCTTGTACGGACTGGGTAAGACGAAATATACCTTGATTATGAATTTCTGCAGAATTATTGTGTTCAGAGTACCGGTTTTGTTCTGTCTGCAGCACTTTACCGTCATGGGGCAGGTGGATGGACCCAATACCATTGGTTTGTGTCTTGCACTGAGCAATCTGATGAGCGGCGCATTGGCACTTGCCTTTGCAATTAAGGAGCTTAGGGCATTGTGCAAGAAAAATCAGCTTTCTTTCTGGAAGAAACAGGAAGCTGCGGAAGTAAAATGAAGTTATAATCGAAGGATTTTAAAATGATAGTGGTTGGGAGGAAACGGCATGGAAAAACTTCGCGTGACGGTTTGGAATGAATTTGAGGATGAATTCAGACATCCTGATATATTGGATTTGTATCCGGGAGGGATACATGAGCATATCGCTTCTTTTTTACGACAGGAAGGGGATATGGAGGTTCGGACGGCCACCTTTAAGGATGAGGTGGATTTCGGAATTCCGGATGAGGTGATAGACCGGACGGATGTGCTGATTTTGTACAGTCATATGCTTCAGGAGATGGTGAGCGATGAACGCGTGGACAAGGTAATCAAGCGCGTGGTGAATGAAGGTATGGGACTTGTGATACTGCATTCCGGTCTGTGGATGAAGCTGACCCAGCGTCTTGTGGGACCGGGGGTCTATAACGGTTATCGCGAGATTGCGGAGAGGGAGCGTGTCTGGGTGGTCAATCAGGCGCATCCCATCGCACAGGGACTTCCGATATACTTTGATTTTCCGCATTCGGAAATGTACGGAGAACCGGCCACGTTCCCTCAGCCGGATGAATTGGTATTTTTGAGCTGGTATCAGGGCGGTGAGGCAGCACGTTCCGGCATGACATGGCGTCGCGGTGCAGGTAAAATTTTTTATTTCTCGCCGGGACACGCAAGATATGATACAATGCATTCAGAGTTTTACAAAAAGGTAGTGGTGAACGGCGTGCGCTGGGCGGCACCTGCTTTTGCGGTAGAACAGATAAACCGCTCTGCAAAGCATCCGGTGATTGAACCCATTCAGCCGGGCGGCGGTATGCTCTCGCATGAAGGAGCGTGATAGCGTGTGACGGAGTACACAGAGCATGACAGAGTATGACAGAGTATGACAGAAAGGAAACGGGGTTACTATGAAACGGTATATTCATGTGGGCTGCGGCGGCTGGGGTAATGTTTGGCTGAACAGGATTATTCCTCAGGTGCAGGATGTGGCTCAATGTGTGGCGGCAGTGGATATCAATCCGGAAGCCCTGCAGAAGGCAGGAGAGGTGCTGGGACTTCCCGGAGAAGCACTGTATTCTGATTTGGCGCAGGCTCTGCAGGACCATGAGGTGGATTTCGTCACCATATCCACGTCTATTTCCTCCCATCTTGAGGTGGTGAAGACTGTGCTGCAATACGGCAGGGGTTGCCATATTGTCAGCGAGAAGCCTCTGGCGGGAAATATGGAAGAGTGTGTCGAGCTTTATCGGAGCGTGAAGAAGGCGGGGATTAAGTTCGCAGTCACCTTCAGCCACCGCTACGAGGATGACAAGCAGACCTTTGAGCGATATCTTCGTTCCGGCCATGCAGGAAAACTTAATTATCTCACCTCACGAATCTGCATTGCCCGCAATCATGGAAATTCCGGACACAGAATTGACCCGATAGAAATGCTGTTCATTGACGGCGGTATTCATAATATGGATATGATTCGTGCCTTTACCGGCTCCGATGCGGAGGAGGTATATGCCGATGCATGGAATGTGGATTGGGAGCATTATGATAAAGGGTGTGCATCCGCATTTGTGCAGATGAAGATGGAAAACGGCGTGAGAGCTTTCCTGGAATATTCCTTCGGAGGTGCCTACAGCTATAACGGATGGACCAACGAATATTTCAGGGCGGAATGTGAGCAGGCGAGCGTGGAGCTGGACAATCGCCGGATTGTTGCACGCAGCATGCAGGCTTTCCCGGAGACGGAGGAGACGAAGCTCGCCCTGTCGGAGGGAGAGCATTGGAAGCATGATTTGATTATCCGGCAGTTTATCGACTGGCTGGACGGTGGCCCGGCTCCTGATGTGAATATTGACGACAGCATCCATGCCATGGGTATGCTGTATGCCGTGGTAGAGAGCTGCAAAACAGGGCGGCCTGTTCATGTGAAACAATTTATGAAAGAATGTGGGTTGTAAGGGAGAAATAAGATATGAAGGCAAATTATAAGGCGCTATTGCCAATCGGAGTGTTTTTGGTATTGTACCTGGGTATGGGAATCCTTTTTGAGTATGTTTTGAAAATTCCCATGGGTTTTTATAATATCCCCATTGTAGTGGTTTTTCTGATAGCTCTTTTGGTGGCATGCATACAGAATCCCGGGCTGAAATTTGATGATAAACTGGAAATTATGGCCAGGGGTGTGGGTGACAAGAATATCATTACCATGATATTGATTTTCATGACAGCCGGAATCTTTGTAGGAGTGGTGGGCAGAAGCAGTGCGGAGAGTGTTGCGTATTTTCTGCTTTCCCTGATACCGGCCAGATTCGCTGTTCTGGTGTTGTTTGTGGTCAGTGCCTTTGTATCCCTTGCCATGGGTACCTCTGTGGGAACCATCACATTGATTGCTCCCATTGCGGTTGCAGTGGCAAACAGCTCCGGCTTTGCTACGCCCCTGTGTCTCGGCTCGGTTGTGGGAGGTGCCATGTTCGGAGATAATCTGTCCTTCATATCGGACACCACCATTGCAGCCTGCAACGGACAGGGCTGCGCCATGAAGGATAAATTTAAAGAAAATTTCGGAATTGCGCTTCCGGCAGCCTTTGCCACATTGGCGGTTCTTCTTGTGCAGTCCATGGGAACCGATGTGGGGGAAGCGGTAATCGGGGAGTATAACCTGATTCAAATCGTTCCTTATATTCTGGTTCTGATAGGAGGTATTGTCGGTATCAATGTGTTCTTGGTATTGCTTATAGGCATCCTCTGCGGAACTGTCATCATGCTTGCAACGGGGGCTGTGGCGGCGACAGATATTCTGGTCAACATGGGAACCGGTGTATCGGGTATGTTCGAGACCTCCATGGTGGCGATCCTGGTATCCGCAATCTGTGCGTTGATTGGTGAATACGGTGGATTTGCGGCTTTGTTGCAGCTGATTAAGAAATTATTCAAGGGAAAAAAGGGCGGTGCGCTGGGCATGGGTCTTCTGGTGGGGGCTATGGATATTGCCACAGCCAACAATACGGTGGCAATTGTAATGGCGAATCCCATCGCCAAGGAGATGGCGGAGGATTACGGTATCTCGCCGAGGAAGGCAGCCTCCGTTCTGGATACCTTTTCCTGCATCTTTCAGGGTGTTATTCCCTATGGTGCACAGATGCTTGTAGCGGTGTCCGTGGCAGCGGAGCTGGGGAATACCGTATCAGCCTTTCAGGTAATTCCTCACCTGATTTATCCGTATATGCTGTTGCTCTGTTCCCTGATATTCATATTTCTTGTGCCGGAGCGCAAGCAAAAAGAGCAGAAGAAAGGAGATTAACATATGAGTCTGATGGATAGGTTACACACGGGAGAAATCTATCAACCCGGTGATGCAGAGATAATGAAGGAACAGGTGAAATGCCTGGATATGCTTTATGATTACAATCACACACGCCCCACGGAAGGGGCAAGAAGGGAAGAACTGTTGCAGCAGATGTTTGCGGAAATCGGCGAAGGCTGCTATATTGAGCCTCCCCTGCAGGCAAACTGGGGCGGCAAATTTGTCCATTTCGGCAAGAATGTCTATGCCAATTTCGGGTTGACCATGGTGGATGACACCGCAATCTATGTGGGTGACAATACCGAGTTCGGTCCAAACGTGGTGCTTGCCACGGCGGGACATCCGATTCTGCCTGCACTCAGGGAGAAAGGGTTGCAGTATAATCTGCCCATTCGTATCGGAAGAAATTGCTGGCTGGGCTCCGGTGTTATCGTTGTGCCCGGTGTGACCATCGGAGACAATACGGTAATCGGTGCAGGCAGTGTGGTGACCAAGGATATTCCTGCCAATGTGGTGGCTGTGGGAAATCCCTGCAGGGTTCTTCGGGAAATCGGGGAACATGATAAAAGATTCTATTATAAGGACAGAGAAATAGATGATACCGGGCTGTCGGAAGTCTGAGAGGAGCTTGAGATGGATCAGAGAACAAAAGTGACCTTGTACGGTGTGTGTGGGATGTATCTTCTCTACATGGCATACAAAATGTTTCAGACAGTATTGGAGCAGGGGGCATCAGAAGCCATGCTCTCCTTAATCTTCTCCATTCTTTTTGTGTTAATGGGAATCATAGTATTGGTTTTTACCTATCGTATATCCCGCGATATCAAAAAGGAGGAGGCAGAGGAAACCGTAGAAGAGACGGAAACAGGGAAGGAAGAAAAGAACAAAACAGAGCCTGAAGCAGAAGAAAACACGAAAGAAACAAACGCATGATGTTATAATGATATGTAAAAATATGTTATGTGCAAAGTGTACAAAAAATATGGTTAAAAATTGTTAAATTGGCAGAAATGGATAAAAAAGTCCCCCTTTTTCAAAAAAAAGAGTGCAAAATGATATAAGATATGATAAATTATTATCAGTGAGTATGGCAAACATGCTCAGAAAAAGGAGGATAAAATAATATGAGAAAGAAACTTTTAGCAGTACTTCTGTGTGCTGTAATGGCTATGAGCGTTGTAGCTTGTGGCGGCAAGAGCGGCGGAGCAAACGGTGACGTTTCCAAAGCTAAAGTAGGTGTATGTATTTATCAGTTCGCTGATAACTTCATGTCCCTGTTCCGTGCTGAGTTAGAGTCTTATTTGGTAAGCTTAGGCTACGCTAAAGAGAACATTACCATCGTTGACGGTGCTAATGACCAGGCAACTCAGACCAACCAGATTCAGAACTTCATCAACCAGGGTGTAGACGTTCTGATTATCAACCCCGTTAACTCTTCTTCAGCTGAGACCATTACCGATATGGTAGTAAAAGCTAAGATTCCTTTGGTATACATCAACCGTGAGCCCGATGCATCCGAGCAGGAGAGATGGGCTACCAATAAGTGGGATGTTACATACGTAGGTTGTGACGCTCGTCAGTCCGGTACTATGCAGGGTGAGATGATTGTTGACCTTGGTATGGATAAGGTTGACCTTAACGGTGATGGAAAAGTTCAGTACATCATGATCGAAGGTGACCCTGAGAACGTAGATGCTCAGTACAGAACCGAGTTCTCTGTAAAGGCTCTTACAGATGCCGGCTGGGAGACAGAGTGCTTACTTGACCAGGTTGGTAACTGGGATCAGGTACAGGGCCAGACTCTTGTAGCTAACGCATTGGCTCAGTATGGCGATCAGATTGAAGTTGTATTCTGTAACAACGATGCTATGGCTCTTGGTGCTTTGGAAGCTATCAAGGCAGCAAATCGTACCGTTAACGAGGATATCTACCTTGTAGGTGTTGATGCTCTGTCTGAGGCTCTTGAGAACGTTATCGCAGGAACCATGACCGGTACTGTATTCAACGATCACATTGCACAGTCTCACAATGCAGCAGATGCAGCAACCAAGTTCGTTAAGGGCGAGGCAGTTGAGAAGAACATCCAGTGTGATTATGTAAAGGTTACACTTGATAACGCACAGTCCATTCTTGACAGTGTACAGTAATTAACTTGTTAATCCAGTTAAGAAGTATATTATGTGGGTGTCGGATTCGGCACCCACATTTTAAGATGAACAACATGTAAATTAGGAGGCGGAAAATGGCTGAATATAAACTTGAGCTGCGAGGAGTTTCAAAATCCTTCCCAGGTGTAAAAGCACTGGATAATGTACAGTTAGCGCTCCGACCGGGAACCGTTCATGCTCTGATGGGGGAGAATGGTGCCGGTAAGTCAACATTGATGAAATGTCTCTTCGGTATTTACAAGATGGACGAAGGCGAAATCTATATTGATGGGGAAAAAGTAGAGATTACAAGTCCCGATGATGCTATGGATAAGGGTATTGCCATGGTGCATCAGGAATTACAGCCTGTACCGGCGAGAAGTGTTGCGGAAAATCTGTATTTGGGACGTTTCCCTACCAAGAATTTTGGCCCCATCAAAGTGATTGACCATAAGAAAATGTATGAAGATACTGAAATGTGGTTGAAGGAAGTTAAGATGGATTTTGACCCCAAGGCATTGCTGGGTACATTGTCTATCGGACAGATGCAGTCTGTTGAAATTGCAAAAGCGGTTTCCCATCAGGCTAAGGTAGTTATCTTTGACGAGCCCACTTCTTCACTTTCTGATAATGAAGTAGAGGCTTTGTTCCGAATTATGAATGATTTAAGAGATAAGGGTGTTGCCATGGTTTACATCTCCCACAAGATGGATGAGATTAAACGAATCTCTGATGATATCACAATCATGAGAGATGGTACCTATGTTGGAACCTGGCGTACCGAGGAGTTGACCACCGATGAAATTATTACTAAGATGGTAGGACGTGAACTTACCAATGTATATCCTGAACATAAGGCTGAAATCGGTGATGTCGTTATGGAAGTGAAGAATCTGACTTCTATTAATCCCAAATCCTTCAAGGATGTAAGCTTTGATGTCAAAAAGGGTGAAATCCTTGGCTTCGGAGGACTGGTCGGAGCACAGAGAACCGAGCTTGTGGAAGGTATCTTTGGTATCCGTAATGTTGAAGCCGGAGAAGTTATTATCAACGGAAAGAATGTAAAGATTAAACATCCCATCGAAGCCATGAATGCAGGTATTGGTCTGATTACGGAAGACCGTAGAGGCAGTGGTATCTTTGGCTGTTTGTCTATCAAGGATAACGTAGGTGTTTCCATATATAACAAATACCTGAAAGCAAAGATGGTGTTGAATCATAAGAAAATAAACAAGGTTGTGGATGACAGTATCAAGATGCTGAGTATTAAAACGCCCAGTATGAAACAACATATTTCCAACCTGTCCGGTGGTAACCAACAGAAGGTTATTATCGCGAGATGGCTGGCAAATAATCCCGATATTCTGATTATGGATGAGCCTACCCGTGGTATCGACGTAGGTGCCAAACATGAGATTTATGAAATCATGAACAACCTTGCTGCAGAGGGAAAAGCGATTATCATGATTTCTTCTGAAATGCCTGAATTAATCGGTATGTCTGACAGAATCTGTGTAATGTGTAATGGTAAGCTGACCGGAGTGATTTCCGATAAGGCTGATATGACGCAGGAGAAGATTATGTCGTATGCGACACAGTTCTAGTATAGGAGGAGCAAAATGGGCAAAGTAGAAGTAAAAGAGAAAAAGCAAATTAATAAAAAACAAGTAAAAGATTTTTTGATTAACAATGGTGTTATCATTGTTATGTTTATCATCGTAGCCTACACAGGTATCACAAGTAATAATTTCTTTTCCAGTGGAAACCTGATGAATATTCTGATGAACATGAGTGGACGTATCGTTGTTGCACTGGGTATTGCAGGCTGCGTTATCACAGGCGGTACAGACCTTTCGGCAGGTCGTATGATTGGTTTTGCGGCATGTCTGGCAGGTACATTGCTTCAGCGTATTGATTATTCCAACAAGTTCTTCCCCGGGGTAGAGCCTTTGAATGTATTTGTGGCATTGTTAATCTGTATGGGCGTATGCTCCGTATTTGGTTTGATTACAGGCTTCTTCATCGCATACCTGAATGTACCTCCCTTCATTGCAACATTGGCAATGATGCAGATTGTGTATGGTGTTTCCATGATTTATACAGGAGCAACTCCTCTGGGCGGTTATGTGAAGGAGTACACCAATATTTCTACCGGCAGATTTTTGGGAATCAGCTGGCTGGTATGGATTGCTTTGATTGTGATTGCCATTACCTGGTTTATCTTTAATATGACCCGCCACGGCAAATATATGTATGCCATCGGCGGCAACCCTCAGGCAGCAGAGGTTGCAGGTGTACCTGTTAAGAAGACCATGATTTTGATTTATACAAAAGCAGCTGCTATGTATGCATTGGCAGGTTTCATGTTCGGCGCAAAATCCGGTGGTGCTTCCGTTAACCTTGGATTGAGCTACGAGATGGATGCCATTGCAGCATGTACCATCGGCGGTGTATCCATTACAGGTGGTCGTGGTAAGGTATCTTCCGCTATCATCGGTGTAGCAGTATTGGAGCTGTTAAAGACCGCATTGCAGTACTTGGGTGTAGACCAGAACGCACAGTACATCGCAACAGGTGTTATCATCTTCATTGCTATCTCCTTGGATATCAGAAAATACGTTGCTAAAAAATAAAAAATATGATACATTTATAGCGGCTGGTAAAACAGCCGCTATTGTTTTGTAATCAGATAAATTAGGATAAAACGGAGCATGATGAATATGATTCAGCAGAGAATTTTGGATTTGGTGGAATATGGTATTGCAACAGGCTTGGTTGCAGAAGAAGATAAGCTTTATACAATCAACAGACTTCTGGAATTATTTGCACTGGAGGAGGGAGCTGTTGCGACAAAAGAGAACGCTACATGCTCAGACTGCGAGAGAATAGAAGCGCTTGAGGACATACTGAAGGATATGCTGGATTATGCGGCTGAGCATGGTCTGATGCAGGAGAATACCATTACATACCGGGATTTATTTGATACCAAAATCATGAATATGCTGATGCCCAGGCCAAGCGAAGTAAGAAGGAAATTCAGGGATTTGTATGCGACGAAGGGTGCAAAAGCGGCTACGGATTATTATTACAAATTGAGCTGCGACAGTGATTACATCCGAAGATACCGCATCAAAAAGGATTTGAAGTGGACCACGGATACGGAGTTTGGCACACTGGATATCACGGTCAATCTGTCGAAGCCGGAGAAGGACCCGAAGGCGATTGCAGCAGCTAAGCTGGCAAAGCAGAGCGGGTATCCCAAATGTCTTCTCTGTAAGGAAAACGAGGGATATGCAGGCCGCATCAATCATCCTGCCAGACAGAATCACCGCATCATTCCGGTGACCATTAATCACAGCGACTGGTTTTTCCAGTATTCGCCCTATGTGTATTACAACGAGCACTGTATTGTGTTCAATGCAGAACATACACCTATGAAGATTGAGCGGGCAACCTTTGGCAAGCTGCTGGATTTCGTGGAGCAGTTTCCCCATTATTTTGTGGGCTCCAATGCGGATCTGCCCATTGTAGGTGGTTCCATCTTAAGTCATGACCACTTTCAGGGAGGAAATTATGAATTCGCCATGGCAAAGGCACCTGTTGAGAAGGAGATTTCCTTTGCAGGCTTTGGGGATGTGAAGGCAGGTATTGTGAAATGGCCTATGTCCGTAATCAGAATCAGTTCAGAGAGCAAGGAGCGTCTGGTAGAGCTTGCAGACAAAATCCTGCTGGCTTGGAGAGGTTATACGGATGAAGCTGCCTTTATCTTTGCTGAGACGGAGGGAGAGCCTCATAACACCATCACTCCTATTGCGAGAAGACGGGGCGATGCCTATGAGTTGGATCTGGTTCTCCGTAATAACATTACTACCGAGGAGCATCCTTTGGGTGTGTACCATCCCCATGCGAAATTACACCATATCAAGAAAGAGAATATTGGTCTGATTGAGGTGATGGGACTGGCTGTTCTTCCCGCCAGATTAAAAGAGGAGATTCGTGCTTTGGAGGAAGCCATTCTGACAAAGGCGGATTTGAGAAGCAATGAAATGCTGGAAAAGCATGCGGATTGGGTGGAGGAGTTCCTTCCCCGATATGACGAAGTGAATGCGGAGAACATTCACGGAATCCTTCAAAATGAAATAGGTCTTGTATTCAGCGAGGTGTTGGCTGATGCAGGTGTCTATAAATGTACTGAGGAAGGCAGGGAGAACTTCCAAAGATTTATTGACTATGTGAACAACTAAGGGATTCATGAGGAGGAAAAGAAATGACTATTTTAGTGACAGGCGGAGTCGGCTATATCGGAAGCCATACATGTATTGAACTGATTAACGCAGGCTATGATGTGGTTGTGGTAGACAACCTTTACAATTCCTGTGAGGAAGCTTTGAAGCGCGTTGAGAAAATTGTAAACAAACCGGTGAAGTTCTACGAGGCAGATATTCGCGATGCTGAGGCTATGAAGAATATCTTTGCGCAAGAAAAAATTGATGCTGTGATTCACTTTGCCGGCTTGAAGGCGGTTGGTGAATCCGTGCGAAAGCCCTTGGAATATTATGACAATAACATCAACGGCACTTTGGTGCTGTGCAAGGCTATGAGAGAAGCCGGAGTCAAAAATATCATTTTCAGTTCCTCCGCAACCGTATATGGTGATCCTGCATTCGTGCCCATCACGGAGGAGTGTCCCAAGGGACAGTGTACCAACCCCTACGGCTGGACCAAGTCCATGTTAGAGCAGATTCTTACAGATCTGCACACTGCTGACCCAGAGTGGAATGTGGTACTGCTTCGTTACTTTAATCCGGTCGGTGCACACAAGAGCGGCACCATCGGTGAGAACCCCAAGGGAATTCCCAACAATCTGATGCCCTATATCACGCAGGTGGCAGTAGGCAAATTAGAGAAGCTGGGTGTATTCGGCGATGATTATGACACGCCGGACGGCACCGGCGTGCGAGATTACATTCATGTGGTAGATTTGGCGATAGGACATGTAAAGGCACTGAAGAAAATTGAAGAAAAGGCAGGCGTCAGTCTGTACAACTTAGGCACCGGCAACGGATATTCCGTGCTGGATATGGTAAAGGCGTTCAGCAAGGCTTGCGGCAAGGAACTTCCCTATGAGATCAAGGAGAGAAGAGCAGGTGACATTGCTACCTGTTACGCTGACTGCTCCAAGGCTAAGAGAGAACTGGGCTGGGAAGCACAGAGAGGTCTGGATGAAATGTGCGAGGATTCCTGGAGATGGCAGTCGAATAATCCCAATGGTTATGAGGCATAATATATTGGTGTATATTTCAGAAAGAATACGGAAAGAGAATGAGAACAGTTCAGTAACTGTTCTCATTTTATTAATAATTTCTTTATTGACAAGAGTTATCTAAAAATACTATGATTAATTGGTAAGAAAAGGAGGGTATAAAGTGAGGAAGAGTGAAGATTATTTAGCAGAGTATGCACAGCTTTGCAGGGGAATGGATAAAATAGACACACAGCTTTTTGATGAGTATGGTGTGCAAAGAGGACTGCGTGATAAAAACGGAAACGGCGTTGTGGCCGGTTTGACACATATTTCCAGAATAGAATCCTTTAAGATGGAAAATGGAGAGAAGGTGCCCTGCGAGGGTAAATTATGGTACCGCGGATATGACTGCATCGAGCTGGTGAAGGGCTTTAAGAATAAACGCTTTGGCTTTGAGGAAGTGGCATATCTTTTGCTGTTTGGAGAATTACCCACGGAGGAACAGTTAAATGATTTCCGGGATATTCTGGCAGCACACAGAACCTTGCCCACCAATTTCACCAGAGATGTCATTATGAAGGCACCCAGCAGTGATATCATGAACTCTCTGACAAGAAGTGTTCTGACGCTTGCCTCCTACGACAAGAATTGCTGCGATACCTCCATTGAGAATGTACTGCGTCAATGTATCGGATTAATCAGTGTATTTCCCATGCTGTCCGTATACGGCTATCATGCCTACAACCATTACTCCAACGACGACAGTATGTACATTCATCGTCCGCAGAAGAAGCTTTCCACGGCTGAGAATCTCCTGATGATGCTCAGACCGGATAAAAAATATACAGAGCTGGAGGCGAAGGTTCTGGATATCGCGCTGGTATTACATATGGAACACGGCGGCGGTAACAACTCTACCTTCACCACACGGGTAGTTTCCTCCTCCGGCTCCGACACGTATTCCGTAGTAGCCGCAGCACTTTCCTCCCTGAAGGGACCTAAGCATGGTGGTGCGAATATCAAGGTGGTAGAGATGATGCGTGACCTGCAGGCGAATGTATCTGATAAGACGGATGAGCAGGAGGTAAGAGCTTATTTGGAGAAGCTTGTGGATAAGGAAGCCTTTGACCGCAAGGGTGTCATCTATGGTATGGGGCATGCAGTTTATTCTCTCTCCGACCCCAGAGCACAGGTATTTAAGAGCTTTGTGGAGAAGCTGGCGGTTGCAAAGGGAAGAGAGAAGGATTTTGAGCTCTATTCCATGATTGAGAGACTGGCACCGGAGGTTATTGCTGAGAAAAAGAAGATATACAAGGGCGTCAGTGCCAATGTGGATTTCTACAGCGGTTTCGTGTATAGTATGCTGGAGATTCCCTTGGAGATGTACACCCCGATTTTTGCCATTGCGCGAATTGTGGGATGGAGTGCGCACAGAATCGAAGAATTGATTAATATGGATAAAATCATTCGTCCTGCTTATAAGAGCGTGATGCAGGAAAGAATATATACGGAGCTGGAGAACAGAGGCAGCAGTCCGTATACCACGGATTAAGTTACAAAAGACAGGAGCCCGGGTGATTTCACCGGACTCCTTTTCTTTTCTGAAATCTTTTCTTTATAAAAATGTAGGACAGAATACCGGTGCAGGAAAATTTAGAAGGCCGGAACAGATAGGAATGAGAGCATTTCATGGCAGGTACAATTATTAGTTATGTAAAAGAATATGGTGAGCATTCCTTCGCAGAGGCACCCATGAATGAGGTGGACAGTCTGGTGCTGTGTCAGTTCAGTTATTTGAAATTCGACGGGCTGGTACCGGATGTGAGAGAGAACGGACACTCGGTATCCCTTCAGGACATAGCAGCCCATGAGGACTATGAAAAGCTGTATGCGGACGAAAGATATGAGAGGGATAACAGGGCTTTGTTTGAAGCAATGCTTGCAAGCAGGAGATTCCGCAATATGCGCCTGAATTGCTATATCAATATTATTGAGAAGGAATGGGAAACTCAGTTTTCGGCAGTGACCTTTCTTCTGGATGACGGGGCTCTCTATGTGGCATTTCGGGGCACGGATGAGAATATTGTGGGCTGGAAGGAGGACTTCAACATGGCATTTTTGTCCCCGGTTCCGGGACAGGCATACAGTGTAAAATACCTAAACATGGTGACAGGGAAGCTGCATAAGCCCTTTTATGTGGGCGGGCACTCCAAGGGAGGAAATTTGGCTGTATATAGTGCCATGAATTGTATTCCGAAGATACAGGAGAGAATCATCAAAATCTATAGCATGGATGGACCCGGCTTTCGACCGGAGGTGCTGGATGTGTGCAGGTACAACGAGATTGCGGACAGGGTGGTGAAAATATTGCCTCATTCGTCGCTGGTTGGGATGTTGTTTGAGCGTGATATCCATTACAAGGTAGTGGAGAGCAAGACCTTTGGACTGGCGCAGCACAATCCCTATACCTGGATTGTGGAGGATGGCAAATTTCAGGAGGTAGACGGCATCTATGAGAGCCGGCTTCTTATGGACGGAGCACTCAACGAGTGGATTCTATCCTTGGACGAAAAGCGGCTGAAAACCTTTGTGGATACGCTGTATCAGGTGGTGTCTGCCTCGGAGGCAGAAAGCCTGATTGACTTCACTGCAGACTGGAAAAAAAGTATGAATAAGGTATTGTCTGCATTGAAGGAGGTGGACGGACAGACGGAAAAAATGCTGAAGGAGACGGTGAAAGCACTGTTTGAGATTACCAAAATCCGTGTGAAGGAGGAGGTTATTGCCGGATTTCCCGGAAAGACCGGCCTCAGAAGGCGGAAAACAGGGAAAGAAAAGAAGACCATACCAAAGAACCCTGAAGAGTAGTCTGCTCAGGCTCCAAGCGTTCCGGGTGCCATTGCAGCCCCAGTATGGGCAAGCTTTCGTGGACAATTGCTTCCACGCAGTTGTCCGTAGGGCACCATTGAATGGCTGTAAGAGAGCTTCCCGCTCGTCCTATCCCCTGATGATGTGCGCTGTTTACCATTGCAGTGCTTCCAAGCATCCCGGAAAGACAGGAGTCCGGCAGAAGCTCCGTGATGTGATATTGATCCTTACCTTGATATTGGTGGATTTGGGCGGTAGGCAGGTCCTGTATCAGGGTGCCGCCTAAGGCAACATTGATAAGCTGCATACCCTTACAGATTCCCAGAACGGGCATGGATTGTGCGATGGCGTAATCAAGTGCCTGTAGCTGCAGGATATCGAGCTCAGTGTCAATGTGGCGGGAGCCGGCATTGCGTTCCCCGAAAAAAGCAGGGGTGATGTCGCCTCCGCCGGGGAGAAGCAGGGCATCACAGGAGGGAAGTTGATTCCTGTTTAGGGTGGACACGGGCGTACATCCCACAGAGGAGATGAAGCGCTCGTAATTCCCGGTGTCCTTTTTGCGACCAAAGATGGCAATTTTCATACGAGGATTCCTTTGCGTAAGCTGTCTTTGTTAATATATGATGCTCCTCATTCGGGTATGAATGAGATGGAATCGGTTTGTACGAAAAAAAAACCAAAACAACCGATATTTGTCTATTGATTAAATGAAAAAAATGTTCCATACTGATAATGTAATGTTATGTAGACTTTACTAATAACGATAGGTATTATGAAAAAGGAGTAGTAAGATGAACGCAGTTTTAGAACAGATTAGCAAAATTGGTATTGTTCCTGTTGTGAAAATTGACAGGGCAGAGGATGCACTTCCTTTGGCAAAGGCTCTTTGCGCCGGAGGACTTCCCTGTGCAGAGGTTACCTTCCGTACAGATGCGGCAGCAGAAGCAATCAAAATCATGACGGACAATTTCCCCAACATGTGCGTAGGTGCAGGTACCGTGTTGAATGCAGCACAGGTTGATGCAGCTGTGGAGGCAGGTGCGAAATTTATCGTAAGTCCCGGCTTGAATCCCAATACTGTTAAATATTGTATCGAGAAGAATATCCCTATCACTCCCGGTACCTCCAGCCCCAGCGATATCGAGCAGGCAATTGAGCTTGGCTTGGATGTAGTGAAATTCTTCCCCGCAGAGCAATCCGGCGGATTGGCTAAGATTAAAGCAATGGCAGCTCCTTATGTAAATATGAAATTCATGCCCACCGGTGGTATCAATGCGAAGAATCTGACATCCTATCTGGATTTCAACAAGATTATCGCATGCGGTGGTTCCTGGATGGTTCCCGGTGAATTAATTAATGCCGGTGAGTGGGACAAGATTGAGCAGTTGACCAGAGAGGCTGTTCAGACAATGCTTGGCTTTGAGTTGGGTCATGTAGGCATCAACGCAGAGAACGAGGAAGAAGCTTCAAAGGCAGCTAACCGCTTCGGCTTTATCTTCGGCAAGCCTGTGAAGGTAGGAAACAGCTCCATCTTCGTATCTAACGAGATTGAAGTAATGAAAACTCCTAACCTGGGCAAATATGGTCACATTGCAATCAGAACCAACTATATCGAGAGAGCAATGAACTACTTAAGCTCCGTGCTCGGTGTAGAGTTCGATGCAACCACTGAGAAGAGAGACGCAAAGGGTACTCTGAAGGCAATCTACCTGAAAGAGGAAATCGGCGGTTTCGCTGTACATCTTGTACAGAAATAAGGATAATATGCAGCGCACGGGGCAATAGCTCCGTGCGCTTTTCTGTTCAGCATAATCTTCGGCATAATCGTTGAAATACTCTTTAGCATAATTTTTAGCATAATTTTTGGAATATTCTTTGGCGTATTCTTTAGTACAATCTTCTGCACATATTGTATGAAAAATTCCTACAAATTT
>CAZPRB010000032.1:0-20267 GCA_964588645.1 uncultured Acetatifactor sp. | reverse complement strand
TGTTTCCGCCGTGAGAGGGCGGCGTCTTAACCGCTTGACCAATCAGCCTTATCAAGTGCTCAGCACTTCTCGCGCCGCGACACTTGATTATAGTAATATATCTCTTCTCAAAAAGCAAGCTTTTTTTTGAATTTTTTAATTTTTTTTACAATTACACAAAATCAAACAGACTAATCTGATTTGACTCGGGCAGATTTCCCAAAAGTCCCAGTGAATCCATCAGGTCAATCACCGTTTTGGAGACCTTGGTGCGCTGTCTGAAATCATCTTTTGAAAGGAAGGGACCGTCCTTCGCAGCCTCCACAATAGCATCTGCCGCCTTCTCTCCCAGACCGTCAATGCTGCTCAGGGAGGGCATCAGCTTCCCATTCACAATCTGGAAGACTCTGGACTTGGCACAGAAAATGTCAATGGGTTCAAACTCATATCCTCTGGCGTACATTTCCTGAACAATACGCATATCTCCCAACGCATCCTTCTCCTTGTTCGACAGGGTATCCGACCGCTTTTTATAATCCGCCATAATTCCCTCCAGATGCTTTTGTCCCTGACACATGATTTCATAAGAAAACGCCTTTGCTCGGATACTGAAAAAGGCGGCGTAATAAGCCAGCGGATAGTTAATCTTACAATATGCGATTCTCCACGCCATCATTACATAGGCTACTGCATGCGCCTTGGGGAACATATACTTAATTTTCTCACAGGACCAGACATACCAGTCCGGGACCCCGTGTGCCAGCATATCCTCCTTCCACTCAGGCCATTTGTCGCTCTTCCCCTTTGCAACTACGCCCTTTCTGACCGCCTCCATGATTTTGAAGGAGGCATCCGCCTCCACACCCATACGGATCAGATAGGTCATGATATCGTCTCGAGTACAGATTGCGGTGGAAATCGTGGCCTTCCCCTCCTGAATCAAAGTCTGTGCATTTCCCAGCCATACATCCGTACCGTGGGACAGACCGGCGATACGCACCAAATCAGAAAATGTCCGGGGCTTTACATCAATGACCATCTGCATGGCGAAATCCGTTCCGAACTCGGGAATCCCCAGCGCTCCCAGCTTGGTGCCTCCGATTTGCTCGGGCGTGATGCCCAGAGCATCCGTATTCTGGAACAGGGACATAACTCCCTTATCATCCAAGGGAATAGTTACCGGATCCAGACCCGTCAAATCCTGAAGCATACGAATCATGGTAGGATCATCGTGACCCAGAATATCCAGTTTCAGCAGATTATGGTCGATAGAGTGATAATCGAAATGGGTGGTTATGGTATCCGTGGTCATATCGTTTGCCGGATGCTGCACCGGTGTAAAGGAATTGATATCCTGACCCAGTGGCAGTACTACAATACCGCCGGGATGCTGTCCGGTGCTGCGGCGGATACCCGTACATCCCAGAGCGATGCGCTCCACCTCAGCGGAACGTTTATGGACACCTCTCTCCTCGTAATAATTCTTCACATAACCGTAGGCCGTCTTGTCCGCAAGCGTACCGATTGTGCCGGCACGGAAGGTTTGTCCCGCTCCGAAGATTACCTCCGTATACTTATGAGCCTTGGACTGATACTCTCCCGAGAAGTTCAAGTCAATATCAGGCTCCTTATCTCCCTTGAAGCCCAGGAAGGTCTCAAAGGGAATATCAAAGCCATCCTTGTGCAATAATTCACCGCAGACAGGACAATTGCTGTCCGGCATATCGATTCCGGCAGCACCAATGTCCGCATAATGCCTTACCTGCTCACTGTCAAAGTCCACATAATGACACTTACTGCAATAGTAATGGGGTGCCAGCGGATTCACCTCCGTGATTCCGGACATGGTGGCCACAAAGGAGCTTCCCACGGAGCCACGGGAGCCCACCAGATAACCGTCCTCCACGGATTTCCACACCAGCTTCTGAGCTATGATATACATCACGGCAAAGCCGTTGGAGATAATGGAGTGCAATTCCTTCTGCAATCTCTTCTCCACGATATCCGGAAGGTCGGGACCATAAATCTCATGCGCCCTGTTATAACAGATATCTGTCAGCGTCTTGTCACTGTCCTCAATGACAGGCGCACATTTGTCAGGGCGGACGGGAGCGATGGTCTCTATCATATCCGCAATCATATTGGTGTTGGTAATGACCACCTCCCTTGCCTTATCACTGCCCAGATAAGCAAATTCCTCCAGCATCTCCTCCGTGGTATGTAAAAACAGGGGAGCCTGCTCATCCGCATCCGTAAAACCCTTCCCAGCCATAATGATACGCCGGTAAATCTCATCCTCCGGATCCAGAAAATGTACATCGCAGGTAGCAACCACAGGCTTGTGGAACTGCTCTCCCAGCGCCACCACCCTTCGGTTCATATCCTGAATATCCTCCAGGGAGTTGATATTTCTCACCTTCTCGGATGCAATCATAAACTTATTGTTACCGCAGGGCTGAATTTCCAGATAATCATAGAAATTCACCAGCCTTGCAATCTGCGCATCCGACTGACCGTCCAGCAATGCCCTGTACAGTTCTCCGGCCTCACAGGCGCTTCCCAGTATCAGTCCCTCCCTGTATTTCATAATGAGACTTTTGGGTATTTTAGGTCTCTTATTATAATAGGTAAGATGGGACTCCGAAACCAGTCTGTAGAGATTGATTCGTCCCATATCGTTCTTCGCCAGAATAATCGCATGATAGGAAGGCAGCTTCCGCACCGCCTCCACGCTGGTCACCCCCAGGGCATTGACCTGCGCCAGGGTATGGATGTCATCCGCCTCCAGCATCCGGATAAATTTCACAAAAATATGAGCCGTAGCCTCCGCATCATCTACGGCACGGTGATGATTTTCCAGAGAAACACCCAGCGTCTTTGCCACAGCATCCAACGTATGCTTTGCCTGATTGGGCAGAAGCACTCTGGCGATACCCACCGTATCCACATAGGTAAATTCAGAAGGGTAGCCCCCTCTTCTGCAATTCTCTATCAGGAAGCTCATGTCAAAGCTCGCATTGTGGGCGACCATCACACAGCCCTCACAAAACCGCAGAAAGCCGGGCAGAATATCTTCAATCCTGTCGGCATCCACCACCATGTCATCACTGATGCCGGTAAGTCTCTCAATCTCAAAGGGAATGGGTACCTCAGGGTTCACAAAGGTGGAATATCTGTCCACAATCTCCCCCCCGCTGACCTTTACCGCACCAATCTCTATCATGCGGTTATGAACCGGTGAAAAGCCTGTGGTCTCGATGTCGAACACCACAAAATCCTCCTGCAAATCCTGACCCCTGTCACCAGTGACAATTTCCTTTAAATCATCCACCAGATATGCTTCCACGCCGTAGAGAATCTTAAAGAAATCCTGCTTATCCGGATTCTCATCGCCCCCTGCCTGTCGCTTTGCCTTCTCTTCCTTCCACAAATCATCCCACACATGGTTGGCGTCGGTGAAGCCCTGTACCACACCGTGGTCCGTGATAGCAATAGCTCTATGCCCCCATTTATACGCCCGTTTCACGATATCCTTTGCCTCTGACACACCATCCATATCACTCATTTTAGTGTGACAGTGCAGTTCCACTCTCTTATGGGGTGCGGTGTCCATACGCACCGTGGTGAAATCAGGAATCCTTTTGATTCCGTTCACGGAGCCGATGGAAAGCTCGTGGTCAAAGTTATCCATCATACAGATTCCCTTTACCTTCACGAAGTTCCCTTCCTTCAAGCCCCCTGTTATCTCCTTTACCTGCTCATTTCTGGCAAACAGCTTCACTCTCATGGTATCCGTGAAATCCGTGATATCGAACATGATAATGGTCTTCTCATTTTTAATTTCCCGGGACTCCAGCTTAAGAATCTTACCGCGTACGACGACCTCGCCCACCTCGCCGATAAGCTCCTCCAGCTTCATGGCTTCTTCCTCAAAATCCCTTCCATAAATAACATCCGGATTGTCGGAACGCTTCACTCCGCGGAAGGCATCCCCTCCACGGCGGAATTCTGTCTTCCCGTTGAATTTCTTTGGGAAGCCTCCTGCTGCCGGTGTAGCCTTTCCGCTCTCCCGTGTCTGCCCCGGTGCAGCCTTTCCATTTGCGCTCTGTCCTTCGGCACTCTCTGCAGCAATTCCTTCTCCGGGGTTCTCCGTTCCCTTCACACGATGATAGATTTCAGCCACCTTCATCTGAAGCTTTAAGGCCTCATCCTCCTCGTATTTGCCGTTCTGCGCCTCCTTATACTGCACCGCAAGCTGCACGGAGAAGCCGCATCTCTCCACAAGAATTTTCTCCAGAACCCGCAGGAGCTCCTCCTCCTTACTTCTGTTCAGCACAGTGTCCTCCACCGTAAGAAGGATTCTGCCGTTCTCCGGATAGGAGAGCTCTGCCGTCTTAAATGCATTATACTCTATATGGCTGTATTCTCTTAACTCCGCCAGAATACTGTCCCTGTAGAGATCCATTAATTTCTCAGGTGTATACTGAGCCGACAGTTCAAAGTGTTCATAAATCTTGATGATAATATTTGCATTGGGAAACAACTGCTTCTTAATCTCCCTCTCAGTATCCCATATATCACTCTTGGCGATCAGTCTGGTACTGTGGATGTAGATGCGCAGATAGTCCTTCCTACTGGTGGCAGATACCTTCTCCACAAAGGTCTGTTCCATAATATCATGAATCGTCTTATGTAGTTTTAAGGTTGGAAATACTTCAAAAAAAGGTTTCATTGCCAATTATCCAACTCTTCCTTCAATACATTTAACAGCTGCTCCTCCGGTACCTTGCGTATAATCTGACCTTTCTTGATTAAAAGGCCCTCTCCGATACCGCCGGCGATTCCCAGATCGGCTTCCTTCGCCTCTCCCGGTCCGTTGACCACGCAGCCCATCACAGCCACCTTGATATCCAGCGGATAGTCCTCCACAAGCTTCTCCACTCTGGTAGCCAGACCAATCAAATCAATCTGCGTCCTTCCGCAGGTGGGACAGGATACCACCTCTATGCCGCCCTTTCTCAGACCCAGAGTACGGAGAATCAGCTTTGCAGACTTAATCTCCTCCACCGGGTCTCCCGTGAGGGACACACGGATGGTATCGCCAATGCCCTGACTCAGAATCAGGCCAAGACCGATGGCCGATTTGATATTACCGCTTTGCACAGTGCCGGATTCCGTGATTCCCACATGCAGGGGATAATCTGTCCTTCCGGCCAACAGTTCATGAGCCTTCACACACATCAACACATCGGAGGACTTGATGCTGATGACCAGATTATCATACCCCAGCTCCTCTATGCTTCTGACCTTATCCAATGCACTCTCCACAATTCCCTCAGCGGTGACACCGTTGTATTTCTCCACAAGATTTTTCTCCAGAGAACCGCTGTTGACTCCGACACGGATGGGGATGTTGCGCTCCTTAGCCACATCCACAACCGCCTTCACCTTCTCAGTATCGCCGATATTGCCCGGATTGATACGAATCTTATCTGCACCGTTCTCCATAGCTGCAATGGCCATTTTGTAATCAAAATGAATATCTGCCACCAGAGGAATATGAATCTGCTTCTTAATCTCCCGGACAGCCCTTGCCGCTTCAAGGGTGGGTACGGTACAGCGGATGATTTCACAGCCTGCAGCCTCCAGACGCAGAATCTGTGCCACTGTCTCCTCCACATTCTCCGTCCTTGTATTCGTCATAGACTGTATCAGAACCGGATTCCCGCCTCCGATGACCCTGTCTCCTATCTGAATCGTCTTCGTATGCTCCCTGAACGTTGTATTACTCATGCTTCTGTCTCCTTACTCATTGCACCTTCCCGTGTGCAAACAATATGCTTTCATTATAGCTGATTCCCATCAAAAAGTATACTCTTTTCGGCAGAAATGACCGGGGCTTACTTGCATCGCCAGATTTTCCATGCACAGCCTCATCAGAAGAGTGTTGACCGGAAGGAGCCGGTAAGACGAAGGTAGTCTGTCCGTGATTTCCTCGACGGAGCTTGGATAGAGGTCAAGCGCTTCATACACTGCCGCAAGCTCCGGCGGAAGTGCACGGATACGCCCAGTTTGGGGCTGCTCCAAGCACTTGTCCGCCTTCTCCCGGACTTTCCTACCCTCTTCCTTCGGTTCTGCAAAAGGCTTTTGCATCCCCAAAAGTTCCTCATAGAAGACCTCCGGAGACACAATCACCCCGGCTCCCTGTCTCAACAGGCTGTTGCACCCATCACTGAGGCGATCCGTAATTCTTCCCGGAACCACATAGACCTCCTTCCCCTGTTCCAATGCCATATCCACGGTAATCAGGGTTCCGCTTTGATTCCTTGCTTCAATCACCACCACAGCATCAGCCAATCCGCTGACAATACGGTTTCTCGGCGGAAAATGCTGGGACCTTGCAGGGGTTCCCGGTGGGTGCGTGGACAGAATACCACCCTGCTTCCGAAGTTTATCATAAAGGCTCCTGTTCTGCGCCGGATAACACACATCCACACCGCATCCGAGCACACCGAAGGATCTGCCGCCGGCGGCAAGAGTCGCCTCCTGACTGATGCCGTCAATTCCCCTTGCCATTCCGCTTACAACCTGCACGTCCCGTTTGCCCAGATAGCTGCCCAGCTCCGCTGCCACATAGCTTCCGTATGCGGAGCAATCCCTTGCCCCGATAATGGCTACCGACAGCTTATCCTCAGCAGGCAGACTTCCCTGATAGAAAAGCCCGTAGGGTGCATCCGGAATATTTCTCAGACGCGCGGGATATTCCCGGTCCTCCCTAAGCAGGAAGCCAATCCCCTGCTGCTTCAGTTTCTCAAACTCCCTCTCCGGCTCCCACGCTGCCGTCAGCTGCTTCATCCGCTCCAGCTGCTTCTCATGCAATACCCTTTTCCATATCTCCTCCGATGCATGGTAGACTCCCTCCGCGGTTCCCCCGCAGGCCTCCAAAAGTCTCGTGATGGCTCTGTTGCCCACGCCCGGCAGATTGCAGAGCCAATATGCATAATGTCTCTCCGTCATAAATCACACTCCCCATAATTCCTGTGTCGGCCGGAAGCACGCCGCCTCCAGCAAATGTTCCGCTCCGATATCCTGTTCGCCGGCCAAATCCGCAATCGTGCGCGCCACCTTTAACACCCTGTGATAGCCCCTTGCACTCAGCTGAAGGGAGGTAAACAGCTTTTCCATATATCTCTTTTCTTCCTGCCCCAACCTGCAGTATCTTTCCATGTCCGTAGCATCCATATCTCCGTTAAACCTCCTGTCCGTTCCCCTGAAACGTAGTTCCTGACGCTCTCTTGCCTGCATGACTCTCTCCCGTATCACCGAGCTGCTCTCACTACTTTTTCCGGAGTGCAGATGCGTAATTCCCAACGGCTGTAGCTCCACACACAAATCAATGCGGTCCAGAATCGGACCGGACACCTTGCCCATATATCTCTGCACTTGAGCCTGCGTACACCTGCATTTGTTCAGATTGGGATAGTACCCGCAGGGACAGGGATTCATGGCACATACCAGCATGAAATCCGCAGGATATGTCACATTGCCGTTTGCTCTGGCAATATGTACCTGCTTCTCCTCCAGAGGCTGACGCATACTGTCCAACAAATGTCTTTGAAATTCGGGAAGCTCGTCCAGAAAAAGCACACCCCTGTGCGACAGGGAAATGATACCCGGCTTGGGCACGGAATTGCCGCCTGTCAAGGCGGATAAGGAAATGGTATGATGAGGACTTTGAAAGGGTCTTTCGGTCACCAGCGCCTCCTGTCCCAAAAGTCCTGCGACACTGTATATGGAGGTTACCTCCAGGCTTTCCTCCAAGGTAAGGGCCGGCATGATTCCCGGAATCCGCTTGGCAATCATGGATTTGCCGGCTCCCGGAGGTCCGGTCATCAGCAGGTTATGAAAGCCGGCGGCAGCGATTTCCGCGGCACGCTTCGCAGCTTCCTGACCTAATACATCCGCGAAATCATACTGACATTCCTCCCTTTTATCTCCAAAGAGCTTTTCCGCATCCACTGTCACCCGGGGCAGAAGCTCCTCCTGCCTTTGTTGTGTCTCCTGCAGGAAATGCATCAGCTCGCCGATTTCACTGACGCCTCTCACAATGATTCCCGGAATCACAGCCCCCTCCAAAGCATTTTCCTTGGGGACAATGCATTGCCGAATACCGTTTCTCGCCGCCTCCCTGACAATGGGAAGGACACCCTTCGCCTTTCTGACTTCCCCATTCAGCCCCAGTTCTCCCAGAAACAGGATATCCCGGGTGGCTTCCCCGGAGAAATACCCCATAGCCTGAAGCACCCCTACCGCTATGGGCAAATCAAAGGCAGTCCCCTCCTTCCTCCGGTCCGCCGGGGAAAGGTTGATGGTGATATGTGTGGGCGGAATGGATAGACCTGCATTTTTCAACGCCACCTGAACCCGCTCCCTGGATTCACGGACCTCACCGCTCAGGGAACCTACCATGGAGAAGCCCGGCAATCCCGATGCGATATCCACCTCCACACCGACCAGATAAGCGTGTACACCCATAAGTGCACCTGATGTAATTGTACTGTACATAAATACCTCCTTTTAAAAGAATTGGGAAATTTCAACGGAAAACCTTGAATAGAAATAGAAAAAAGAAAAAGAATATTGCACGAATATAAGATAGCGGCACCGGAGGAGAACTCCTCCGGATACCATATACATTCTGTCTATAGCTTATTTTCCATACCGTCCGGATCCTGCGCAAACTGAATCGCCATATCACGGTCAATTCTGCCCTCATAATAAAGCTTTGAAATCGCTTCATCCATGGTAATCATGCCCTGCTTCCGATTGGTCTGCATGACACTGGCAAGCTGATGGGATTTCCCTTCGCGAATCAGGTTGCGCACGGCATGGTTCGCATGCATAACCTCGAAGGCAGCCACACGGCCTCTTCCGTCTGCGGTGGGAATCAGTTGCTGGGAGATAACCGCCTCCAGCACATTGGCAAGTTGCACCCTGATCTGTTGCTGCTGGTGCGGCGGGAATACATCAATCACACGATCCACCGTGCTGGCAGCACCGATGGTATGCAGGGTCGACAGCACAAGATGTCCTGTCTCAGCGGCTGTAATGGCTACACTGATGGTCTCAAAATCACGCATCTCACCTACCAGAATCACGTCCGGGTCCTCACGCAACGCTGCACGGAGTGCATTGGCGTAATTCTCGGAATCCAATCCAATCTCACGCTGGTTGACCATGGACATTTTGTGCTGATGCAGATACTCGATAGGATCCTCAAGCGTGATGACATGAGCATCCCTGTTATTGTTAATCTTGTCAATAATGGCGGCAAGTGTGGTGGATTTACCGCTGCCGGTAGGTCCCGTCACCAGTACAAGACCTCTCTTGCGCTGATAAAGCTCAATGACGGAATCCGGCACCCCCAGTTCCTCGGGGGACGGCACCTTGGTCCCCACCAGACGGAATGCCAAAGCCACAGAGCCTCTCTGCTTGTAGGCGTTCACACGATAGCGTCCGCAATTCGGGATGGAGAAGGACATATCGTACTCTCCTCTCTCCTCAAAGCGCTCTCTCTGGGTCTCCGACATAATACCCAGCAGGACATCCAGCGTATCCGCCGGCATCATCTTATGGTAATCCATAGTAATCAGATTGCCGTTTACTCTCATCTTAGGCGGAATTCCTACAGTGATATGCACATCACTGGCTCCCGCTTCCTTTGCTGCCCGTAATATTTCTTCTATAGTAGGCATCTTGTTCCCTCCTATACATGATATCCCACTTTTTTCAGGGATTCCTCATCCATGATATATCTGTTATCAAGAGTCTTCATAATATCCACAATCCGGATATCATGATATAATTTCAGGGACAAATCCAAAATCGTATTATCGCTGAAACACAATACCATGGGACGGAGAATGTTCTCCGCATTCTCTACAAGCACCAAAGCCTTATCCCCCGTATTCAATTCCACACTGACTCCGGGGAAGAGAATATTCACGGATTGTATCAAAGCCTCCACTACCTGCGGGTCATAGACCTCCGGACATTCCATCATCTCCTGCAGTGCAAGAACCTCGGATTTGGTCTCACCACCCACCGTCATTGCCGTGAGTTCATCATATCTGTTGGCCACCGTCAGGATTCTGGCTCCCAGAATCAATTTCTGCAAGGCCGCCGGCGCACACCCATTCTGTATCATAGCCGCCTGCGTGCACACACGCCGGATACCCGCACCGTTAGGATTGAAGGCTCTTTCAATGATATCATCCGAATCCATCAATACATTGTATACCTTCAGGTTCTCCTCCTCCGTCAGGTCATCACGGCAGATAAAATCGCCGCCCAGCTGAACCTTACCGATATCGTGTACAATGGCTGCCATGACTGTCTGCAGCTGTTCATCCCTGCGCAGATTCATGGTGTGACACATCAGGGAGCACAGCACAGCCACATTGAAGGAATGTCTGTAGACATAGTCCTCCCTGCTCCGAAGATTCTGATAGAAATTAATCTTGCCGTCCAAATGTCCGTATTTCCTAATAATCTGCTCCGCAAGCACCTCTGTCTGAACACTGATATGCCTGTCATTCGCTAATATTTTCTCTATCTCGTTCTGGATAGCGAAAATCGTCTGGGTCTGAAAACGCTCAAATTCCGCATCCTCCTCCGACATGGGTGGAAGAGGCTCCGCCGGTTCCAATATATAAATCCCTAACAAGCCGAAATTACGCACACTGTCGATGGCAAAGGCGGTGAGCTTGGAATTCCGTTCGAATAAAAGGACACCCTTTTGGCTATAAATGGGACGTGCCAGACGCATCCCCATCTTCAAGTCCTCCGTTTTGACAAATTGCATACCCTGTCATTCCCCTTTTGTAAAATTAAAGAGCAGAGCGCTCCACTCTGCCCTTACTAGTAAATTATAACTTATCTATAATGAATTGACAAGATTTCTTTGTGCTTTTTGCATAAATATCTGTGATATTCAGTCATCATCTTCAAATCCTGCCCGCAGCTTCTGCAACGCCTTTTTTTCGATTCTGGATACATAGCTTCTGGAAATGCCCAGTTTCTCCCCGATTTCACTCTGCGTCACTTCCTCAGCGCCGTTCAAGCCGTAGCGTTTGACAAGAATCTCCTTCTCCCTGTCTGTCAGGCAAAGCTCCATCAGACGGTTCAACCGCTCCCGCCTGTTCCGCAGCTCCATCTCAGCTATCATATCCGGCTGCTCCTGTTCCATCACATCCATCAGATGGATTTCATTCCCTTCCTTATCCTGTCCGATGGGCTCAAAAAGTGAAACCTCCTTCGCCACCTTCCTTTTGCTCCTGAGAAGCATCAGCAATTCATTATCTATACAACGGCAGGCATATGTGGCAAGACGTCCCCTTCCGGCGTCAAAAGTATCCACCGCTTTGATCAAGCCGATACAACCGATAGATATCAAATCTTCCATGTCTTCATCCACGTTTTGGTATTTTTTCGCAATGTGGGCTACGAGACGCAAGTTTCTCTCCACCAGAATCTCCTTCGCCTGCTTTGCTTCTTCCGAAGTTCCTTGTTTCAGCAGGCGGACATACTTTGCCTCTTCTCCCGATGTCAAGGGTTTTTGAAAAGTTTTCAAGACAATCTCCGTGGATTTTTCTTAACATTAGTTTATGTGCAAATCCACCCGCAAGTGCCTGTCAAAACAAAAACTGTGCCATGACATAGTTGCTGATATCTATTCCTCTGGGAGTGAGCAAAAGCCACCTGCCATCCGTCTTTTCCCTCTCATGATACTGCAAAAGTCCGTCTGCAATATTCTTCTCTATCACACTGCCATAGACCTCTTCTATATCGCATCCGAATTGTTCTCGGAATTTATGCAAGCTTACTCCGGCTGTCATTCGCAGCCCCAGGAACATGAATTCCTCCATCTGCTCCTCCGCGCTAAGTTCCTGCCACTCACACCTTCTGCCCAACGGATCCTCCACATAGGCCTGATAATCGTCCTCATTCCGGAATCGCACATTATCCACAAGAGAGGCCGCTCCGATTCCAAAGCCCACATAATCCTTTCTCTGCCAATAGCCGCAATTATGTTTGCAGGCAAATCCCGACTTTGCATAATTGGATATCTCGTATCTGCGATAGCCGTAATCCGACAGAAGCCTGCCGGTCTGCTCATACATCCATCGCTCGCTCTCCTCGTTCGGCAGCTCCAGAAGCCCCCTCTCCTGCATTTCGGCAAAGGGTGTCCCCTCCTCCACGATCAGACTATACGCCGAGATATGCTCCGGCTGGGGAACCAGTCTTAATACCTTCTCCAACGTAGCCTCGTAGGATTCCCTGCTTTGTCCCGGCAGGGCACTCATCACATCCACATTGATATTAGCAAACCCCATCTGCCTGACAAGGTCATAGGTCTCCCTGAACTCCTTCCATGTATGAATTCTGCCAAGACGCTTTAATTCCCCGTCATCCGCGGACTGTAGACCGATACTCAGGCGATTGATGCCCGCCTTCCGATAGCTTGCCAGCTTCCCGGCATCCACGGTTCCCGGATTCATTTCCATAGTAATCTCGGCATTAGCTGTCACCGTGAAATGTTCCCTCACAGTCTCCAGCAAACGCTCCATCCACACAGCTCTCACCACAGAGGGTGTCCCGCCTCCGATGAAAATAGTGTCCACCGTGTACGCCCTGTATGCGTCAGCCCGTTCCCGTGTTTCACGCAAAAGTGCCTCCATGTAAGCATCCTGCGCGGATGCATCCGCAGGCGCAGATAAAAAATCACAATAGAGGCACTTCTTCACACAAAAAGGAATATGAAAATACAATTCTAATCTGTTTTCCTTCATCATTTACCACTGATATCTTCCCATTACTCACCCGAAGGTTATTTCTTATCATCCAGCTTCAGCACACTCATAAACGCCTTCTGGGGGATTTCCACGTTGCCTATCTGACGCATACGTTTCTTGCCTTCCTTCTGTTTCTCAAGCAACTTTTTCTTACGGGTGATATCCCCACCATAGCACTTGGCCAGCACATCCTTACGCATAGCTTTTACGGTCTCGCGGGCGATAATTTTGCCACCCACAGCTGCCTGAATGGGAATTTCAAACAAATGTCTTGGAATCTCGTCCTTCAGTTTCTCGCACATCTTCCGTCCTCTCTCATATGCGGAATCCGCATGTACGATAAAGGACAGAGCATCCACCTCCTCGCGGTTAATCAGGATGTCCAGTTTCACAAGGCTGGACTGCTCGTAGCCCTTGATATCATAATCAAAGGAAGCATAGCCTCTGGAGCGTGACTTTAGCGCATCGAAAAAGTCATAGATAATCTCATTCAAGGGCAGCTCATATTTCAGAAGGGCTCTTGTTCCTTCGATGTATTCCATTCCCAGATAGCGTCCGCGTCTCTCCTGACAAAGCTCCATAATGGAGCCGATATACTCTGAGGTCACCATTATCTCTGCACTGACAATGGGCTCCTCCATATACTCAATTTCAGAAGGGTCCGGCAGATTGGAGGGATTCGTCAGCTCTATCACCTCTCCATTAGTCTTGTGCACCTTATACACTACGCCCGGTGCCGTGGTGACCAAATCAAGATTGTACTCCCTCTCCAATCGCTCCTGTATTATCTCCAAATGCAATAAGCCCAGGAAACCGCATCGGAAGCCAAAGCCCAAAGCGATGGAGGTCTCCGGCTCATAATACAGGGAGGCATCGTTTAATTGCAGCTTCTCCAAAGCATCTCTCAAATCGGGATATTTGGCTCCGTCCGCAGGATACATACCGCAGTACACCATGGACTGCACCTTTTTGTAGCCGGGAAGAGGCTCCGCACAGGGATTGTTAAAATCTGTCACGGTGTCGCCCACCGCTGTATCCTTCACATTTTTGATTGAGGCGGTAATATAACCTACCATGCCGGCACTCAATTCCTCACAGGGAATAAACTGACCTGCACCAAAGATTCCTACCTCCACGACCTCCTCCTTGGCTCCCGTCGCCATCATACGGATGGTAGTGCCCTTCTTCACAGTTCCCTCCATAATACGGCAGAAAATAATCACTCCTTTATAGGAATCATATAAAGAATCAAAAATCAACGCCTGCAGAGGATTCTCCGGATTCCCCTTGGGCGCGGGAATCTTCTGTACTATCTGCTCCAGCACCTCATCGATTCCGATACCGTTCTTAGCAGAAATCAAGGGAGCATCCTGCGCTTCTATGCCGATTACATCCTCAATTTCCTCAATCACTCTCTGCGGGTCCGCACTGGGCAAATCGATTTTATTGATGACAGGAAAGACATCCAGATTATGGTCCAGGGCAAGATATACATTGGCAAGGGTCTGCGCCTCAATGCCCTGTGCTGCATCCACAACCAGAATCGCTCCGTCGCAGGCAGCCAGAGAACGGCTCACCTCATAATTGAAATCCACGTGTCCCGGCGTATCTATCAGGTTAAACACATACTCCTCCCCATCCTTCGCACGATAAACGGTCCGCACCGACTGTGCCTTGATGGTAATGCCTCGTTCTCTCTCCAAATCCATATTATCCAAAACCTGTGCCTGCATCTCTCTGCTGGTCAACAGACCTGTGTGTTCAATAATTCTGTCTGCAAGGGTTGATTTGCCGTGGTCAATGTGAGCAACAATACAAAAGTTGCGGATTTTACTCTGGTCAACAGATGCCATTTATATTTCCTCTCTATCTGCTATATTACGAAATGATTACCTGAAATATTGTAGCAGAATTTTAGGTTCCCGACAAGACCATATCCAGAATATGTGCCAGCGGCTCACAGGCGTTCAATGCCTCCTCCAGCGTATTATTCTGTGCGCCCAGCTCAATCAACGTGGTTCTGGGTCGCAGATGCATATTATATCTGTAGCCCTTCAGATATATTTTGCGGGTAAGCCCCGGATAGCACTCCATAGCCTTAAGCTGCATCTGAAACGAAAATGCCAGATTGTCCTCCTGATACTCATTATATAGGTAGGAAATATTTCCGGTCTTCTTCGTTCTGCTCAGACCGTTAAAAAACATAAAACGTGCGGTGGGTCTTCCGTCCAAATCCATCACCAGCTTCGTCTCCTCCGGCATGGAATCCCTATGTAAGTCAATCACCACCTGTATGGAGGGATTTTCCGCCAGCACTCTCTCAATATCCGGAAGGGATTTCGCATAAGCATCATCTCTGGAATCCACATCATACTGTCCCATATGATGCAGAACCTGATAGCCGTACCGGTTGGTCAAAATTTCACTCAGTCTATCCCCGACGCCCATGATGGTAGTGCTCGCCTCCCCAGGCACCGAATCCGCAAAGCTCTCCTGGGAATGGGTGTGGTAAATCAATATCTGCGGACCCTCTTCCTCCTTGGATATCCGCAAATCCTTCCCCAGCAGGCTCTCCACATTCAGCTGGTCGCTGCCTGCCATAGTATTCCCGTCTATGGTATAAAACGCTCCCACCAGCTTCTCATAGCTGTTCAAAGCCTGCAAATCAACGGCATTCTGTATTTCATGGGGCACAAAATCCGGAGTCAGCGGCACACCTTCCGTCTGCATCCCGTCCTGTAATACTCCCTCCTGCAACGCTCCCTCCTGCACCGAATCCGCAAAGCTCTCCTGGGAATGGGTGTGGTAAATCAATATCTGCGGACCCTCTTCCTCCTTGGATATCCGCAAATCCTTCCCCAGCAGGCTCTCCACATTCAGCTGGTCGCTGCCTGCCATAGTATTCCCGTCTATGGTATAAAACGCTCCCACCAGCTTCTCATAGCTGTTCAAAGCCTGCAAATCAACGGCATTCTGTATTTCATGGGGCACAAAATCCGGAGTCAGCGGCACACCTTCCGTCTGCATCCCGTCCTGTAATACTCCCTCCTGCAACGCTCCCTCCTGCTGCAGCCGTGCTTCCTCTTCCGCAGCCAGCCTGGAGAGCGCCGCATGATTCTCCTGTCGCAGAAGCTCCTCCAAGGAAGCCTCCTCCGCCGAAAGCTTCTCCGTCGGTAATTCCTCCGTTGACGCTCCCCGCAGTGCCTCCGTTTCAGACCCTTCTGTGTCCGCAACCTCCTTCACATATCCGTACAGAGGCATCAGCTCCGCAAGCTGTTTTTCCGCAACCCGGCTTCTCTCCCGCTCTCCCTGCTGTGCGAAAGCGATGACCGGCACATAGCTCCGGAGCAGGTCCTGTCCAAATTCCCGTGCCGCACCCTGCTTTATCGCCTCCCCGAAGGAGGAATCCGTCTCCTGCAGGCTGCTTCTCACAGATAATATTATAATCAATAAAGCGGCCAGACTCACCATGAATCGGTTAGGACTGACCGCGCTCCTTCTTTTTACGTTCAAGCACTTCCCTTCCTCGGATGCGATTCCATTGAATCGTCACAGGTCGTTTACAATATATGCCGAGGAAGGAAAAGCTATTCCATCCCCCTCTCCAACGCCATATTGATGCCCTCTGACACCGTGAAGCTCACTCTCTTGACCACCGCATCAATATCCTTTCCTGTCATATACATATTGTTCAGATCCGCGAAAGCATTTCTGTACTGCCCCATATATTTCACCCTGTCAAACTCCGCATCATCCTTCAGCAGCTTCTCCAGTGCATCTCCCACTATGGTTGCTGCATCCACCACGGTAGGCACACCTATGGCAATGACAGGGATACCAAGACTTTCCATCGTCAAAGCATTTCTGTGGTTCCCCACGCCGGAGCCCGGCTGGATACCGGTGTTGGTAATCTGAATGGTGCGGTTTAATCTTTTGGTGCTGCGCGCCGCCAGCGCATCCACTACCACCAGTACATCAGGTGAGGTCTCACCAATCACCCCCTTGATGATTTCCGCCGTCTCCATTCCGGTCTTTGCCATCACACCGGGCTCTATACTGCTGACCAAATTCATGCGTCTGCAGTTATAGGCTGCCTTTCCGTACTCCCTGACCACATGCCTTGTAATGAACAGATTGTCCACCACCTGAGGTCCCAGCGCATCCGCAGTCACCTCCCGGTTGCCCAGCCCCACAACAAGGATGGACTGTTCCCTCTCGGAATTGGGTATCAGGGACAAAAGCTCCTCCGCAAGGCAATCGGAAATCTCCCTGTGGTAATCCTCATCCGGCTCCACAAGGGCCGGTGCCTCCATGGTCACATAGATTCCCACGGGCTTTCCCATCATCCTTGCGGCATTTCTGGTATCAATCATAACCTTGGTAACTCTGATATCCTCCTTCTCCCGATAATACTCCTCCACCCGCACACCGTGAAGCTCACTGTCCGCCTCCGTAACAGATTCCCTTGCCTCCAACGCCAAATCAGTTCTCACCTGATAACTTGACATATTGTTCCCTCCCGATTAAAATGAAATCTAATGAAATTATATACAAGTTTTTGCAGAAAATAAGAAAATATGTATTGACAAATAGTCAAATCTTTACTAAACTGTAACAGTATGTTTACATTAGTCCTCCGTGTCTGGCTAAAGTGAAACATTTTCGAGTAAATAATCTATGTATACAAATGGAGGTGTACGACTTGGCTAACATTAAATCTGCTAAAAAGAGAATTTTAGTAACCCGCACTAAGACTGAGAGAAATAAAGCTATCAAATCCGGTGTTAAGACTGCTATTAAGAAGGTATATGCTGCAATCGAGACCGGTGACAAGGCTGCTGCAGCTGCAGAGCTTCAGGCTGCTACTAAGACCATCGAGATGGCTGCTACCAAAGGTATTTACCACAAGAACAATGCAGCAAGAAAGGTTTCCCGTATCAGCAAGGCTGTTAACGAGATGGCTTAATTTCATTAAATATTATGTACATGAAACACCTGTACCGTCATGCAGGTGTTTTTTTGTTGTCAAAAAAAGCTCCGGTGTAAGGATTACACCGAAGCTTTCTACCAATCAGGTAATTACTTATTGTAGCAAACAATCTGACCGAAATCAGCCTTTAAGGATGCGCCGCCTACCAGACCGCCGTCGATGTCTGCCTGTGCAAACAATTCCGGAGCACTGGATGCGGATACGGAGCCGCCGTACTGGATACGGATAGCAGCTGCGGTAGCATCATCATAAATCTCTGCGATACACTCACGGATTGCCTTACATACCTCCTGAGCCTGCTCGGTCGTTGCCACCTTACCGGTTCCGATAGCCCAGATAGGCTCGTATGCGATAACAGCGGTAGCCGCCTGCTCAGCAGATACATTTAAGAAAGCAATCTTAATCTGCTGACGGATAAAATCGATGGTCACACCCTGCTCTCTCTGGGTGAGAGACTCACCGCAGCAGATAATGGGAGTGATACCGTGTTCAAATGCCTTCAGAACCTTCTTATTAACGGTCTCATCTGTCTCTGCGAAGTACTCTCTTCTCTCAGAGTGACCGATGATAACATACTTAACACCTACATCAGTAAGCATATCAGGAGAAATCTCACCGGTGAAAGCACCCTTCTCCTCAAAATACATATTCTCTGCACCAATATTGATATTGGTTCCCTTTGCAGCTTCCATAGCAGGGATGATGTCGATTGCAGGTACGCAGAAAACTACGTCTACTTCCTCATTTCCTACCAGGGGCTTCAAGGTATTTACAAGCTCTACTGCCTGGCTGGGCGTCATATTCATCTTCCAGTTGCCGGCAATAATCTTCTTTCTAGCCATTTGATATATCCTCTTTTCTGTAAAAATATCCTACTTTTCGTCCGCTGCATCTACACCGGGAAGTACCTTGCCCTCAAGGAATTCAAGGGAAGCACCGCCACCGGTGGAAATGTGGCTCATCTTATCACCGAAGCCCAGCTGGTTCACTGCAGCTGCGGAATCACCACCACCGATAATGGTAGTAGCTTCTGTCTCTGCCAGTGCTTTTGCAACTGCGATGGTACCTGCTGCAAGAGTGGGGTTCTCAAATACACCCATAGGTCCGTTCCAAACAACAGTCTTAGCGCTCTGAACTGCTTCTGCATACATTGCAGCGGTCTTAGGTCCGATATCACAGCCCTCTCTGTCTGCAGGCATATCTGCAACATCACATACCTCAACCTCGACAGGTGCGTCGATAGGATTGGGGAAATCTGCGATGGTGACAGCATCAACAGGAAGAAGTAATTTCTTGCCAAGCTTCTCAGCCTTATCCATCATCTCTTTACAGTAATCAAGCTTCTCGTTATCTACCAGGGACTTACCAATCTCATAGCCCTGCGCCTTCAGGAAGGTGTAAGCCATACCGCCGCCGATGATGAGGGTATCACACTTCTCAAGCAAATTGGAAATAACATTCAGCTTATCAGCAACCTTAGCACCGCCCAGGATTGCTACGAAAGGTCTTACGGGATTCTCAACAGCATTGCCGAGGAAGTCGATTTCCTTCTGCATTAAGTAACCAACTACATTCTCGCCGCCCTTTGCGGAGATGAACTTGGTAACCCCTGCAACAGAGGCATGTGCTCTGTGGGAGGAACCGAAGGCATCACATACATAGATGTCTGCAAGGTCTGCAAGCTCCTTGCTGAAGGTCTCCCCGTTCTTAGTCTCCTCTGCGCCGCGGAAACGGGTATTCTGAAGCAGAACTACGTCGCCCTCCTTCATAGCCTCTACAGCCTTGGTAGCTGCTTCTCCGGTTACGTTGTAATCTGCTACGAATACAACCTCCTTGCCAAGCTTCTCGGACAGTCTCTTTGCAACGGGTGCAAGGGATTCACCCTCGTTGGGACCATTCTTTACCTTGCCCAGGTGGGAGCAAAGAATTACCTTACCGCCGTCGTTTAACAGCTTCTGAATGGTAGGCAGTGCAGCCACAATACGGGTCTCATCCGTAATCTCACCGTTCTTTAAAGGCACGTTAAAGTCACATCTCACAAGGACTCTCTTGCCCTTTGCATTGATATCATCAACAGATTTCTTATTCAAACCCATCTCTATAATCTCCTTTTTATTGTTTTGGATTTCCTTGGTAATTACAAAAGGGTCCGGTCCCAAAGACCGGACCCATATAGGTCAATTATGGTTTTGACTAGTTCAACTCAGCTAAATACTTGATTGTACGAACCATCTGAGAGGTATAGCTGTTCTCGTTGTCATACCAAGCAACAACCTGTACCTGAGTCTTGCCATCTCCCATAGGAGCAACCATGGTCTGAGTTGCATCGAAGATGGAACCGAAGGTGCTTCCTACGATATCGGAGGATACGATTTCATCTGTGTTGTAACCGAAGGACTCGGTAGCTGCTGCCTTCATAGCTGCATTGATACCTTCCTTGGTTG
>CAZPRB010000031.1:0-22179 GCA_964588645.1 uncultured Acetatifactor sp. | reverse complement strand
CTTTCATTTCCGGATACACTCTCTCCCACATTACTGTAAAGAGGCTCCGGTGTATGGAATTCTTCTGCATATGCCGATACCGGAAATAAGCTGAGTACTGTACATAGAGATACTGCAATGCTGAGTATTCTTTTCTTCATAGTCTGTTCTCCTTTTTGGATATATGAAATCATCTGTTTGATGAATGATTGTTAATACAAAATCTTACTTTTATTCTACTACTATTTGATGAGTTCGTAAAGTAATAATTGGAGAATTCTTATGTTTTATTCCCTTATGTTTTTTTCGTTGAAGTAGGTGTCAAAGAGTCTTCTGGCAATGGGAACCGCATAATCGCCGCCGCTTCCTGCGCCCTCTACAATAATCGTGACACAGACCTCAGGGTCCTCCGCAGGAGCAAAGCCGGTGAACCAGGCGTGACTGTCTCCCTTGACATTATTGTACTCTGCGGAGCCGGTTTTGCCTGCAGCGGTATAGGACAAGCCCTTCAGCTTGGAGGCGGTACCGTTCTCCACCACGGAAGTCATCAGCTGCTTTAGTATCTGAGCTTCCTCATCGCTCATTACCCGGCCGTAGGCATTTGGCTTAAAGGCTTTGACGATTTTCCCCTCATCATTTTCCACGCGCTCGATGACATAGGGCTTCATCATGGTTCCGCCGTTAGCGATGGCACCGGTAATCATATTTAAGTGGATGGGGGTAATCTGGGTTTTGCCCTGTCCGATGGAGGTCTGCATCATCTCATCCGTAGTCATGCTTTCTTCTATATGGACAGAACTGGTGGCGCAGCTTAGGGTAAGGGGCAGCTCCTCTCCGAACAGTAAATTCTGCAAGGTCTCAGAGAAGGCTTCCCTGTCCAGGCCCATGCCGATATTGGCAAAGGAGGCATTGCAGGATTTGGCGAAGGAGCGCTCAAAGCCTACGGCACCATGGTTGGAGCCGTGATAGCAGTTAATTCTGCTGTCCCCCTGCTTATAATAGCCGTTGCATTGGAAGCTGTAATTGTCATAGGTATCCGGGTTCTCACGGATGTATTCCAATGCGGTGATGATTTTGAAGGTGGAGCCGGGAGGATAGATGCCCTGTGTGGCACGGTTCACCAGAATGGAGCTGGAATCGTTATCTATCAGGTCGTCCCATATGTCTTCAATCTCATTGGGGTCGAAATCCGGATGGGATACCATGGCCAGAATTTTGCCGGTTTTCACCTCGGTCACTACAATGGCTCCCTTATAGATGCTGAGCTGTTCATCCGCGATTTGCTGTATCTGTACATCCAGTGTGGTGTAGACGTCATCACCGGGATTCTTCACTCCCGCCATGTCGTTGGCCACCTTGTTGCTGATGGAGGTATTCGTATTAATCAGATAATAATTCGCCAGTGCCTCCACGCCCATTCTTCCATTTGCGGAGTAACCCACAATATGGGAAAACAGATTCTGAAAGGGATACTCTCTCTCTTCGTTCTGCTCGGAATCGACGAGGACTGTATGCGCCAGCACCTCCCCGTCCCTGGAATAGATATCTCCCCGGTAATTGCGGGACAGCAGTATCTCCTGTCTGGAATTATAGCTGTTATTGATGAGCTCCTGCTCGTTGGTCGCCACGAAATGAGCCAAATAGCCTATCATTCCGCAGAAGACAAGCACAAAGAAATACAGGGAAATTCTGATTTCTCTTTTGTTTCCCAATCGTTTCTTTTTTCCGATGACAGTTTTTTCACTTTTTTCAGCGTGATTCTTGGCCGGCTGCTGACTCGTCTGGGTCTGCTTCTCCTCCGGCTGCATGATATTTTCGGACAAGTCTTTTCTCTCCTTCTCTCTGTAATCTGATATAGATTCCCTGTATGATGAAAAACATCAGCATGGTGGTCATGACAGAGCTTCCGCCGTAGCTGATGAACGGCAGGGTGACTCCTGTCAGCGGTATGAATTTAATGCCGCCACCGATGGTAAGGAATATCTGGAAGATATACATGATTCCGATTCCGTACACAATCAATTGATAGAATCTGTCGTGGATTTTCACAGCAATCTCCATGATGGTCACAAAGCAGCTGATGCATATGAGCAGCAGACAGATGCCGAATATCACACCGTATTCCTCACAGATGGAGGAAAAGATGAAGTCCGCATCCACATAGGGAATTGCCTTGGGATTCCCCTTCATAAGTCCCATGCCGAACCAGCTTCCGCTGCCCACGGCAAACAGGGACTGGGTAATCTGGTAGCCCTGGTCGTCAATATAGCGCCAGGGGTCATTCCACGCCAGCACTCTCACTCTCACATGGTCAAACAAAGCATACGCGACGCACGCCGCACCGCTGCCTCCTGCCACACCCGCCAGCAGATAGAGATAATTGCCGGATGCTACGAACACAACGAATACGAAGCCAACGAAAAAGATTAAGGCACTTCCCAAATCCTTGGAAAGGACCAGCACGATGACATGCAGTCCCGCAAGCACCGAGGTCAGCAGCACCCGAGGGAAGGATACATTCTCCCAAAGTGCTCCCGCAAGAAAAAACACAAACAAAATTTTGATAAATTCCGAGGGCTGGAAGGTGATATCGTGTATGGTAAAGGAAATCTTAGAACCATGCGTCACCTCTCCCAAAATCAACACCACACTCAGCATCAAAATGCCGATTGCCCCGTATAGCCAGGTAAACCTCTTCCAAAAGCGGATTTGTCCGAACAGAAAGGGTATCAGTAGGGATACAATGAACGATACCAGCACGATAATATATTGTTTCTCCGCCTTCGGAAGGGACAGGCGGGAAATCATGCACAGACCGATTCCTAAAAGCATACACATATGATTCAACAGAAGCCGGTTGCATTGTTCGTAGACAATGGTGACAATCATGATGACGGCAAACAAAAAGACCTGAATAAAAACATAGAAATACAGGTATCCGGTATCATCACTGACAATGGAAAGTGCCAGGAAGCTAAAGGTCTGCACCAGGAACATCATGGTATTCTGTATCACATAAATCCACTTACGCCGATGCTCAGAGTGTATTGCCATAGCCGGCAAACAGGTCAAAGTATATATCACCATGAAAACGGCAATTAAATATTTCGATAATTCAACGATATATTCCTGCATATTTCATCTTTCCTTCATTCAACATTCTTCATGTAACATTCTTCACACAACATTTTTTATTCAACGCCACGCTTCTCATGGCCGGTGGTGTAATCCCGGTAGGGAGGCTCCGGATTCTCCCGATAGCCGCAAGCAGCCAGCCCGGTAAAATACTCCAACACTTCCTCTGTCTCACGCTTCGTCTCCGTCGTGAAATCCAACCGGAAATCCACCTGCGACATCCATCTGCCCAGCTCCTTATGGAGGGACAGGGGAACACTGTTATAGATAATATTCATACAATGGGTACAGTTCAATTCCACGGGAAAGCTTTTGTGATAACGGTCCCGCAATTCTGCCATAAGACCGCCCGCCTGCTTTCTGCATCCCGTAGTAGTATTGGCAATACAATTCGCAGTAATCATCATAGGGATACGTCCGTAGACGATTTTCTCACATTCAACGTCCTCACCAAGCAGCTCCCTCTGCTCCCCGCTCTTCAGCTCCAAGGGCATACAGAAGCCGGAAATCGTGTCCTTCCATTCCTTCAGAGTGCGTTTGTTCCAAATATAAAAGCCGCTGTCCGTATAAATCCTTCCGGAGAAGCCGTTCTTCTTCAGGATACCCATTCCCTCCGGGGAACGGACCAGTACCCCGCTAAAAAGCTTCGGATACTCCCGGAAAACAGAAAGCACCTTACCTTCTGTCTCTTTCTCATCCTTCCTGCGGAGAATATAGGGCAATGCCACAAGGATTTCACAGGAAAGGGAAAGTCTTTTGCACAGCTTCAGAACCTCCTCCCGGTCATAAAGCAACAAATCACTGTCAAGGGTAATCCGTTTCACTCCGGCGCCATCCGTCGGTCCGCATATCCGCTCATACACAGCCAGCAGCTGCTCCATTCTCCTGACTAAGACACCAAGCCGTCCTTTCGCAGAAGATGCCGCAGGGACATTCCCGCAAGTACCTGCCTCCGCAGGTAAAACTGCAGTGCTGCGGCGGATGGGGAACCCGTTGTGTTCTATCAGAAGGTTCTCCAAGGAAGCCACAGCAGCTCTTCTCAGCTCATTGATGGCACGAAGGGGATAAAAAGCATTGGAGCTGAAATGAATGCGGAATTCTTCCGCCGCAAAGCTGCTGTCTCCCAGCTTATTGAGCTGCTTTTGAATATTATCCTCAGAAATAGGCTGTTTACTTGCCTCCTCTACCAATTCTCCCTCACAGGTAGCGCTCAGTTCTCCCAGAGAAAGGGTTACCACAGCCTTCCTTCCCACGATGAACTCCGCTGAAACGGTAACAGGCAGCTTGGGCTTGTTCTCTATATAATCCCGTCGGATACGGGCAAGCAGGGAATCATCACTTCCGCTGTAGGCGGGACTGTCCAGGGTAACCATATCCCTGCCGTTATGCTTGTAGTAATAGCCGTCCTGTCTTTCGCTTCGGATATACAGGCAGGACAAGGCTCTGCTGTCCTCAGCAGCAATCTGTAACTGTTTCTGCACTTCTCCACAGGCTTCTGCCTCATAGTATTGGTCAATATACTTACGATAGATAGCGGTGACACCGGCGGTATACTCCGGCTTCTTCATACGTCCCTCGATTTTGAAGGAATCAATGCCGGCTTCTATCAACTCCGGGATATGCTCTATGGTACACATATCCTTCAGACTTAAGGGATAGCATTCCTTGGAAGCTTCCCCCTGCACTAAGACTTCATAGGGAAGCCTGCAGGGCTGCGCACATCTCCCGCGATTCCCGCTTCTGCCGCCCAGGATGCTGCTGAAAAGGCACTGACCGGAATAACAGTAGCACATAGCACCGTGAATGAAGGTCTCAAGGGAAAGTCCGGTATGCTCCTTGATATGCTTTATCTCCTCCAGACTAAGCTCTCTGGCAGGCACGATACGGCAGACGCCCATATCCCGGACCAGCTGAGAGCCATATACGCCTGTCAGCGTCATCTGCGTACTGGCATGAAGCTCCATTTCCGGGAAATGCTCCCGAAGAAAGGCCAAAACACCGATATCCTGAACGATAACCCCGTCCAGACCGGTCTCATAAAAGGGCAACAAATAGTCGTAAAGCAGGGAGAATTCCCTCTCCTTCACAAGAGTATTCACCGTCAGATAGACCCTTCTGCCCCACAAATGTGCATAGCGGATACAATGTATCAATTCATCGGCTGTGAAATTGTCCGCATAGGCCCTGGCGCCGAAACGGCTGCCACCCAGATAGACGGCATCTGCTCCGGCATGTATGGCACCATAAAAGCCCTCTGTATTCCCTGCGGGAGCCAGCAGCTCCACATGATTATCACGCATATCACTCATCCTCAAAAATAACTACATGATAAAATACCGAATGAAAAAGCTGTCCGACAAACGGACAGCCTATGTATTTTCATGCTTATTTGTCTTTCAATTCCGTCTCCAGACGAACAATCCTTTTCGCATTTTCATTTAATTCTCTCTGCATTTCTTTTGATTGTTTCTCGGAATTCTCAAGCTTTATCTGTGCAGAAATCAGTTCGTGCTTTAAATCATACAGCTCCTTCTCCTTGGTCTGCAGTTCCTCTTCCAATATGGAAATCTGTTTCTTCGCTTTGAAGTAGTCATCAGCAATATTGAGCTCAAGCAACACACTCTGGGTATCCAGAGGCTGTCTGCGGAAGCTCTCCACCTTATTATATTCGTTCACCTTATTGTTGATATAAGAGGCTACCTTCTGTAAGTACTCTTCGCTCTCATATCCGCTTAACGTAAATACTTTCCCGCCAATAATTACTTCTGTATCTGTTTTGGAAGACATGCCCGCACCTCTTTTGCTGAACTTCTGATTCAAAAAACACAACATATGCTACATCTGATTCGGCTTATACAATATCTATTATATATCAGAATGTACATAGTGGCAAGCACTTTTGCATCTGTTTCCTCTGTTTCGTCATAATTTCCAAACAATTTCAAGGCTGCTCCAATAGCTTCTCCAGACCCAGATGTCTGTAGGCAAGCTCGGATACCACTCTTCCTCTGGGGGTGCGGTTGATTAAGCCGTTCTTAATCAGATAAGGCTCATAGACATCCTCGATGGTACCGGAATCCTCTCCGATTGCCGCAGCCAGGGTATCCAGACCTACGGGACCGCCGTCAAATTTATGAATCATGGTAAGCAGCATGCTGCGGTCAATGTGGTCCAGACCGAGCTTATCCACATCCATCAAATCCAACGCAATCCTTGCCACATCCTCCGTGATAACCCCGTCATATTTCACCTGTGCGAAATCCCGCACTCTCTTCAGCATACGATTAGCCAGACGGGGAGTCCCCCTGCTTCTCTTGGCCATCTCAAGGGCTCCCTCCGGTTCGATATCCACCTGCAGTACCCTTGCAGAATTCACGATAATCTGCTGAAGCTCCTGCACGTTGTAGAACTCCAGATGATGTATCATACCAAATCTGTCCCGCAGGGGTGCCGTTAAAAGTCCTGCTCTGGTGGTAGCTCCCACCAGAGTGAAGTGAGGAAGCTCCAGACGTACGGAACGTGCCGAGGAGCCCTTGCCAATCATAATATCAATGCAGTAATCCTCCATGGCAGGATACAGTACCTCCTCCACCTGTCTGTTCAAACGGTGAATCTCGTCCACAAACAACAAATCTCCCTCTTCCAGATTGTTCAAGATAGCAGCCATCTCTCCCGGCTTCTCGATGGCCGGACCGCTGGTCCCCTTCAAATGAACCCCCATTTCGTTGGCAATAATGCCGGCTAAGGTGGTCTTACCCAGACCGGGAGGACCGTAGAACAACACATGATCCAGGGCATCTCCACGCTGTCTCGCCGCTTCAATATATACCTTTAAATTCTCTTTAATCTTCGATTGACCAATATAGTCATCCAGCTTCTGAGGACGGAGGGAGCCTTCGATTTTCACATCCTCCTCTGTTAAATTGGTCTCAATCATTCTCTTGGCCATTGCTTTTCCCTTAATCCAATCTCTTCCAACCGGTAAATTCCTGTCAAAGAAGCTAAAACAGCTTCTTCAGTGCCGCCTTCAGCAGCTTACCGGACTCCATATCTTCTGCGCCTTCCACACTCTTCACAGCCTGTACACTTTCCGTCTGACCGTATCCCAAAGCGACCAGAGCGTCCACAGCCTCCTTCAGCTGAGGACTTTCCTCAGGAAGCTGCCCCTGTGCTGTCAGAGCGATTTCCCGCTGTATCACGGAATCATCCAGCCTTACCTTGTCCTTCAAATCCAGAATCAGGCGCTCCGCAGTCTTGCTTCCGATGCCCGGAGCCTTAGAAATAGCCTTGGTATCGCCGGACAAAATGGCATACCGCAGGGTATCCGCATCCATAACGGAGAGAATCGCCAAAGCGCCCTTGGGTCCTATGCCGTTTACCGTGATGCATTTCTTAAAGATATCAAGGTCGTTCCGGTTCAGGAAGCCGTACAGCAGGAAGGCATCCTCTCTTACACAGGTGTAGGTGTATAACCGGGTGCGCTCTCCGATTCCTGCAAGTCTGGCGGCTGTATCCGAGGAAATCTTCACATTATATCCCAGGCCGCCCACATCAATTACAACATTGTCTTCTGTAATATCTTCTATGATTCCGTCAACATATGCTATCATGGGTCAATTCTCCTCAAACAGATGGATAAATTCTACTGAAATATGTATGCTTCTATCATACCACACCCGAACATATGTTTCAAGCTTGTTTTTTGATTAACTTAAAATAGATACAGGAAAAACACAACAGGTGTGCCAGAAAGGTGACCGCCCAGCTGATGGGATAGGACAGATACAGGCAGAACAAGGTGTGCTGCATCCGAAACACTGTGTATATCCATACTACCCTGAACAGGCATGCTCCTGTCAGGGATACCAGCATGGGGACCACGGAATGTCCCATACCTCTCATCACTCCCACCATCACATCCATCATGCCGCACAGGCAATAGGTGGTACATATCACGCTCAGTCTCAGGATGCCGTAGGTTATCACGGAAGCATCCGTGGAGTATAGACGCAGCAGTCCGCCGGCAAATAAATAGACCGCATTTCCCATCACCAGTCCGATGCACATTACGATGACCAGGCACTGGAAGGTCACTTTGCCGATTCTTTTGAATTTGCTGGCGCCATAGTTCTGACCCGTGAAGCTGATGGCAGTCTGACTCATGGAATTCATGGCGGTATAAACAAAGCCCTCCAGATTGCCTGCAGCGGCATTTCCGGCCATGGCAACGGAGCCGAAGGAATTCACCGACGACTGAATCAACACATTGGATATGGAGAACAGGGAACCCTGCAATCCTGCCGGCAAGCCAATCTGAACCATCTTCCGCAATTTATCCTTCACGATACGAAGCTCTCCAGGAACCAATCTGTAGTCGCTGTCCGTCAGGATGAGGCATCGTACGACCAGCGCGGCTGACACTGCCTGGGATATGACGGTTGCAATCGCCACCCCCGCCACATTCAAATGAAACAGGATAACGAAAATCAGATTCAGTATGACATTGATGATTCCGGCTACAGACAAGTAATACAGCGGTCTCTTGGTGTCACCCACAGCACGCAGAATGGCACTGCCGAAATTATACAGCATGCTCACGGGCATTCCGATGAAATAGATTCTGATATAAAGAATCGCCTGTTGAATACAGTCCTCAGGGGTATCCATCAGCCGCAGCGCAGGCTCCGCCAGAGCCATTCCGATGAACACCAATACAATACCGCTGACCACAGAGGTTAAGATAGCAGTATGTACCATCTCAGACAGCTCCTTCTTCTGCCCGGCACCGTAATATCTTGCCACCAACACATTGGCACCTACCGACAGTCCGATAAAGAGATTTGTCATTAGATTAATCAGGGAGCTGGTGGAGCCCACAGCAGCAAGTGCTTCGTTGCCCGCAAAGCGTCCCACTACCACAATGTCTGCTGCATTAAACAGTAATTGCAGGATTCCCGACAGAATGACGGGGATGGAAAAAAACAATATCTTTCCAAGCATGGGACCGTTGCACATATCGATTTCATATTTCTTCTTAGCTTTCGTATCCATAGTTCTCAACCTCAAAATGCGCCGTTTGTTTTCTTTACATTGCAAAAGGGCTACAGTTCCCTGCGCCCTTTTCTATTGCAGAATTATTTTGCATTGATATAATTAATCAAGCCCTCAGCAGAAATAATCTTCTGCATGAATTCCGGAAATGCCTGACCCTTAAAGGAGGTTCCCTTTGTGATGTTGGTAATGATGCCGGAATCAAAATCCACCTCTACCTCATCTCCTGCCGCAATGCCCTTCGCAGCCTCGGGACACTCGATAATGGGAAGTCCTATATTAATGGCATTGCGATAAAAAATCCGGGCAAAGGTTTCTGCAATCACACAGCTCACTCCGGCAGCCTTAATGGCTATGGGAGCATGCTCTCTGGAGGAGCCGCATCCGAAATTTTTATTTGCAACAATAATATCCCCTTTCTGTACTTTTTTTACAAAATCGATATCGATATCTTCCATACAATGGGTCGCAAGCTCCGCAGGGTCGGAAGAATTCAGATATCTTGCGGGAATGATTACGTCCGTATCTACATTGTCTCCGTATTTAAAAACTGTTCCTTTAGCGTTCATGATATCTACCTCTCTTAACCTTATCTTAATCCAACTCACAAGGGCAGGAAATCTTGCCGGTAACGGCACTTGCAGCTGCCACGGCGGGGCTGGCAAGATATACCTCGGAATTCACATGACCCATGCGGCCTACAAAATTACGGTTGGTGGTAGATACACATCTCTCACCCTCTGCAAGAATACCCATGTATCCGCCAAGGCAGGGACCGCAGGTAGGTGTGCTTACCACTGCGCCGGCTTCAATGAAAATCTTGAGAAGTCCTTCCTCCATGGCCTGCATATAAATCTTCTGTGTGGCGGGGATTACGATACAACGCATTCCCTTGGCAATATGTCTGCCCTTCAGAATCTCAGCGGCAATTCTCATATCATCCAGACGACCGTTGGTACAGGAGCCGATGACAACCTGGTCAATGCGGATGTCATCCATCTCATGAATCTCATCGATATCGTGCGTATTTTCAGGCAGGTGAGGGAAGGCCACCGTAGGACGGAGGGTGCTCAAATCAATGGTATATTCCTCGTCGTAAACTGCATCTTCATCTGCCTCAAAAATGGTATAGGAACGTGTCGTATGCTCCTTCATATATGCTTCTGCCAAACCATCCACGGGGAAAATACCATTCTTTCCGCCTGCTTCAATGGCCATATTGGCAATGGTAAAACGGTCATCCATAGTGAGATTGGCAATTCCCTCGCCCACGAACTCCATGGATTTGTAAAGTGCACCATCCACACCAATCATACCGATGATGTGAAGAATGACATCCTTACCGCTTACCCATTTGGAGGGTTTTCCTACAATATTAAATTTGATGGCGGAGGGAACCTTAAACCAAGCTTTTCCGGTAGCCATACCGGCAGCCATATCCGTACTGCCCACACCGGTGGAAAATGCGCCCAGGGCTCCGTAGGTACAGGTATGGGAATCTGCGCCTATAATGACGTCCCCTGCAACGGTGAGACCTTTCTCGGGAAGCAACGCATGCTCAATACCCATCTCACCCACCTCAAAGTAATTGGTAATCTCATTGCGTCTCGCAAATTCTCTCACGCATTTGCAGTGTTCGGCAGATTTAATATCCTTATTCGGCACAAAATGGTCAGGCACTAAGGCTATCTTGTCCTTATCAAATACGCCGTTCACCTTCATTTTGTCCATTTCTTTAATTGCAACAGGGCTTGTAATATCGTTACCAAGCACCAGATCAAGCTTTGCCTCAATCAGCTGACCAGCTTCCACCTTCTCAAGTCCGGCAGCCCTGGCAAGTATCTTTTGTGTCATTGTCATACCCATAGCTTCAAACCAACCTTTCCAGATTTATCATCAAGTGCTATCATATCACAGATAGGAGGATAATGAAATAGATATTTTTTAATCTGCAAAAGGTTAATCAATCTTAAATTTGTTGATGGATTCATCCAGTACGGAGGTCTCCTTCTGCAGATATTCCATATTTTCAGCAAGCTGTCCCATGACACCCGCCTGCTCGTCCAGAGAAGCAGTAACCTTCTCTGCAGCCTCTGCGGCGGAATCCGCCTCTACCGAAATGTTCAGGAAGGATGTCTGAATGTCATCCTTGTCCCGATTAATCTGATTCATACCTTCCGCAATCACATTCAGACCGTTTACCAGCTCCTTCACCCGCTCATCTATGGTTCCGAATACCGCGATGGTTTCCTCCAGGGATGCACTCTGAAGCGCCACAATATTCCGGGTTTCTGTTGCAGACTGTGTGGTTTTGTCCGTCATGACAGACATATGATTCAGAATCTGCTGCACCTCACCTGCCGCTGCGGAGGACTGGTCGGCAAGCTTCCGGATTTCGTCTGCCACCACGGCGAAGCCTCTTCCGCTCTCCCCTGCTCTGGCAGCCTCGATGGAAGCGTTTAATGACAGCAGGTTCGTCTGCTCCGCAATACTGTTAATGGTATCAATAATGCCTTCTATCTCATTGGAATAATTCTGTACTCCGTTTACATTCTCTACCAGCACATTGGTGATGCTGTTGGTGGTCTGTGCCTTGCTGCTCAAATCACTGATAATCACACGTCCCTGATTCACAGCCTCCGTTGCCCCCTCAATGGCACCGGACATCATGGTTGTCTCGTTGTGGATATTATCCAGCTGTTCGGCAAATTTGGTCATTTTACTGTTGCTGTTATCCGTCTCCTTCGCCTGCACCTGAAGACCCTGGGAAATTCCGCCTACACCGTTGGAAATATTCTGCAGTGCTTCATGCAGCGCATCTGTCTTCTCCGAAATATCAAGGGACATATGGCTTACATTACCGCCGAAGCGCTTCATGTCTGCCATGAGTGTCTTAATATTGGCGATGGTATCGTTCAGTACCTTAGCCAGCGAGCCCAGCTCATCCCGTCTGTTCACCCGGAAGCTCTGTGTCAAATCACCGTCGGATACCTTCTCCAGTCCTCCGGTTAAGATGCGCACGGTCTTCGTAATGCCTCCGGCAATGTAGAAGCAAAGAGCTGCGGAGAGAATCGTAGCAAATACTACAACAATAATTGTCAAATTGCGGATGGCGCTGACCTCCGCAACAATATTGTCCTGAGGAATCAGACTGCAAAGACACATACCTGAATTCTCTAATTTATCACAGATGAACAGGTAGCTTTCACCGTTCAGAGTAACATAATCGGAGAAGATGCCCTGTTCGGAAAGGGAAGCCTGATAAAAGCTCTGGTCTACAAACACATTGCCCTCCACCCTGTCCAAGCGCTCCGTTCCGTTATCATTGAGCCTGCGGATGCGTGCAATCTCTCTTCCGTCATCGCTAATCAGGGCCGAAATGCTGTTCTCGCCGAAGTTAATCTTGGAGAGAATATCCTCCACCGACTGCATACTCCAATCCACTACAAGGAAGGTGTCGGATTTGATGAATTTCTGTACATAGGTAAAGGCATAATCTTCACTGTCGCTTTCCCTCAACTCATCAATGGCCGTATGATAGCCGAACCAGCCGTTTTTCATAGATACATTTTCCTGAAATTGCAGACCGATATCTGAATCCATAAATTTCTGATAGACATCCTTTCCCAAATCCTTAGGCAGGGAGTTGATTTCAGAGCCCTTCTTGGGAATTGTATAATAGTTGCTCATGTAGGGAGAAGTATTATACATCTGGATTAATTTCCCCTTGGAATTGGTATATAACTCAAGCCACAGAGGGTCTTTATTGGATGCATAGGTGCTGTAATAGGACTGCATGTCGCTATTGTTCACCTGCTCCAGAGACCTTGAGGACAGACTGTTAGCCAGGGTATCCGCATACATGCCCATGGCAAGAATCGTATTCCGTGAGGAATCCTCATACTTTGACATAATGGTGGAGGAAGCCGTGCTGTAGGAGATACCGCCCAGCGTTACAATCATTAATATGGGTACGACAAAGCCTGCGCTGAGAAGTGTACGGATACTTCTTTGCCTTTTACCTATCTTAGATTTTTTAGCTGTCTTAGCCATCTTAGCTGTCTTTTCTTTTGTCATATACGTCACCATCCCTTAAATACATTTTATAATTTATTATATCATCTTACAGGTCTGTTCGTCCACTCATAAATACAAAAAACTCCTGCTCAACAGAAGAATTTTCTGTCAAACAGGAGTTTTCTTGTTTATTTTTATACAATTTTCAAAAAATTAGTTGTTAATCAACTTATCCTCTTCATTGTTCCAGCTGTAAAGCTTACGAACCTCTTCACCAACCTTCTCAGCGGGATGCTCGGAAGCAAGCTTTCTCATAGCCTTGAAGTGAACCTGCTTACCTGCATCGGACATATCAAGCAGGAATTCCTTTGCGAAGGAACCGTCCTGAATATCGGAAAGAACCTTCTTCATAGCCTTCTTGGTATCCTCGGTAATAATCTTAGGTCCGGTAATATAATCACCGTACTCTGCAGTGTTGGAGATGGAGTATCTCATTCCTGCGAAACCGCTCTGGTAAATCAAATCAACAATCAGCTTCATCTCATGGATACACTCAAAATATGCATTTCTGGGGTCATAGCCTGCTTCAACAAGAGTCTCAAAGCCTGCCTGCATCAAAGCACATACACCACCGCAAAGAACTGCCTGCTCACCGAAGAGGTCAGTCTCTGTCTCGGTACGGAAGTTAGTCTCCAGAACTCCGGCTCTTGCACCGCCGATACCAAGTGCATATGCAAGTGCAAGGTCCTGAGCCTTACCGGTAGCATCCTGCTCTACTGCGATTAAGCAGGGAACACCCTTGCCAGCCTGATACTCGCTGCGGACGGTATGTCCGGGTCCCTTGGGAGCAATCATGGTAACATCAACGTTCTTAGGAGGTACAATACATCCGAAGTGAATGTTGAAGCCATGAGCGAACATCAGCATATTGCCCTCTTCCAGATTGGGCTCGATATCATTCTTGTAAAGAGCAGCCTGCTTCTCATCATTAATCAGAATCATGATGATATCTGCTTTCTTTGCAGCCTCAGCTGCTGTATATACTTCAAAACCCTGTGCCTCAGCTTTTGCCCAAGACTTAGAACCCTCATAAAGACCGATAATGACATGACAGCCTGAATCCTTCAGGTTCAAAGCATGTGCATGACCCTGGCTACCGTAGCCAATAATAGCAATTGTCTTTCCCTCTAACAAAGCGAGATTACAATCTTCCTGATAAAAAATTTTTGCCATTTTAGTTTCCTCCATTCGGCATTTAATAGTAAATGTAAATATATAACTGATAGGTTTCCCTAGAGCTAACTATGTATGAATACTCCTTGCAAAAAACTTTATCTCTCATTCTCCAGATAGACGACATTTTCAATACCGCGTCCCAGACCTGCGATACCGGTTCTTGCAAGCTCCAGGATTTCGTAGCCCTCCAGCATGGTAATGAAGGCATCCACCTTGCTCTGGTCACCGGTCAATTCAATCATCAGGCTTTCCGGTGCCACATCTATAATCTTGGCACGAAATACATCCGCCAGGGATATGATTCCCTGTCTGGTCACGGAATCTGCCTTTACCTTAATCATCACAAGCTCTCTGTACACACTCTCGGAGGGCTTCAATTCCTTGACGTCGCGGACATCCACCAGCTTGCCCACCTGCTTCTCAATCTGCTCCAAAATCTCATCCTCACCGGAGGTAACGATGGTGATGCGGGAAAATCTGGGGTCTGCAGTCACACCGGCCGTGATGCTTTCAATATTGTAGCCGCGTCTGGAAAACAAGCCTGCAATTCTGCTGAGTACACCGGAGGTATTGTCTGCTAATATCTGAAATACTTTCTTCTGCATGATTAGAAATTCCTCTCAACCTGTCAAATAATACGCTATCATTAAATATAGCAAGTTCATTCAAGAATGTCAACAAAAAACACTTTAGTTTAGTAACACATTAAAACGTCAATCCTCATTCTCCCTGCACATGGATAACGCCACGGTTCCCGTTCTTGCCACCTCCACAATGCTGATGGATGCAAACAAGGTCAGAAATGCCTTGATTCTCTCCGGGGTATCGCAGAGCTGCAGCAGCATATAATGCTTGGAGACATCCACGATTTCCGCCTTCATGCTCTCGCAGATTTCCATGATTTCACGCCTATTATTCTTATTGTATTTCACCTTAATCAGCATGAGCTCCCTGTTATAGCACTGACGTTCATCAAAGGTCTTCACCTTGATAACATCCAGCTTTTTATTCAGCTGCTTTTCAATCTGTTCAATGGTACGCTCATCCCCGCTGCTCACAATCGTCATGCGGGACACGCCGGAATCCTCCGTCTCTCCCACCACCAGACTGTCGATATTAAAGCATCTTCTGGAGAACAGACCTACCACCTTACCCAGCACGCCTGCACGGTTCTCCACCAAAACGGAATATATTCTTTTCTTCATACTCACCATATCTCCTTCCTATACCAAATCCATAGGATCGATAATGCATTCCAGAAGCATGGACTTATCCTCCTTCAAAAAAGCATCAATGGTCTCATCACACCTGTCCATATCGGAAAGCCGGAGGAAATCAATTCCGTATGCAACCGCAAGCTTCTCCAAATCAGGGCTTCCGGATAAATCCACAACAGAATAATTATCCTTGTAGCTGAAATGCTGATACTGTCGTACCATACCCAGATAATTGTTTTTCAGTACAACAATCTTCACCGGCACATTATGCTGTCTCATGGTGGCAAGCTCCATCATGGACATCTGGAAGGAGCCGTCGCCGCATACAGCAATGACCTGTCTGTCAGGCGCAGCAATTTTCGCTCCCATCGCCGCAGGAATGGAATACCCCATGGTGCCCATACCGCCTGAGGTCATAAATTTTCCGGATTTCACAATATGGTATCCGCAGGACCAAATCTGATTCTGCCCCACATCTGCCACATACACGCCGTTCTCCTGCATTTTCTCGGAAAGCTTTTCGATAAATACAGCAGGGTCCACATAGCCGGGATTGGGAGTGCGCTTCTTTTCCATGGTGTCACGATACCCCTTCAGGGTCGTCAGCCATTCCCCGGAATCACAGGAGCAGTCCTCCTTCATCAAATCCAGAAAGATATTATCAGCATCTCCGACCAGAGGTATGGTAGGACCTGCATTTTTGCCGATTTCGGCAGGGTCCACATCGATATGTACCAATATTTTGTCCTTGGTGATCAAATCCGGCTGGCTCACCGCTCTGTCCGCCACGCGGGCACCCACCATAATCAATAAATCAGATTCATTCATGGCTCGGTTGGCGTAGGCTTTTCCGTTATTTCCTACCATACCGAAATACAGAGGATGCTTTGTGGGCATAACACCGATACCCATCATGGTGGAAACCACAGGAATCTGATGCTTCTCCGCAAACATCCTAAGCTCATCCTCCGCCTCACTTAGGATGACGCCGCCGCCGGCACAGATGATGGGACGCTTTGCCTTCTCCAGCTCTCTTGCCACCTTCTTAATCTGGACTGCATTTCCCTTTACGGTGGGCTTGTAGGTACGCATGCTGACCGTCTCGGGATATTTAAACTGCTTTATCACCGCATTCTGAATGTCTATGGGAATGTCAATCAATACGGGACCCTTTCTTCCCGTGTTGGCGATATGAAATGCCTCCTTGAAAATTCTGGGAATCTCATTCACATCCCTGACCAGATAGCTATATTTCACGAAGGACTCCACAGCACCCGTAATATCCGCCTCTTGAAACACATCACTTCCCAGCAGTGCACTGTTTACCTGTCCGGTGATGCACACCAGGGGAATGCTGTCCGCAAAGGCGGTGGCAATTCCTGTAATCACGTTGGTGGCACCGGGGCCTGAGGTGACCGCACACACACCGGGCTTACCGGTCATGCGGGCAAGTCCGCTGGCAGCATGTGCCGCATTCTGCTCCGTCCGAATCAAAACCGTACGGATATCGGATTCCAGTATACTATTGTAAAAGGGACAAATGGCAACTCCGGGATAACCGAATACCACCTTCACTCCCTCTGCCTCCAGACATTTGATAATGGCATCTGCTCCAATCATATGTAAATCCTCCTATTTCTTCGCTATCGCTCATTGTAACATATCCACTGTTACGAATTCAACCTTTTTGCCAATTTGACGGCATCTGCGGCGTCCTTGGAATATCCGTCCGCACCGATTTCGTCCGCATAATCCTGAGTAATCACGGCACCGCCTATCATAACCTTTGCTGTCACGTCGTTTTCCTTCGCATATTCGACGACCTCTCTCATTCTCTGCATGGTGGTAGTCATCAAAGCGGATAGTGCAATGATTTGTGCATTATGCTCCTTGGCGGCCCTCACAATCTCCTCCTTAGGAACATCCTTGCCCAGGTCGATTACCTGAAAGCCGTAATTCTTCAGCATCAATGCCACCAGATTCTTGCCAATGTCATGTATATCCCCCTCCACTGTGGCGATAACCACCACGGGCATATTCTCAGAAGCCGAATTTTTCAAAAGCAAGGGTTCCAAGAGCTCAATGGAATTTTTCATGGCCTCAGCACTGGCAATCAGCTGCGGCAGAAAATATTTGCCCTTGTCAAAATAGTCGCCAACCGTATTGATGGCAGGAAGCAGCACCTCATTTAACAATACAGATGGCTCCTCACCCTCAGCAAGTGCTTCCTCCGTAAGCCTTGCAATTCCATTGCGGTTTCCCTTTAAAACCGCATTCCGCAGATTGGCACGGGCAGGGCTTTCCTCCTGCTCTCCCGCCTCTGTACCGGTAGCCCCCTGCTTCGGCTTCGGAGCTGTCCTTTGCACAAGAACCGTCTCTGTTGCCTCCCGATTCTCCTTCACCTGATTTGCATACTCAATATAGCGGATATCGGCTTCTTCCTTTGCCAGCAGCAGGTCCGTTGCAAACGCACAGCTGACCAAAAGCTCCTGTGAGGGATTGGCAATGGCCATTGTCAGTCCTTCCCGTATGGCAAGGGTTAAAAATGCCGTGTTGACGAAGCCGCGTTCCGGCATACCGAAGGAAATATTGGATAAGCCACAGATGGTAGCGAAGCCGTTTGCCTTACAGTACCGTATGGTTTCCAGCGTCTCCATTCCGGCTCTTTTGTTGGCACCCACTGTGGTCACCAGACCGTCCACAATGATATCCTCTTTTCTCATGCCAAGGGACAACGCTTTTTCATATATGGTATGAATAATCTGCTTCTTTTCCTCAATATCCTTAGGCAGTCCTGCATCGGACAGGGGCAAAAGAATGAACATAGCGCCGTATTTTGCTGCGATGGGAAGAAGTTTTTCAAACTTCTCCGTCTCAAGGGAAATGGAATTGATCAAAGCCCTGCCGGGATAATGACGCAGAGCCGCCTCCAGCACCTCCACATAGCTGGAATCCAGGGATAGGGGCAAATTACTTACCGTACTTATCTCCTCTATGGCACGCAGCATCATCTCCTTTTCGTCGATGCCGCTCATGCCCATATTCACATCCAAAATCTGTGCGCCGCACTGCTCCTGCTCCTCTGCAAATTGCAGAACCCTTTCCATATTTCCTTCCCGCAGCTGTGCCTGCAGCGCTTTTTTCCCGGTGGGGTTAATTCTTTCCCCCACAATCAGAAAGCCCTCGTCAAGTCCGAAGGAGACAGACATACGCTCGGAAGCAAGGTAACGGATTCCCTCAGGCTTCCTTGGAAGGGATAGGGTTGCCTGTGTGCCAAAGGCTTCGTGAAGCCTTGCAATGTATTCCGGTGTGGTTCCGCAGCAGCCGCCCAGAACAGTAGCTCCTGCATCCACTAAAACCTGCATTTCCCGTGCAAAGGTGTCCGCATCCATGTCATAGCAGGTATTGCCCGCCTCATCCAGGGCGGGAAGTCCGGCATTGGGCTTGGCTATGACGGGAATGTCGGTCACGGATACCATTCCACTGATAATGTCTTTCATCTGCGCCGGTCCGGTGGAGCAATTCGCGCCGATGGCAGCTGCCCCCAGACTCTCCAGCACTATGGCTGCCGTTCTTGCGTCTGTGCCGAACAGTGTCCGTCCGTCCCTCTCAAAGGTCATGGTAACCATCACCGGAAGGTCAGAAACCTCCTTCGCCGCTATCAGTGCCGCTCTCGCCTCTGCCAGACTCATCATGGTCTCCACCACAAGAAGGTCTACGCCGGCCTTCTCCAAAGCAAGTATCTGCTCCTTGTAGACCGAAATCAGCTCCTCAAGCTCCATTTTGCCCACGGGCTTTAGCTGCTCTCCGGTCATGGTCAGGTCGCCTGCCACATAGACTCTTTTGTCAGTGCTGCTTGCCGAAGCCTCTTTGGATAATGCCACCAGCTCCGCAATCATGGCATCCATTTTATCCTCTAGCCCATACTCCTTTAATTTGATTCTGTTCGCAGTAAAGGTAGGACTGTACAAAATATCCGTACCCGCCTTCACATACTCCTTCTGCAGTGCAAGCATGACGTCCTTATGCTCCAGAATCCATGCCTCCGGACATACACCGGAGGGCATTCCTGCCTTCACCAGATTCGACCCGGTAGCACCGTCCAGATATATCAAGCTTCCCTTGGAAGCTGCCAGAAATTCTTCCCTTGTCATAAACACGCTCCTCTATATCGCAAGCATCCATTTGCCGCTTTTCAAAAAAATATTTCTAATTATCATACCACAAGGTATTTTCGCAGTAAAGTAGGAATTCCCTTATAATCCATAAGAAAGTGTTGCGAAAAAGAATAGAATATGATAAATTTTTAATGTTATGAAAACTTTTCGGAGGTTGTTACATTGAGCAAGAAACTAACAGTGATAATTGCCGGTATTCTTTCAGGAGTTCTGCTTACGGCGTGCGGTAAAGACTCCGGCATTTCTGAATTCAAAGAGGAAATAGACGATTTCTGTACCAGAATATCCGAGATTGATACTTCCATCAACAATATTGATGCCCAGTCTGAGAATGCCAAAATCTATCTCCTTGATTATCTGGAGGAATTGGATACAGAGTTTCAGGAATTTGCCGTGCTGGATTTTCCTGAGGAGTATGATTACTTAGAGCAGCTTGCAGACGAGGCTGCTACCTACATGACCGAAGCCGTCGAAAGCTACGGCTCCGCCTACAGCGACGGCTACAATGAGACAATGGGGGAATACGCAAAAGAAAACTATGTACGAGCCTACAAGCGTATTCAGATTATCATCACCTTCCTGCACGGGGAGGAACCGGATAATGTGAACCTTTCCATGGAAGACTAAGGCTTTATAGACTTTTCTCACCATGTAAAAAGCCCGCAGCGAAGCTTCGCTGCGGGCTTTCCTGTCTCAGTTTCAAACTAATTCATGATACGAATGGAGCCGATTAAAGGAAGCTCTTTCTCCTCACCCTTACATGCATACACAATACCGATGATGCTGAATACCAGGAAAACAATACCGATAATCGTGGTAAGAATCCCACCGAGGAAAGGAATAATGCCGAGAATTCCGAAAAGGCTGTTCAATATAACAAGAACAAGTGCCTGATTCAAGTGGAATTTTGCTCCTTCCTTATCGCCGAAAAAGAATGCAATCGACCATCCCAAAATACCAATATAAGCTACAATACTTGTTACCTTCTTATCCATTTTTTCTCCTTCCGCACAAGCTGTGCAAGTAAATTTAATAAGTTTAAAGTGTAATGTGAAAGCACATTAACAATACATTTTTCAATATACAGTTAATGACTATAATCACCATGGCACCATACAAATGCCACTCACGGAACCTCCATCCCCTGCAGTGACAAAAGGGAATTCTCTCAAGAGTCTGCGTCAGCATAAATCCGCCAAAGATAACCACCGTATACAACACAAGGGGATGATACCAAAGCGACTGAAGCAGATGACCCTCCAGCAAGGCAATGACAGCTCTTGTACCTCCGCAGCCCGGACAGTAAAGACCTGTAAACCTATGCAGCACGCAGGGAATCGGAGATGCATTCGGCAGATATATCTTCAGGTAGATAAATACTGCGGCACCTCCCGCTACCAAAAAAACAAGTCCTATCAGATAAAGCTGTTCCTCCAGTGTCTTCGCTCTTTTCCCCATCATTAGAAAAGAGAGTTCATATCAAAGCCAATCGACTGCAAGAATGCCAGTCCGATTATCGCAAGAATAATCATGACAATAGCAAGCACGATACCTACGATAGAGCAAATCAGACCTGCTGTACTCATACCGGACTTACCGTTATTCTTCTTGGAGAGGATGGCAAGCACGATACTAACGATACCTGCAATAATAGCTGCATAGGTGTTGCAGCATACCAGTATGATTGAGAGAATACCCAGAACCAGGCTTGCGATTGCAAGACCATCCGTCTTTTTCTCAGGAGCAGGATTCGCTGTCACCTCAACATTTTCAACTTCATTCTCGACTACATTTTCAACTTCATTCTCGAAATTTTGTCCGTCCATTGTTAATCCTCTTTCTTTTTCATTAGTCTTTTAGGGGAATACCCTTTGCATCTCTGTCAATCTTACCGGTCAGAATCATGATTCCTTCCACAAGGCCCCAGATTTCAATACCCAGTACCAAAAATGCACCAATTACAATACAGCTAAGAATAATTCCGACTATGGAAAGCACCAGCTGTGTTACAGCCTTGGATGTATATCCAAGATAAAAGTTATGTACGCCGAAGCATCCGAAGAAAATACCGAAAAGGCCGGCCGCAATCTTGGACTTAGCCTCAGATGACACATAACCGTTGGTTGCGACACCGCAATTCAAGCATACATCTGCTTCCGGTGCAACAGGTTTTCCGCAATTATGGCAAAAATTATTTCCCTGTCCCTTTGAAACTCCGCATTTCACACACATCACGGCTTCATCAGTCACATAGGGCTCGCCACAATTTTTACAATAATACATTCATAGACCTCCCTTCTCATGAATAATGAACGATATAAAATCATTCATTATTCTACATTATACAAGAAAAGCCTATGTATTAC
>CAZPRB010000030.1:21115-23305 GCA_964588645.1 uncultured Acetatifactor sp. | reverse complement strand
TTTTGAAGATGGAAGCGGACAGGTATGAGTCAGAAAATGAATTCCGGGTAATGCGATGGCTTCAAGACAAATTACCGGTACCGGAAGTGATATGTCGTGAAAAGCAGGACGGTAAGAGTTATTTGTTAATGTCAAAGGTGCCGGACAAAATGTTGTGTGATGAGTTTTACATGAGTAATCCTGAGTCAGTGGTCGATCTGTCGGTGAAGGCATTAAAGCTGCTGTGGCAGGTAGATATTTCAGATTGTCCCTTTGATGCAGGTATCGACAAGAAACTGCAGGTGGCAAAATATAATCTGGAACATGGAAATATTGATTTGGACAATGTGGAGCCGGAGACCTTTAGTGAAGGTGGCTTTGAAAATGCGCAAGCCCTTTTGGATTGGCTGATTCAGAATAAACCGGAGGAAGAATTAGTATTTACTCATGGAGATTTTTGCCTGCCGAATATTTTTGCCAAAGGGGATGAAATCAGCAGTTTTATTGATTTGGGCAGAGCGGGTGTGGCAGATAAATATCAGGACATTGCTATTTGCTATCGAAGCCTGAAGCACAACTTTGAAGGAAAATATGGCGGTCAAAAATATGAGAATTTTAATCCGGACATCTTATTTGAAAAATTGGGTATGGAACCTGATTGGGAGAAGATAAGGTATTACATTTTATTGGATGAGTTGTTCTAGAGTGTCTTGCAATTATAAAGTAAATGTTTGGAAAGGGATTATTGATATAGACCGGATGGGAATCGGTGATAAGTTGATGTATGTTGCCTTAATGAATATGGCGTTGCTCAATATGGAATATGATACAGATTATGTAAAATATATTTTGAAAGAAAAGCAATACTTACGATTTGTTGTGTAGCAAATGGACAAGGAAAAGCAAGGAGAAACAGAATGGCGAAATTAGAAAGAATTATTAACGGAGAGTTTAAACAATTACTTAAAAAAATTGAGGATGGGATACTGAATGGTAGTATATCAGCGTCTTTGGAAGGAACCAGTGATTTTTGCGATGGTTATGCTCGCTGTAGTGTCCGTGTGTTTGAACGTTTCAGTTGGGCGGGCGGAAATCGTCTGAGTCTAAGCGTGACATTATTTCAGAACGCAGAAGGCCCCATTCATCTTTCGGCAATCACTTCAGGTGGTAGTCAGGCGTTATTTTTAAAGGTGAATACTATAGGTGAGGAAGCATTTCTTAATAAATTAAAAGAATTGCTTTAGTATATGACACAACATCCGCTAAATACGCGTTTATACCGACTCTACCATCAGTAGGTTGCTAATTTGATGTATTATTTATAGAATAGCATTGTTATGACACCTGAAGATTTTGTCCAATGGATCCTGAGGGAATCGAATTGATGAACAGAATCAGGTGCAGCGAATGAGACAAGACAAATCAGATGGGAGAGTATTTATGTTTGAGATTGACAAAAAGCAGTTCGGTGAATTTATAGCGGACATGCGCAGACAGAAGATGATGACACAGAAGGAGCTTGCCGGGGAAATTGTTCGTATCGAATAAAGCGGTCAGCAAGTGGGAATGCGGTTTGAGTATGCCGGATATTACGGTGTTGAAACCTTTATCGGAGATACTGGGTGTAACGGTGACGGAATTGTTGGAATGCAGACGGATAGATGCAGCAGAGCATATTGATGTGGCGAAAATGGAGCTTATTGTCAGCAAGGCAGTACATTTCTCGGAAGAGGAGGTACAGGAGCAAAGGCGGAGAAAGAAGAAGTGTGGAATCGCTTTTGTAATATGTGCGCTGCTTGGAACGCTGATATGGATAAGTCTTCCTGCAATGGGACTTAGCTGGGGAATGCTTCTTTTGCCCCTTCTGTTATCGTTGGTGATGGGATTTGTGTTTGGAATCTGGTTTTGTTTTCTGGCGAAGGAGAAGTTACCCTCCTTCTACGATGAGCACAAAGTCTCATATTATAGTGATGGCTTTTTCAGTATCAATATGGTGGGAATCAGATTCAATAACAGCAATTGGAAGTATATCCTACAGATGGGACGTATCTGGTCCATGGCAAGTATGGTGTTCGGACCATTGATATGTTTGATGGCGTACTGTATTTGGGGATATGATATGGGTTGGAAGCTTGCAATCGGACCGGTGTTGCTTCTGTTGGTAGGTGGATTGTTTGTTTCTTTGTTTGTAGTAGCGAAGAAGTACGAGTA
>CAZPRB010000030.1:18791-21015 GCA_964588645.1 uncultured Acetatifactor sp. | reverse complement strand
TTAGCCAATTCCTGCAGCTTTACGGAATTGGTGGCAAGCTCCGGTTTAGCCATTTCGGCATCAAGCTGAGAGTTGCGTTCCTCCAGCTTGGCAATGCGTTCTTCACATTTCTTAAGTTCATTTTCTTTTTTGCGAAGTCTTGCCTGTTCTTCCTTTTGGGCTTTCCAGTCCAGCTTATTCTCTGAGGCAGGCGCAGTGGATTGGGCAGGCGCACTCTGTCCCGGAGTTGCCGGAGAGGAAGAGGTCACCGCCGCCATCACAGTATCATGTTTTTCCAGATAGTAGTCATAATTTCCGATATAATTGACAAAACCATGACCTGTTAAGTCAAGGATGCGTGTTGCAGTCTTATTGATGAAGTAACGGTCGTGGGACACGTAAAGCACTGTGCCTTCGTAATTGTTGATAGCATCCTCCAGAATTTCCTTTGACATAATATCCAGATGGTTGGTAGGCTCATCCAGAATCAGGAAATTGGCATTGGAAAGCATCAGCTTGGCAAGAGAGACACGTCCGCGTTCTCCGCCGCTTAAGTCACAGATTCGTTTGAATACATCTTCTCCTGTGAAAAGGAAGGCTGCCAGTACATTGCGAATCTCTGTGTTGGTCAGATAGGGGTAATCATCAGAGATTTCGTCAAATAGGGTCTTCTCGCTGTGCAGTACATGGTGCTCCTGGTCGTAATAGCCGATTTCCACATTGGTACCCAGCTGAAAGCTTCCGCTGTCTGCGGGAAGGATTTCATTTAATATTTTCAGAAGCGTGGTCTTGCCGGTACCATTATCACCGATAATGGCTACATGTTCTCCGCGCTTGATTTCCAGATTTACATTTTCGAAAAGCTTTTGGGTCCCGAAGGTCTTGGAGAGACCCTCCACCTTTAATACATCTTTTCCGCTTTGCATATGAGGCGTGAGCGTCAGCTTCATGTCGGTGCGGATTTCGGTGGGCTTGTTCAGAACCTCTATTTTATCCAGCATTTTCTCCCGGCTTTCTGCCCGCTTGATGGATTTTTCACGATTGAAGGAGCGCAGCTTTTCGATAACCTCCTCTTGATGCTTGATTTCCCTTTGCTGATTCACATAGGCATTCCATTCTGCCACACGAAGTTGTTCCTTCTTCACCGCATAGTCGGAGTAGTTGCCCTGAAAGGTGGTGGCTTTGGTCTGGTCGATTTCAATGACCTTGGTGGCAATGCGGTCCAGAAAATAACGGTCGTGGGATACGATGATTACGGCACCCTTGTAATTCAGCAGGTAGGTTTCCAACCAGTTGATGGAGTTCATGTCCAAATGGTTGGTCGGCTCGTCCAGGATAATTAAATCCGGCTTCTGCAGGAGCATTTTGCCCAGTGCCACACGGGTCTTCTGACCGCCGGAGAGTGTGGAGACGGACTTGGAGAATTCCTCCTCTGTGAAGCCTAAGCCCTTTAACACGCCTATAAGCTCGCTTTTGTAGGAATAGCCGTCACCGGTTTCGAAGGCATGAGTGAGAGAGGAGTACTGTTTCATCAACAGCTCCAGTTCTTCGCCCTCCGCATGTTTCATGGATAGCTCCGTCTCACGAATACGGTTTTCGATATCAATGAGCTCCTGCTTTACGGACAGAAGCTCCTGATATATGGTGTTTTCTGTGTTGACACCGCTGTTCTGGGCAAGATATCCCATGGTCTTGTCCTTGGAGAGTGTCACAAGACCGCCGTCAGCCTGCATTTCCCCCACAATAATTTTGAGAAGGGTGGATTTGCCGGCACCGTTGATGCCCACAATGGCAGCTTTTTCGTAATCTTCAATATGGAAACTGACATTTTGCAGAACTTGGTTTTCTGCAAAAGCTTTTGATATATTTTGACAGGAAAGTATCATTTTCGTTCCTTTCGTTTTACGCAAACCTTTATTGCAAGGAATTTCTTCTTGCAGTCAGCTAAAATATAATTTTACCTTGCGTATTTTGTTCTGTCAATTCATTGACAAGTTTTTAACATTTGGCTATAATGGGATTATTGAAAAAGGGAGGTAATTACCTTGGAAGCAAAAGAAATATCTCAGGCTGTAATCGGCAGGCTGCCGCGTTACTTCAGATACCTTGGCGAATTAAAGGATGAGGGGGTTGAGAGAATCTCTTCACAGGAGTTAAGTGAATTGATGAAGGTTACTGCATCTCAGATTCGTCAGGATTTTAATAATTTCGGTGGATTCGGACAGCAGGGTTATGGCTATAATGT
>CAZPRB010000030.1:0-18691 GCA_964588645.1 uncultured Acetatifactor sp. | reverse complement strand
ATATGGAATTTTGCCCATGTGGACTTGAATGTTCCGAAGGGAATTCAGGTTGAGAATGTTCATCTGTCAGACAGCTTGATGAAGCTTTCCTACAATATTGACCGTTATCTGAAGGAGAACGAGCAGAAATAGGCCAATTTTCGGAACCGATGGTTTGCCGTGTGGAGCATGGGAGGTACGTATGGAGCGGAACGATGATAAGCAGCGCAGGTCCGTATTTGAGGATGCACTTCAGGGAAAAAGCATTCCTGTTCTGACCTTGGATCACAAGTGGTATCGATTGTTTGATGAGCTTGGCAGAGATGATGTGAAGGAGCTGTCAGAACAGTTGAACACTCTGTTAAAGCGACAGGGACGTATCAACACGGAGATAAAGGACATCAGGAAACTGAAGAAGAAGCTGATGAATGAGATAGTGTCCACGGTTGACCGGATGGAGTCGTCAGGTGATGAGGATGGCGATAAGAAGGTAGAGGACAATAAGCGGTTGATAGAGGAATGCAATGAAAGGCTGGAGAACTATCAGGATGAGATGCTTGAGCTTCCTCGCGAGATTGAGCAAGTGAACCTTCAACTGATGCTGCAGACCATGGAATGCTGCTACAGAACCATGCAGCGGAACACCACAGAGATTGAGGAAATCGGAGAATGGGTAACGGGAATCAGAATTGAACTGAAGAAACGTCTCATCAACAAACAGGAGATGGAACAGAAAAATCATGAGATATATTCCTATATGCATGATGTATTCGGTGCGGAGGTGCTGAATCTGTTTGATATGAAGTATAATCCGGAGAAGCAGCATCCTACGATTCCGCAGGAAGAAAGGTTTGGAAATGAAATATCTGGTCACTTCCGGGGAAATGCGGAAATATGATAACAACACGATAGAAAGAATAGGGGTTCCGGGGATGGTGCTGATGGAACGTGCGGCACTTGCAGTAACGGAACAGATAGAAGCTTTTTTGGTGCAACGGCAGAAGGCTGATGTGAGAGTCCTGGTCATGGCAGGTATGGGCAATAACGGAGGCGACGGTCTGGCTGTGGCGAGATTGCTTTCGGAGAAGGCTTATCAGGTTGATGTGCTGTGCGTCGGTGCGGAGGAAAAGGCATCTCTGCAATGGAGACAGCAACGTAGGATTTTGGAACATTATCCTGTGCAAATGGGAAGCAAAACAGCCGGCGGAGAATATACTGTATTGGTGGATGCTTTGTTCGGAGTCGGCTTATCCCGGGAAGTACAGGGGGAATATGCAAGAGCCATTGCATTCTTTAACAGCTTGAACGGATACAAAATCGCCGTGGACGTTCCCAGCGGTCTGGATGCCGATACGGGAGCTGTCTTAGGCTGTGCGGTGCAAGCAGACCTTACGGTTACCTTTGGCTTCTGTAAGCGGGGGCTTGTGTTCTATCCGGGCTGTGAGTATTCCGGTGAGATAGTCACAGCGGATATCGGTATTACGGAACGGAGCTTTTTCGGGGAGAAACCGGGGATGTTCTGCTATGATGAAGAATGTAAGGAGCTGCTGCCAATAAGGAATGGCAGCGGAAATAAGGGTACCTTTGGAAAGGTGCTGCTTGTGGCAGGAAGTGTGAATATGGCAGGAGCAGCCGTGCTGGCTGCAAGGTCGGCTTACCGCTCCGGCGCGGGAATGGTAAAGCTGATTTCGCCTCCGGAGAATCGAATCATTATTCAGGAAACAGTTCCGGAGGCACTTCTGGGCTCGGAGGCAGACCTGGAGGACGGATTGCAATGGGCTGATGTGATAGCCATCGGTCCGGGACTGGGTAAGGATGAGAGAGCAAGGAAGTGTCTGGAGACCGTTATCCGTAACAGTGAGCTTCCGATTGTGATTGATGCGGACGGCCTCAATCTTCTGGCGAAGGATAAAGAACTGCAGGATGCTTTGTCAGAGTCGGGAATAGAACGGAAGATAATCCTGACCCCCCATGTGGGAGAGCTTGCCGGACTTACCGGAGAAGAAATTGCCGTATTAAAGAAAGAGCTTCCCTTGTTTGCTATGGAATTGGCAAAGAAGCTGAAGGCTGTTGTGGTTGCCAAGGATGCCAGAACCTTTATCTGTGCGGAACGGTTGCCGGTTTGTGTGAACCTTCGGGGGAACAGCGGCATGGCCACTGCGGGAAGCGGAGATGTGCTGACCGGCATCATTTCAGGCCTGATGGCACAGGGAATGGACGCTTTTCCGGCGGCAGCTGTCGGCGTATATCTGCATGCCTGTGCAGGAGATGCTGCTGCAGAAGCACTTGGTGAACATGCGGTGATGGCAGGAGATATTTCAGAGAGGTTGAGAGAAGTCTTATGAAAACAGATTTACAAGCGAGAGTAGATACGTTTAAAAGAGGATATATACAGGTGGATTTGGATGCCATTGTTTCCAACATGAAGCGGATGAAGGCGAATGTTTCAGAGAACACAAAGCTGATAGGTGTTATCAAGACCGATGGCTACGGTCATGGTTGTGTCCCTATTGCCGCCTGCTTGGAAAAGCTGGATTTCATGTTCGGCTTTGCAGTTGCTACGCCGGAGGAAGCACATGCTCTCCGGAAGGCCGGAGTTCAAAAGCCCATCCTGATTCTGGGCTATTCCTTTCCCTATTGCTATGAGATGCTGGCAGAGGAGGAAATCAGACCCGCGGTATTCCGCTACGACACTATCAAGGAGCTTGGTGAGGCGGCTGTTAAAACAGGCCGCAGCATTAAGGTACATATCAAGGTGGATACCGGTATGTCCAGAATCGGTATTTCTCCTGATGAGGAGGGACTGAAATTTGTAGAAGCCCTGATGCAGCAGGAGGGAATTGAGATTGAAGGAATTTTCACTCATTTCGCACAGGCGGATGAAACTGATAAGTCGAATGCGCAAATGCAGCTCACCCGATTCCTTGCTTTTATTCAGATGATACGGGATAGATTACAGCTTGAGATTCCTGTGAAGCATTGCTCCAACAGTGCTGCGATTCTTGCAATGCCGGAGGCCAATCTGGATGTGGTGAGAGCGGGCATTACCTTGTACGGACTGAATCCTTCGGATGATGTGACGGGAGCGGAGCTGGGCTTGAAACCGGCACTGTCCTTCTACAGTCATATTGTATATTGTAAGACCATTCACAGCGGACAGAAGGTCAGCTACGGCGGAACCTTCACTGCGCAGAGGGATATGCGCATTGCCACCGTGCCGGTTGGTTACGGAGACGGTTATCCCAGAGCCTTGTCCTCCAAGGGCTATATATTAATCCGGGGACAGAGGGCTCCCATTTTGGGAAGGGTCTGCATGGATCAGTTCATGGTGGATATCTCGCATATTCCGGAAGCCGCAGAGGGAGACCTGGTGACGCTGATCGGACGTGACGGACAGGAAGAAATCAGTGCAGAGCTTTTGGGAGAAATGTCCGGCCGCTTTAATTATGAGCTGGTGTGTGATTTGGGAAAAAGAATTCCCAGAGTATATGTACAGGGAGGAGTGCCTGTAGATATTAAGGAAGAACTTTAATTGATTGGGTTAATTGAATACCTCCGGAGAAAACGGCAATACTATCCGTAAAGATGAATATCGGTTTGTATAGCATTGATGGAGGGAAAATGAGAAGAGGAGATGTTTTTTACGCGGATTTACGTCCGGTGATTGGGTCTGAACAGGGCGGCATACGTCCTGTGTTGATTATACAGAATGATGTGGGTAACAGACACAGTCCCACCGTAATTTGCGCAGCTATTACCTCGAAGATGAATAAGGCGAAGCTTCCGACCCATATAGAGCTGAGTGCTTCGCGGTATGATATGGACAAAGATTCCGTTGTGCTGCTGGAACAGCTGCGGACGATTGATAAGAAACGGTTAAAGGATAAGGTATGCCATCTGGATGGTGAGATTATGAAAAGAGTCAACAGAGCCTTAATGGTCAGTCTGGAGCTGGATACATAGGGCGTTAATCCTTGCATTTGATTTGTGAGATGATATTGTGCTTGAAGAAAAAGAAAAATAATGCTATGATTAGAAAAGCTTATTTTTACGAGAAATACAACATAAAGGAGTAAGAGAAATGTCAGGACATTCTAAGTTTGCAAACATTAAACATAAAAAGGAAAAGAACGACGCTGCCAAGGGTAAGATTTTTACCATTATCGGCAGAGAAATTGCGGTAGCTGTAAAGGAGGGCGGTCCCGATCCCAATAATAACTTTAAGCTTGCCACGGTAATTGCAAAAGCAAAAGCTAACAACATGCCTAACGATACCATTGAGCGTGGTATTAAGAAGGCTGCCGGAGATGTGGGAAATGTCAATTATGAATATGTAACCTATGAAGGCTACGGGCCCAATGGTATTGCCATTATTGTCGATGCGCTTACCGACAATAAGAATCGTACTGCGGCAAATGTCAGAAGTGCATTTACGAAGGGACAGGGTAATATCGGTACTCCCGGATGTGTTTCCTTTATGTTTGATAAGAAGGGACAGATTATCATAGACAAAGAAGAGTGCGATATGGAAGCGGATGACTTGATGATGCTTGCCCTGGATGCCGGCGCAGAGGATTTCGCAGAGGAAGAGGAAAGCTATGAGGTGCTTACGGATCCCGATGCATTTGAGGAGGTTCGCAAGTCCCTGGAGGATGAGGGAATTCCCATGTTAAATGCGGAGGTTACCATGATCCCTCAGAATTATGTGGAATTGACAGACGAGACAGCGATTAAGAATCTGCAGAAGACATTGGATTTGTTGGATGATGATGACGATGTACAGGCAGTATATCACAATTGGGATGAATAATACGGCACCACCTGCGGGTGGTGTTTTTCACAACAGACGAGGATTGGGAAATATCCGCGGGAAATGAGGTTACGGTGGAAAAGCTGGCAATCGTAGTTCCTTGCTACAATGAGGAAGAAGTATTAGAAATTGCATCGAAGGCTCTTCGTGAGGTTTTGGATGATTTGGCGGGCAAAGGGAAAATTGCAGAGGACAGTTTTGTTTTGTTCGTGAATGACGGAAGCAAAGACCACACATGGGAGTTAATAGAGAAAGAGCATGCTGCGCATCCCGTGCAGGTGTGCGGCGTGAATCTGGCAGGCAATGTAGGTCATCAGTATGCATTGACCGCAGGTCTCATCACGGCGAAGGACTTGAGTGATGTTACGGTATCCATTGATGCTGATTTGCAGGATGATGTCAATGTCATCGAGGAGATGATAGATAAGTTTCATCAGGGAAATGATATTGTTTACGGTGTGCGAAAGCAGCGGAAGACGGACTCCTTCTTTAAACGCACAACGGCACAGGGCTTCTATAAGCTGATGGAGATGATGGGTGTTAAGACCATATATAATCATGCGGATTTCCGCCTGATGTCCAAGCGTGCCGTGGAGCAATTCTCCAAATACAGGGAAACCAATCTTTTCCTGAGAGGAATGATGCCTCTGATTGGATATCAGACAGACTGTGTCTATTATGACCGCAAGGAGCGCGTGGCCGGAGAGTCCAAATATCCTCTTAAGAAAATGCTTGCATTGGCGTTCAACGGTATTTCCTCCTTCAGTGTGAAACCAATCAGTCTGATTCTGGGGCTGGGCATGTTCATCATCCTGATGTCTGTATTGGCAGCAATCTATGCTATTTTTTCGTATATTTCAGGACATGTTGTTCCCGGATGGACCTCCCTGATTTTGTCTATTTGGTTTTTGGGTGGGCTGCAGTTGTTTGCCATCGGACTTGTGGGACAATATATCGGTAAGATATATATGGAAGTGAAGCAAAGACCCCGTTACAATATTGAGAAGGTACTATCCCCTGAAGAATAATTGGGAGGAATCATATGAACCAAAAAAAAACATTCAGTTATATCATCTGGTTTCTTTATTCGGTGTTCTTATGTATTTGTCTGCTTTGTATTGCAGGTACCTTGAGTGTGCGTGCGGGTTATTCCGGTGCGGTAGGCTATGGCGTTATCGGTCTGTGGCTTGTGCTGAACGGTCTTCTTGTGTTCCTGATAGCTGCGTTATCCCATAAGTCGACCGGCGTAGAAAAGTCGGGTGTGACGCCTGCACTTATCGTAGAAGGTCTCGTGGTGGTTATGATATTTGCAGTGGGCTGCTTTCTCAGAGTGGCTGCTGTGTCGGGTGCAGCCGGCGGTACTGCTTATTTTGAATTGGCTAAGGTGGCAGAAGGACAGGGTGTACCCTTGCAGGGACATGGTGCCGTGAACCTTTATCTCTACTTTCTGCATGCCGTGTTCTTTGTATTCGGCAATCATTATATCGCCGGAATCTGGTCACAGCTTTTGATGCAGATGATAGTAGGCTTTTGTTTCTATCGGGCAGTGCGTAAGCTTTCGGGAGTGCTTGCTTCGATTGTGACTCTGGGCTTTTTGATGCTGGCTCCCTTGCTGCGAAGCCTTGCTTCCACACTTTCTCCGGAACTGCTTTTCCTGATGGTCTATGCATTTGTTTTCTACCTGTGTGCGTGCTGTATAAAGGGGCGCAGAGGACCCATATCCTGTTTACTTACAGGTGCGGCAGTCGGCATAGTGTGTTATCTGGATGTTCTGGGATTTTCACTGTTGCCCTTGATGCTTATAGGTCTGTTGAGAACGGATGCTGAGAAGGAATATACCGGGTCAAGGCGTTTATCGGCCGGACTTTGCGTGCTTCTTGGTGGCACCGGCGCCTTGGCTCTATTGTTGCTAGGTCAGGCGTTATGGAATGCTCAGACTTATGCGGAGGCATTTTTTACATGGTGGAAGATATTTATTCCGGCCGGCTTCGGACTTCCTCCCATGCTTGATGTAGCCAATCCTTCTTTGGAGGTGTTGTGCCTGCTCCTTTCCATGACCTTGGGTATTTTCAGCTTTTGGTGCAGTAATGACAGAGAGAGACAGAGCATATGGGCTTGTGTGATGGGTTCGGTCCTCCTGATACAATGCTTCGGTATTCCTACGAATGAGATAGATGGTCAGGTGTATCTGTACATATTCTTTGCTGTGCTGTCAGGAGTCGGTGTGGCTGATATCTTCCCTGCCCGCGGAGAACGCGGGGAGGAGGTTGAGAGCGGGGATGAGGCTTGCAAGGCTCCCGCTGAAGAAAAGCCCAAATCGGTGGTGATTCGAATTCCTTCGAGGTCTGCTGAGGATAAGTTTGCTGAGGGAAACACTACCGAGGATAAGCCTGCAGAGGATAAGCCTGTTGAGGTTAATCCTGCTCAAGTGAAGCTGATTGATAATCCGCTTCCGCTTCCCAAAAAGCATGTGAAAAAAACCATGGATTATGATATCTCCGTTGACTCACGGGAGGATGATTTTGATTTCGATGTAGCAGAGGATGATGATTTTGACCTTTGATAAATAAAAAGCAGAATATCGGTGATACTATAGAAGACTGTTTCGATGCATGCGGAAACAGTCTTTTCTTGTGGATTAAAGACGGGTAAATGGGAGAGAATGGGAGGAAAATCATGTATGTCGGATGAAAATAAAACACAGAGTAAGGATGAGAGAATAGAGCAGAGCGGGCAACTGACACTGCATGAAAATAAGGAGAAGCATGCCATTCATTTGCTCTCCATTATCGGTGAAATCGAGGGACATGAGAATCTGTCCGGGAATTCCAAGACAACCAAGTATGAACATATACTGCCCCAGCTGGCAGCAATAGAGGATAGTGCTGAGATTCAAGGCGTGCTGGTGATTCTGAATACCATGGGCGGTGATGTGGAAGCGGGACTTGCTATCGCAGAAATGCTGGCTTCCCTTAGCAAACCAACGGTTTCTCTGGTGCTTGGGGGAAGTCATTCCATCGGAGTTCCCATTGCGGTAAGTACGGATTATTCTTACATTGTGCCCACGGGCACTATGGTGATTCATCCGGTGAGAATGAACGGAATGGTCATAGGTGTGCGGCAAACCTTTGATTATTTTAAACAAATTCAGGACCGAATTACCGGCTTCGTATGCCAGCATTGTAAAATCAACCGCAGGCAGCTGGAAGAATTGATGATGGAGACGGAGCTTCTTACAAAGGATATGGGTACTATTCTGGTGGGAGAAGAGGCTGTGAAGAAAGGAATTATAGATGAGGTTGGGGGGATTAAAGAAGCCATTAACAGATTACATTGTATGATTCGGGGAAATTGATATTTTTTTATCAAAAAAATTGTATACATGGTGACAAGATAAGAGAAAAATGGTATACTCAAAGAAGCGTCTTTGATTAGAGGAACTTAGAGTTAAAGTGAGGTATGATGAAAATGGCAACTTCATCAGGCAGAAAGAATTCAGCTTCCGGCAGAGCATCAGGCTCAAGGGGCGGGAAGTCAAATTATAAATCAAACAAAAACACAAAAAAGGCGGCAAGCTATCAGGCAGAACAGGACAGTCTTTTGTTTCATGAGATTGGTTTGATTATACTGTTTGTTGCAATGGTCATTCTGTTCTTTTGTAATTTCGGATTGATAGGTCCTGTTGGCAATGAAATCAGTAATGTAATGTTTGGACTGTTTGGTTTTACAGCGTACGTAGCTCCTGTTTGTTTCTTCCTTTGCATTGCTTTTTGGTTTGCTAACGAAGGCAGCCCTACGGCGCTTCGTAAGCTGATAGCAGGTGTGGTTCTGTTCCTGATGGTGGGGGTTATCTGTGATTTTATTGGGAAGAATTCTGCTTCCATGGAGCAGTATGATATTAAGGCAATCTATGAGAATTGTAAAACCGGCAGAATGGGTGGCGGCGTGATAGCCGGCAGTCTTGCATTTGTTTTGCAGCATTATCTGGAGACTATCGGAGCGGTGCTGGTGGTTTTGTTGTGTTCGGTAATCAGTATCATTCTGTTGACAGAGAAATCCTTGCTTGGCAGTGTGAAATCCGGCGGAAGTCGAATCAGGGAACGCTCCAGAGAGGATGCTGAGCGGAGGAGGGAGTATGCTGAGCTTCGTCGCAGGGAGCAGGAGCAGCTCCGTTTACAGAGAGAAGAGGAACGCAGAACCCGGGCAGAGGAGAAGGAAAACGAAAAAATCCTTCGCATGGAAAAGAAGGTTACGGGTGTCATGCTGGATACCTCTTTGAAGACTCAGGATGCGGAACGTCGCAGGGATGATATTCATGAGATTACTTATTCCGACCAATATACAGAGGATATCTATGATACAGAGGAAACGATAAATATCAGGACATATGGGGAAACTTCGTCTGAAGCTTATGAAAGCGTTGAGACGGTTTTACCTCCCCAAGCGGAGCAGATACGGATTCATAAGGAGGGTGTTTCCGAGGTGTTTGAAGGCACCTCCGGCGGGCTTAAGCCTGTCCGTCAGGTGAAAAAGTCAGAGACGGAGAAGGTTGAGGAGCACACGTCGGAGAGTCAGATTCAGAAGGATATTCAAAACGCTGAGAAGAAGACACCGAAGAAATATATGTTTCCTCCGCTTTCCAGACTGCAGAAGGGTGTGGCCTCTGCCGGAGATTCCACAAGAGAATTAAAGGAGACAGCAATACGTTTGCAGCAGACACTGAATACCTTTGGGGTTAAGGTGACAATTACCGATATCAGTCAGGGACCCAGCGTAACCAGATATGAGCTGCAGCCGGAGCAGGGCGTCAAAGTGTCCAAGATTGTGAATCTGGCGGATGATATCAAGCTGAATCTGGCGGCTACGGATATTCGAATAGAAGCTCCCATTCCCGGCAAGGCAGCAATCGGTATCGAGGTACCCAATAAGGAAAATATGACGGTTGCCCTGAGAGATTTGTTTGAGAGCAGGGAATTTAAGGAATATCCATCCAATATAGCTTTTGCGGTTGGTAAAGATATTGCAGGCAAGGTGGTTGTGGCAGATATCGCCAAAATGCCTCATATGTTGATTGCAGGTGCCACTGGCTCCGGTAAGTCTGTTTGTATCAATACATTGATTATGAGTATTCTTTACAAGGCCCACCCTGATGATGTGAAGCTGATTATGGTGGATCCTAAGGTGGTGGAGCTCAGTGTATATAACGGAATTCCCCATCTTTTGATACCTGTGGTGACGGATCCCAAAAAGGCATCGGCAGCATTGCATTGGGGTGTGACGGAGATGGAAGACCGTTATCGGAAATTCGCGGATTACAATGTGCGCGACTTAAAGGGATACAATAAGAAGGTGGAAAGCATGCGGGAGAGCGGAGAGAAAAATGCTCCCTCCAAGATGCCGCAGATTGTGATTATTGTAGATGAACTTGCAGATTTGATGATGGTATGTCCCGGTGAGGTGGAGGAGTCCATTTGTCGTCTGGCACAGCTTGCCAGAGCAGCCGGAATTCATCTGATTATTGCCACACAGCGTCCCAGTGTGGATGTTATTACGGGACTTATCAAAGCCAATATGCCCAGCCGAGTGGCGTTCTCCGTATCCAGTGGTGTGGATTCCCGCACTATTTTGGACATGAACGGTGCGGAAAAGCTTCTGGGCAAGGGCGATATGTTGTTTTATCCACAGGGATATTCCAAGCCTGCCCGTATTCAGGGTGCGTTCGTCTCTGATAGGGAAGTGTCGGATGTGGTTGACTTTTTGAAGAATCAGACCTTGGGCAATACTTACGCGGAGGAGATTGAAGAGAAAATCAAAAATATCGGTTCAGCAACCTCGACAGGCGGTTCCTCCGGCGGAGCGGAGCGTGATGAGTACTTTGAGGAGGCCGGACGGTTTATTATTGATAAGGATAAGGCGTCAATCGGCATGCTGCAGAGAGTATTGAAGATTGGCTTTAACAGAGCCGCGAGAATTATGGATCAGCTGTGTGAATACGGTGTTGTGGGTGAGGAAGAAGGCACAAAGCCCCGCAAGGTATTGATGAGCATGGAGCAGTTCGAACAGCTATTGGAAGAAATCTAATTTACGGAAAGACAAGAGGATAATGCGATGAAGACAGATATTCAGATTGCACAGGAAGCGGAAATGAAGCCGATTACAGAGGTTGCCGAAACTCTGGGAATCACAATGGATGAGCTTGAGCTGTACGGTAAGTACAAGGCAAAGATTTCTGATGAATACATAAACAAGGTGCAGTCCAATCCGGATGGAAAATTGATTTTGGTGACTGCAATCAACCCCACACCTGCCGGGGAAGGGAAGACGACCACCAGCGTTGGACTTGGTCAGGCCTTCGGCAAACTGGGAAAGAAAGCGATTATTGCGTTGAGAGAGCCTTCACTTGGCCCCTGCTTCGGCATCAAGGGCGGCGCTGCAGGCGGCGGCTATGCACAGGTCGTTCCCATGGAAGATTTAAATTTACATTTTACCGGAGATTTTCACGCAATTACCTCTGCAAATAATCTTTTGGCTGCTCTCTTGGATAATCATATTCAGCAAGGAAATGAATTGCTGATTGATACCAGACAGATTGTATGGAAGAGATGTGTGGATATGAATGACCGCGTGCTTCGTAATGTGGTGGTTGGTCTTGGAAATAAGATGGACGGTGTGGTTCGTGAAGATCATTTCGTCATTACCGTTGCAAGTGAGATTATGGCGATTCTTTGTCTTGCTTCTGATATGAATGATTTGAAGGAGCGTCTCTCGCGCATTGTTGTCGCTTATAACTACGCAGGAGAGCCTGTGACCGCAGGACAGCTGAAGGCTGTGGGTGCCATGGCGGCACTGCTTAAGGATGCCATGAAGCCTAATCTGATTCAGACTCTGGAGCACACACCCGCCTTGGTGCATGGCGGACCCTTTGCAAATATTGCTCACGGCTGCAACTCTGTGCGCGCTACAAAGACTGCTCTGAAGATGGCAGATTACTGCATCACAGAGGCAGGCTTCGGCGCCGATTTGGGTGCGGAGAAATTCTTTGATATTAAGTGCCGCATGGCCGGTCTGAAGCCGGATGCAGTTGTTTTGGTGGCTACCATACGTGCCTTGAAGTACAATGGCGGCGTGGCTAAGGCTGATTTGAGTCAGGAGAATTTAGATGCCCTGAAGAAGGGGATTGTAAATCTTGAAAAGCATATTGAGAATCTTCAGAAATATGGTGTTCCCGTTGTAGTAACCTTGAATTCCTTTATTACAGATACGGATGCGGAAATTTCATTTGTCAGAAGCTTCTGTGAGGAAAGAAATTGTGAATTCGCTTTGTCGGAGGTCTGGGCAAAGGGCGGAGAAGGCGGTATCGAGTTGGCTAACAAGGTGCTTGAGACCCTTGAGAAGAAGGAGAGTCATTTCAAGGTTCTGTATCAGGATACCTTAAGCCTGAGAGAAAAGATTGAAACCATTGCGAAGGAAATATATGGTGCGGGGCATGTCAGCTTTGCGCCCGCCGCATCCAAACAGCTTGCAAAGCTGGAAGAGCTTGGCTTCGGAAGCCTGCCTGTATGTATGGCTAAGAATCAGTATTCTCTTTCGGACGATCCCACCTTGTTGGGTAGACCTGAGGGCTTTGAATTGAATGTAAGAGAGGTCTATGTATCTGCCGGAGCCGGATTTGTGGTTGTTTTGACAGGTGCGGTAATGACCATGCCCGGATTACCCAAGCAGCCTGCTGCATACGGAATAGACGTGGAGGAGGACGGCAGAATTACCGGATTGTTCTGATTCTGCCCGTAAAGAACATCAACAGACAGAAAGGAAGGAAAGATTATGACCCAATTGATAGACGGAAAGGCAATATCAGCTCAGATAAAGGATGAACTGAAGGAAAGGGTTGCCGGGATGAAGGAACAGGGGATAGAGGTCACGCTTGCTGTGATTCAGGTAGGCAATGACCCAGCATCCGGCGTATATGTGGGCAATAAGAAGAAGGCATGTGCTTATGTGGGAATCCGTTCCCTTGCATATGAGCTTCCGGAGGAGACCGGAGAGGATGAGCTTCTGCAGCTGATTGAGGAATTGAACAACAGAAGAGATGTGAATGGTATTCTGGTACAGCTTCCCCTTCCCAAACACATAAATGAAGAAAAGATTTTGAATAAGATTCATCCGTTGAAGGACGTGGACGGTTTTCATCCCGTGAATGTTGGTTCCCTTTGTATCGGAAGACCGGGCTTCGTATCTTGTACACCTGCCGGTATTATACAGCTGCTGAAACGTTCCGGAATAGAAATTGCAGGCAAGGAATGTGTTGTTATCGGCAGAAGTAATATTGTAGGTAAACCGATGGCACTATTGCTCCTTAAGGAGAACGGAACCGTGACGGTTACACACAGTCGCACTGCTGATTTGGCTGAGGTGACAAGAAGAGCAGATATTTTGGTGGTTGCAATCGGAAAACCCAAAATGATTACTGCTGAGTATGTGAAGGATGGAGCCGTTGTGATAGATGTGGGTATTCATCGCGATGAGCAGAACAAATTGTGCGGTGATGTGGATTTTGAAGCTGTTGCACCGAAGTGCAGTGCAATCACACCTGTTCCCGGTGGTGTGGGTCCCATGACTATCGCTATGCTCATGAACAATTGTGTGGAGTCTGTGAGTCTGCTAAACGGAGCGGAACAGTAAGCGATAGAGCTTCAGAATAAGAGAGGAACCGAAGTATGAGATGTCCCCAATGCGGTGCAGATATACCGGACGGCTCTTGGTATTGTGAAAAATGTGGAGAGGATATACATATTGTCCCTGATTTTGAGCCGGAAGTCGAACTGAATATGGAACAGACCATCAATGGAATCGCTGAGGATATCAAAGAGGAACGGAAGGATTTTCAGAAGCTACCGACACCATCAAAGGCTGTAGGCAATCGTTTGGAGGTCGTGAAACAGATTGCAGCATCGATTTTTGTTGGTTTGCTTTGCCTTATGGTTGTCATTGTTTTTTTGACATTCTACCGGAACAATTCGCCTGTCAGTATGATGGATACTGCACAGAGGGCTGTTGAGGAAGAACAATACGATGAAGCAATAGAGGCCTATCAACGTGCCATGGAAATCGGTGAAGATAAGGTCTCTATTATGTTCAATCTTGCAGAGGTGTATTTTCTCAAAAACAATAAGATGGAATACGAGTATTGGTTGAGAGAGATTGCTCAGTCGAAGGAAGCCACAAGTGAACAGATTGAGAGTGCTTACGGAAAGCTGATTGCCATTTATCGGGCACGGCAGGATTTCAACAGCATTAATGAGCTGCTGATGAACAGTGAAAATGAAAGAGTGATATCTACCTATCTGGATTATGTGGCCAAAGCGCCGGAATTCACCATTGAGGAGGGATATTATTCTGAGATTCAGCCGCTTAAGCTATCTGCTTACGGTACAGGAAAAATATACTATACTTTAGATGGCAGCTTGCCGGATGAGAACAGCGAGGTTTACACGGCACCCATAATTTTAGACAATGGGGATCATAGTGTTTGCGCATATTTTGTCAATGCATACGGAATTGCCAGCGAATATGTAACCAAGACCTATCACATTCAGATAGAGGAATTGCCGCCACCCATGGTGGAGACCGTGAGCGGTGAATATCAGTTTCCGGGATATATTGAAGTCAGAGCTGAGAATCAGGAGATATATTATACTACAGACGGAAGCGAACCGACGATATCCTCCCCCATGTATACAAAGCCTATTCCCATGCCGCTGGGCAAGACTACCTATAAGTTCATTCGTATCGAGGATGGAAGAAGCAGCTCGGTGGTGGAGCGTACCATTAACCTTGTAATGAATACAGCATATACCCCCGGGGAAGCGGAAAAGGCTGTGATTCAATATGCGATACAAAGCATCAGAATCTATGATGAGGAAGGGCATGCCTCGGGATTGGCCGGCACTTATAAGTATCGTTACCAGTATGTGACGAATATCAATCAGGTGGGCGATTTTTATGTAATTTCGGAAATCCTGGAGGGAGATGACGGAACCTCAACCAAGACGGGAAATCATTATGCAGTGAATGCCTATACAGGATATATTTACAAGTTGCAGATAGATGAAAATTACAACTATACTTTAGTTGAAATAGAACAACAGCCTGAGTAAAGGGCTAGAGAGGTGAATTATGTACAAGATAGTAAAAAAAGAAGAGCTTACCACAAACATTTATTTGATGGACGTGGAAGCAAAAAGAGTTGCTAAGTCATGTAAGCCCGGACAGTTTGTAATTGTCCGTATGGATGATGAAGGAGAGAGAATTCCCCTTACCATCTGTGATTATGACAGGGAAAAGGGAACGGTCACAATTGTTTTTCAGACTGTCGGTGCAGGAACCCGTATGATGGCAAACCTGAACGAGGGAGATTCCTTTAAGGATTTCGTAGGCCCTCTGGGTTGTCCTTCTGAACTGATTAATGAGGCTCCGGAGACCCTGAAAAATAAAAAGATACTCTTTGTAGCAGGCGGCGTTGGCGCTGCACCTGTGTATCCTCAGGTAAAGTGGCTTCATGAGCAGGGGGTTGCTGCGGATGTCATTGTCGGCAGTAAGACCAAGGATTTGCTGATTCTGGAGAAGGAGATGGAGGCTGTGGCAGGCAATCTCTATGTGACAACGGACGATGGCTCCTACGGCAGAAGCGGAATGGTGACACAGACTATTAAGGATTTGGTTGCTGAAGGCAAACAATATGATGTGTGTATTGCAATCGGACCTATGATTATGATGAAGTTTGTCTGCCTGTTGACCAAGGAACTTAATATTCCTACGATTGTCAGCCTGAATCCCATCATGGTGGATGGTACCGGTATGTGCGGTGCCTGCCGTGTAACAGTAGGCGGCAAAGTAAAATTCGCATGTGTGGATGGCCCTGAATTTGATGGTCATGCTGTTAATTTTGATGAGGCGATGAGACGCCAGCAGCTGTATAAGACCGAAGAGGGCAGAGCAATGCTGAAACTAGAGGAAGGCGATACCCATCACGGCGGATGCGGCAACTGTGATTAAGCGTCAACCGCGGAAAATGCGATTAATTTATGATAATTATGGAAAAGGGAGAAATAGAATGGACGTAATGAAGAAAGTGCCTGTCAGAGAGCAGGATGCAAAAGAACGTGCAACAAACTTTGAAGAGGTTTGTTTAGGTTATAACATGGAAGAGGCAATGGCTGAGGCATCCAGATGTATCAATTGTAAGAATGCACAGTGTGTAAAGGGATGTCCCGTCTCTATTAATATTCCCGGATTTGTTGAGAAGGTTAAAGATGGAAAGATTGAGGAGGCTTATCAGATTATCAGTGAAGCAAGTGCACTTCCCGCTGTTTGCGGGCGTGTCTGCCCTCAGGAGAGCCAGTGTGAGGGAAAATGTATCCGTGGCATCAAAGGGGAATCCATTGCCATCGGAAAGTTGGAGCGCTTTGTGGCAGACTGGGCGAGAGAGAATGGTATTAAACCCGTTGGCGGTACAGAGAAAAAAGGTAAGAAGGTTGCTGTTATCGGTTCCGGACCTGCCGGTCTGACCTGTGCGGGAGATCTGGCAAAGATGGGCTATGATGTTACGATTTTTGAGGCATTGCATGAGGCAGGCGGTGTTTTGGTATATGGTATTCCTGAATTCCGTCTCCCCAAAGAGGCAGTTGTGGCAAAGGAAATCGAGAATGTGAAAGCGCTTGGTGTTAAGATTGAGACGAACGTAGTAGTCGGCAAGTCTGTAACAATTGATGAGCTGATTGAAGAAGAGGGCTTCAGTGCTGTGTTTATCGGTTCCGGTGCAGGCCTTCCCAAGTTCATGGGAATCCCCGGTGAGAACTCTAATGGTGTGTTCTCAGCCAATGAGTACCTGACCAGAAGTAATCTGATGAAGGCCTTTAATGAGGAATCCAATACCCCGATTATGCGCGGCAAGAAGGTGGCAGTTGTAGGCGGTGGTAATGTGGCTATGGATGCTGCAAGAACTGCACTTCGTCTGGGAGCAGAGGTTCATATCGTATATCGCAGAAGCGAGGAGGAGCTGCCTGCCAGAGTGGAAGAGGTTCATCATGCAAAGGAAGAAGGAATTATCTTTGACCTTCTCACCAACCCCACAGAAATCATTGCTGATGAAAAGGGCTGGGTAACCGGTATGAAATGTATCAAAATGGAGTTGGGTGAGCCGGATGAATCCGGAAGAAGACGTCCTGTTGAGGTGGCAGGTTCTGAGTTCATTATGGAACTGGATACCGTAATTATGTCCTTGGGAACGTCTCCGAATCCTTTGATTTCTTCTACCACAGAAGGCTTGGAGGTCAATAAGTGGAAATGTATCGTAGCTGACGAGGCAAACGGTAAGACCACAAAAGAAGGTGTGTATGCCGGCGGAGATGCCGTAACCGGTGCTGCAACCGTTATTCTTGCAATGGGAGCAGGTAAAGCAGCTGCACAGGGTATCGATGAGTACTTGAGCTGAGAAAGGAAAGGTTTGGGGTATGGCTTGGTGTCCGCAATGTAAGAATGAGTATCGTGATGGGGTGAAGGTTTGTGCAGACTGCGGTTGTGAATTGGTAGAGACAAAGCAGTATGACGATTTAATTCCCTTATCGCGCGGGGATGAAGATAAGTTGAATTTCCTTAAGAAATATTTGGAATACAACAAATTAGAAGGGGTTACAGTTAAATTTGATGAAGAGGTAGCTGAATACAAGCTGTATGTCCGCGAAAAAGATAAGGGACCGGCAACGGCTATGGCTAAGGTTTTTTATCAGCAGGAGGCGGAGACACAGGCTGCTTCCAATGAGGAGGACAAGGAGGCTGAAGAGAATAGCACGGCATCAGTGTCCATGATTTATCATGACAGCTCGGAGAAGGCTGAGGAGAACCGTTCCTCGGCTTGGATGCTTCTGATAGTGGGCGGAATTGGTCTCGTGATTATGGCTCTCGGTATATTTGGCGTGCTCCCCTTCAGGTTAGGGAATCCCTATATGTTCTATGGGGTGATGAGTGCGGTATTCATCCTGTTTCTTGTAATGGGCGTGGTATCCATGAAAAATGCCAAGCTATTTGCAAAGGAGGCAGAGTCTGAGAATACCTTACGTGATGCCATGACCAAGTGGTATCGGGAAAACCTGACTGCTGAGGAGATTGATGCAGCAATCATAGCGGACGATGAAGGACCGGATGAAGTCGGAGAAGAGATTTTGTATTTCAGAAGGATTCAACAGATTAAGGATATGTTGAATCATCAGTTTATGAATTTGGATCAGGTTTTTCTGGAGCACTTTATTGATGATGAGGTGTATGAATTTGTATTTGCCCATGAGGATAGATAAGGCATGAGAATTACAATTATCTGTGTTGGGAAAATCAAAGAAAAATTTTATCGTGATGCCATAGAGGAATATGCCAAAAGACTCAGTAAATATTGTAAATTTGAACTGATTGAGGTGGCGGATGAGAAGACTCCTGACAAGGCAAGTGCTGTGGAAGAAGAGCAGATTAAGGAGAAGGAGGCACAGAGAATTCTGGCTAAGCTAAAGCCGGATTCCTATGTCTGCACCTTGGAAATCGCTGGAAAAGAGCTTTCCAGCGTGGAATTGGCGGATTGGATAGAAAAATCGGCCATCAGCGGCCGCAGCCAAATTAGTTTTGTCATAGGCGGTTCCCTGGGACTGCATGCCTCCGTTCTGAACAGGTCGGATTTTGCGTTAAGCTTCTCCAAAATGACTTTTCCCCATCAGTTAATGCGGGTTATCCTAAGTGAGCAGATTTATCGTGCTTTCCGTATTATCAATAATGAACCGTATCATAAATAAATTAGTAAGTTAAAAAGCAACCTATTCCTTTGGTGAGGGGCGGTTGCTTTTTTGATGTTTACGTTTC
>CAZPRB010000029.1:3322-23891 GCA_964588645.1 uncultured Acetatifactor sp. | reverse complement strand
TAGGCACAGGAGAGGTGCACAGTGAAGATAGAGAATAGTATCTATGCCCGGAGAGCCATGGGGTTATTTCAGCAGGGTTATAATTGCTCCCAGTCGGTTTTTCTGGCATTTGCGGATAAATATGATATGGATGAGAAAACGGCAGCACGGTTGGCATCCTCCTTCGGAGGGGGACTTGGAAGATTGCGTGAGGTGTGCGGCGCCGTGTCCGGTATGGCAATGGTAGCGGGAATACTCTACGGCTATGATTCGCCGGAGGATTATCCTGCCAAGACGGAGCATTACACCAGGATACAAGAACTGGTACATACTTTTGCCGAGCAGAACGGCTCTTATATCTGTCGGGAATTATTGGGTCTGGAGAAGCAAAATGACAGCCCCATTCCGGAGAGGCGCACAGAGGAATACTACAAAAAGCGTCCTTGTGCGGAGCTTGTGGGAATGGCAGCTGCCATCATGGAGGAATATATTAAGACACATCAGTCTATATAGGCTGTGAGCAGCTGGTACACTTCTGTTGTCTGTGCATCATCATATCCGCCCAGGTAATAAATGGTGTCGTCGGAGACAATGCGCAGGTAAACTTCGTTTTCCGGATTTAAAAACATTTGGATTCTGCCGTCTGTGCTGTTGCGGAATTCTCCCTTACACAGTCTGTCCATGGAGGTGCCGTTGACCTTGCTGCTGCGGGGAAGCTTTTCTTCCAGTGTGATTTCCGTGATGGTGTCTGCGCTGATGACATAGTCTGTTTTCAGCTGCCTTGCAATCAGAGTGTCATCCTTGCAGGAGAGCGATATGGGAGTGAACTCCAGCAGGATTATCCATACACACATAATGGGAATGGAAAGCAGTGCCAATGCGGAGATGGTCATGTAGACCTTGCCCGCAGGGGTAGCCATGTTGACAGTGGTTCCCACGCCTACCCGTTTGTTGACTATGGTTTTCTTTTCCCGGGGATTATAGTAGAAGATTCCCCAAATCCAGTTCTGCTCCTCAGAATCTGTATTGATATCACGATATTTTCCGTATTTTACGGTAAGCTTATGATAATGGTTGAAGGTACGCATGCACAGATATAATGCCAGTATCGTGTAGAGGATGGAAGCCCACAAAATGACTGAGGAAGAGAGAATATTCCGGCGAACCTCCACAACCATGGCAATGAGCAGGGCGATGATATACATGTTATTCAGCCAGGCGCAGCAAAGCCACAGGTTCTTGTAGATTTTCTTGCAGGCTCTGGTATAGTTTACATTGATGTCACTGTCACTGCTGATTACTTTCGCTTTCATTCTGTCCATGCAGACTGCACAGGCATAGAAGAGCAGTGTACAGACTGCGAAGGTGACAATTGTGCCGGAGAATACTCCCAATTTGTACTGCCTGAAATAGACGAGTGAAAAGATTGCCAAAATCAGGCTGATGACGCAGGGCGGGACGAATGCCTGCCATCTGACACAACGGATATTTCCGGCGCTTTTCAACTCGGCATAGATGATATTTGCACCATTTTCAGGAAGACAGCGTTCCCTTTTCCATTCCATCATCTTCTGATTTCCCTTGCTATAGGGCAGCATACACATGACAATCACTGCAAATATCCACAGCATCCAGATGGATAAGGAAATGGAGAAATAGGGGATGAAAAAGGTTACTATGGGAATGACTGCCAAAATCAGCAGGTAACGGTTCAGGGAGTGACTGTATTCAGCCTCCAATGCCTCCTTCTCCGTATCGGAAAGCCATTCTTTGGAAAAGCTTACCCCAAAAAGGGTTCTCATTTTTTCTTTTCCTTCTCCCTTTTGTATAAAGTACATCAGTAATAAAGTAGGATACATACAAATTGCTAAAATAAGATTCATCATAATCATCTCTCCTTATGCTATGGCATGGTATCTTGGTGTAGTGAGGCTTCCTCTGAGTAAAGCTCTCCGCATTTGGCAAGAAAAGTTTTTTTGGATATGCCGCTGATTCTCGCTTCTGAAATAATCTGCCGGAGCAGATTCAGATGGTTCTCGGAAAGCTCATTTTGTGTGGAAAAGCTCTCCCTGACACGGGCACCGCTTCTGCGGTCTGCGAGAATATATCCCTCCTGCTTCAGAATCTGGTATGCCTTGCTGACCGTCATGGAATTGATGCCGATTTCCGTTGCAAGAGCCCGGACCGTAGGGAGTTGTTCGCCGGGGGCAAGCCGTCCGTCCGAAATTCCCTGTACAATCTGATTGCGAAGCTGCAGGTAAATAGGGGTATCTGAGGCTTCATTGATGAAAATAATCATAGTGTTCCTTTCTGTGTATACGGATAAAAGTCACCTGAACATTTAGTGTGTAGAGGTAGAAAACAATTGTTTTCTACTTTGTATTATTTATATTAATACAAGCAATGCAAAAATGCAATATAAAAATGAAATGCATAAATGAAATACATGAAATACAATATGGAATGAATTATTTTAAGAATGGAGATAAGGTGTATGGATTTGCGGAAGCATATGATAGATACCATGAAGGAATGGCAGTTGAAAATCGGATATTGGGAGGGCGATATGAAGCTGTACTATCCGGGGGAGTCTCTGGCAGAGCTTTTACATCTGCCGGGGGAGTCGGCGAAAGCGGAGCTTCTAAGGGCTCTGGAAACCTTCTGTGATGAGGTGGAGCAGGAGTTTGGCAGAATTCAGATTACCGGGAATTATGACAGATTTTGTCTGGATATTCCGGCGAAGGGATGTGCTTATGTTGCGGAGAAGGTACCGGAGCCGGAGTTTCTGAAATTATTTTTACAGACTATTACCGCTCCCGACAGCTCTATGGACGCCATTCGAAAATGCTTCGCTGCATACGGAGCAGAGCATGGCACCGGATACAGGGAGAGCATGCCGGAAGAGAAGGGAGCAGTTGCGTTTTACTTTGAGGATAGTGCAGTGGAAGAATATGTCTACTGGGTGGAGGAAAATGAATTCGGCCTCACCTATCACAGATTTACCAGAAAGGATTATGAGAGACTTTTATAGGACTATAAAAATTGTAGTATGGACTCAGTAAGAGCCACGAGAGCCATGAAGAGCCACAGAAAGGAGTTCATATTATGAGAAGAGAAATGGGAGTAATCAGTTTTACGGTGATGACGGTATGCCTTGTGTTTATCAGTGCATTTTGTATCAAAGGAACTGTGATGAGTCAGAGCAAGTCCGGTGGGAAGGAATTGGAAAGCTTTTACAGAGCGCGGGAGAAAGAACTGGTGCAGGACACAAGAGAATACCTGAATACAGCCGGATTTCAAAATAGCGGAGTGACCCTTACAAGTGTGACGGATGCGGACGGAAGCCGTGAGTACACCATCACTGTTCATCATGACAGAATCGACAGGATGGAGGAGAACGACAGGAAGCTGCTGAAGGAGGAATTGTCTGCACTTACCTTCGCTGCAGAGAATTGCAGCTTTTTCCATGAATTTCTTGTGACGGATTAACAAGATTAACATGACATTTGAAGGGATAAGGGTTATACTCTAAGAGAGAAAACCAGAAAGGAGCCCTTGCAGATGTCATTTGTTCCGAAACCGAATGAAATATATAAGCATTTTAAAGGGAATTTATATCAGATTATTGCCGTTGCAGAGCATACCGAGACGGGAGAGAGTCTTGTCATCTATCAGGCTATGTATGGTGAACACAAAATATATGCAAGACCGCTTGAGATGTTTGTAAGCCCGGTGGATAAGGTCAAATACCCGGAGGCAGAGCAGGAATTCCGCTTTACCTTACAGGGAGCGGACAGCGACGAACAGAAGGAGGAGCCGGATTTAGACCCTCTTGTATTGGAATTTCTGGATGCGGATACCTACGAGCAGAGACTGAATATTCTTGCTGCGCTGAAGCATCGCATCACGGATGAGATGATTACCACCATGGCCATTGTCTGTGATGTGGAAGTGGGCGAAGGCAATACCAAGGAGCGCTATGAATCTCTGAAGAACTGCCTGCTTACATTGGAGAAATACGAGTGTAACCGGTTGAGATAATCTGAAAGGCTATCGGTATGAAGCCGGTCTGCCTTCCCTATTTGAAATGCTTTGTGATTGCATGCCGAGCATGGGGAAGGAGTCTGTATATGCCTTATCAATTAGACAATAAGATGGTCATCGGAGTGTCTTCCAGAGCGCTGTTTGACCTGACTGTAGAAAATGAAATTTTTGAGCGTCAGGGAGTGGAAGCCTACTGTAAATACCAAACAGAACATGAAAAAGAGGTTTTAAAGCCGGGACCGGGCTTTGAATTGATTCGCTCCCTGCTTCGTCTGAATGAATACTGCGGCGGGAAAGAACTGGTGGAGGTCATCATTATGTCCCGCAACAGTCCGGACACCTCCCTTAGGGTGTTCAATGCCATCAAGTATTACGGACTGCCTATTTCCAGAGCTGCACTGGTCAGCGGAGCTTCTCTGGCACCCTATCTGTCCGCATTTCATACAGATTTATTCCTGTCTGCCAATGGGGAGGATGTGCAATATGCCATTGACAACGGAATCGCTGCGGGGATTATCTGCACGGAACCTGCGGCAAGGCTGCAGGAGGTGACAGAAATCGGCAGTGCAAATGTTGCCGGAACCATCCGGATTGCCTTCGATGGGGATGCAGTTTTGTTCGCGGATGAGTCGGAGCAGATTTTCAGGGAGAAGGGTCTGGATGCCTTTGAAGCCAATGAGGCACAGAAAGCGGAGACGCCTTTGGAGGACGGACCCTTTGCCAATTTCCTAAGAAAGCTTTCAGATTTGCAGAAGCAGTTAGGTGTGGAGAATTGTCCCATCCGGACGGCACTTGTCACCTCCCGGTGTGCACCTGCCCATGAGAGAGTCATAAGGACGCTGCGCGCCTGGGATGTGAGAGTGGACGAGGCATTTTTTCTGGGCGGCGTGGAAAAGAAAGAGATACTGATAGCGTTTGGCGCGCAGATATTTTTTGACGACCAGACGGTGCATACCATCAGCGCATCGCAGGCGGTACCGGCGGCATTGGTACCCTATTGCAGAAGCAAAAGGAGAGATAAATTTTCAAATGAAATACAGACATATCGTACCGGCCGCGTTTGTGGAACGGCCTAACCGTTTTGTGGCTTATGTGGACATAGCCGGGAAGCGTGAGAAAGTACATGTGAAGAACACGGGGCGGTGTAAGGAACTGCTGACGAAGGGAGCCAGGGTTTACTTGGAGAAAAGCAACAATCCCAACCGCTCCACTGCATATGATCTGGTTGCCGTGGAAAAGGGGAACCGGATGATAAATATGGATTCCCAGGCACCCAATAAGGTTGTGGAAGAGTGGCTTTCTGCGAAAGAACTGTTTCCTGACCTTATTTTGGTGCGTCCGGAGACCACCTACGGACAATCCCGTTTTGACTTCTATGTGGAGACCAAGCAGGAGAAAATTTTGATAGAAGTTAAGGGTGTGACTTTGGAGTCGGAGGGGGTAGTTCGTTTTCCGGATGCTCCGTCCGAGCGTGCGGTGAAGCATGTGGAGGAATTAATCCGGGCGCGGAAGGAGGGCTATCGGGCCATGCTTTTATTTGTGGTGCAAATGGAGCATGTCCTTTATTTTCTGCCCAATGAGGATACGCATAAAGCCTTTGCGGATGCACTGGTGAGAGCAAGAGCAGCAGGAGTAGAGATACTTGCCTATGACTGCAGGGTCACCGCTGACAGTATGGTGGTGAAGCATCCGGTGCCTGTGTACCTCAAAGAGAGTGAAATCAGAGACGAAAATTTGACGGGAGATATTTTCGCGATTCCCAAACCGCTATTAACGTGGTATGATACTAACAGACGCATGCTTCCCTGGAGAGAGCTTCCCACCCCGTACAGGGTGTGGGTATCGGAAATCATGCTGCAGCAGACCAGAGTGGAGGCTGTGAAGCCTTATTTTGAACGATTCATGAGTCAGCTGCCGGATATAGATGCTCTGGCAGGTGCTGAGGAGGAAGAATTGCTGAAATTGTGGGAGGGACTTGGTTATTATAATCGGGTGAGGAATCTGCAGAAGGCGGCGATTCAGATAGTGGAAGAGCATGATGGCAGAATGCCGGATGCCTACGAAGAACTGTTGAAGTTAAAGGGAATCGGAAGCTACACGGCGGGTGCCATTGCCTCCATCGCTTACGGGAAAGCAAGCCCTGCGGTGGATGGGAACGTCCTTCGCGTGCTTGCACGCCTGCGCATGGATGACAGAAATATCGCGGATGCCAAGGTGAAGCAGACGGTGGAACAGGAATTGGCGCAGGTCATTCCCCACGACAGACCGGGAGATTTCAATCAGGCAATGATGGAAATCGGTGCCTGTGTCTGCATTCCAAACGGAGCACCCCGCTGTGAGGAATGTCCCCTTGCGGACAACTGTAGGGCACATGCAAAAGGTGTGGAGACAGACTATCCGGTAAAGGCTTCTGCAAGGCCCAGGACCATTGAGGAGAAGACCATATTGGTCATTCGGGATGAGAATAGAACAGTGCTTCGCAAGAGAGCGCCAAAGGGGCTTCTGGCCGGTATGTATGAATTCCCTTCCATGGAAGGCTTCCGCACTGCGGAGGAGGTATGTGATTATCTGGCGTCTAACGGTATGAAGACTCTGAGAATTCAGAGGCTTCAGGATGCAAAGCATGTATTCACTCACAGGGAATGGCATATGAGGGGATATATGATCCGTGTGGATGAGCTGGAGCAGGGGATGCCCGGAGAGGAACTGTCGAATTGGTTGTATATCCTGCCGGAGGACACGCGAGAGAAATACCCCATTCTCGCGGCGTTTGCTGCCTATACGAGGTACTTGCATATGAAATTAGGGAATGAGAGATATGAGGAGGAGTATTCATGAAATTATTATCCATTGCAATTCCGTGTTATAATTCGGAAAATTATATGAGAAAGTGTATCGAGTCCCTGCTGGTCGGAGGAGAGGATGTGGAGATTCTTGTGGTGAACGATGGCTCCACCAAGGATCATACTGCGGAAATAGCCGATGAATATGCGGCGAAATATCCTACCATTGTGAAGGCAATTCACAAGGAGAACGGAGGTCACGGTTCTGCGGTGAATGCGGGTATTGCCAATGCCACGGGCTTGTATTTCAAGGTGGTGGACAGCGACGACTGGGTCAAGGAATCCGCTTATAAGGAAATCTTGAATACCCTGCGGGAACTGGCGGGAGGAAATCAGATTCTGGATATGTTAATCAGCAACTTTGTGTATGATAAGGAGGGTGCTGCCCGCAAAAAGGTCATGCACTATCGGCATATCCTGCCCGAAAAGCAGATGTTTACCTGGAAGGATTGCCACCATTTTACCAAGGGACACTATATTCTGATGCATTCGGTTATCTTCCGTACCAGACTGTTACAGGATGCTAAGATTCAGTTGCCGGAGCATACCTTCTATGTAGACAATATTTACGTGTTTGAGCCCCTGCCCCATGTGAAGAATATGTACTATCTGGATGTGAATTTCTACCGCTATTATATTGGCAGAGAGGATCAGTCCGTGAATGAAAGTATTATGATTTCCCGCATTGATCAGCAGATTAAGGTCAACAAGATCATGATTGATTATATGGTGGAACGCAAGAATCAAATCGTGAAGAATAAGAGACTGTATCAGTACATGTTCAATTATCTGGAAATTATCACGGTAATTTCCTCCGTGCTTTTGATGCGTTCCGGCACAGAAGAAAACCTGTCCAAGAAGAAGGAATTATGGCAGTACATAAAGGATACTGACCTGAAGCTGTATCATAAGCTGAGACACAGTATGTTGGGAAATGCCATGAATCTTCCCGGAAAGGGAGGACGAAAGATTTCCGTGGAGGGCTATAAGCTGGCACAGAAGATTTTTAAATTTAATTAAGCAAAAAACTCCGCATCCCGGTATTTGGGCTGCGGAGTTTTGATTTTGTGAAGCTATTTGAATACTAACCAATCTGTGGCTTGATTCTGCGCTTGCTTCGGTTTGCCCGAAGGTTCATAAGCAGGTCGGTTCTGTATACAATCGTGTACATGATTGCCGCCATCGCGAAGGCAGTCAACACATCGAAAACAGAGTGCTGCTTTAAGAACATGGTTGAGAGAATAATGGAGGCAGCAAGCAGGAAGGAACCAATCCGGATGCCCTTTTTATTCTCGAATTCTTTGCTGTGTATGATGGCAAAATGCGCCCCCAGAGAATTATATACATGGATGCTGGGCCACAGGTTGGTGGCAGTGTCCACGTTGTATAGCAGCTTTACCCAATGGGTGAACATGTTGTTCCTGGGCATCACAAGCGGCCGCAGGTGATGTGCGTTGGGCCAGAGTGTAGAAATAATCAGGAAAACTGTCATACCCGTGAAAAGGAAGGTACAGGTCTTGTAGTAATCCGTCTTATTCTGAAATAAAAAGTAAAGCACCACAGCAGCTACATAGAGAAACCACAAAAAATACGGAACGACGAATGCCTCACAAAAGGGAATGTAATCATCCGCTGCCATATGTATAATTCTGTAATGTCCTGTAGTCCTCTGCTCTAACCATGCGAACCATGCCAGGTAAATAATGCCGTATAGGATAAGTGGGATTGCATGCTTATATTTCACAAACAATCGCTTCGCCTTGCCCATAAATAATCATTGCCTCTCTTTACTGTGCTAAAGTTTATGTGACAATAAACAGTATAACGTTTCAAACGCAAAATGCAATATTTTTTTTAAAACCTTAAACAATCTTAAGAAAACCTTTAGTTTCCGATAAACTTTATTGCATCCGGCTCACAGGTGGCTGTAAAGCCGCGTGCACGTGTAATGACCTCTCCGTCCGTATGTACCCAGAGTGGGGCGGAAGTCTCAACGTGAAACTTGCGGGCACGATAACCGAAAACGCCTTTTACAAAATAATGCTTGCCAAAGTAAGCGGTGGGTAGCGCCAGAAGAATTTTGAGCTTCGGAACATCCCCAATCACGCATAAATCCAGAAAGCCGTCTGTGGCGTCTGCGTCGGGACAGAACATAAAGCCGCCGCCTTCATAACGGTGATTCATGCCTGTGACGAACAAAAGCTTTTTGATTTCCAGGGGCTCCCCGTCATCCAGGGTAAGCGTACAGGTTACTGATTTGGCAGCAAAGAGCTGCTTTAATGCGATTCCCACATAGGTCAGCTTTCCCAGACCTATTTTGTTACATGCCTTCTTGAGCATGGAATGCAGGGATGCCTCACATACGGCTGCATCGAAGCCGATACCGCAGCTCACGGCGAAGCGGCGTCTTGCGCCGTCATCATAGGTAATGGTGCCCAAGTCTATGGTATGTGGCTTGCCGGTGTGAAGAATCAGACGGAGTGCTTCGGAGGGCTCCTTGGGAATTCTCAGGTCTCTGGCCAAATCATTGCTGGAACCTGTCGGAATATATCCCAGTACAACGCCGGAGGTGTCGTTCATTCCCTGTAATGCCTCATTGACAGTGCCGTCTCCGCCCAGAAGGATGAAATGGATGGGACGTTCTGCGGTGGACAGTAATACCTCTGAGACAATACGCGCCACATCCCCTTCCTTCTGTGAATAATAAGAACGATAGGAGACGTCTTCGGCGTGCAGAGCGGGTTCTACCTCCTGCTTCCATATTCTCAAGCCCTTCCCGGAACGGGATGCGGGATTAATTATTACATGATACATCATAAATCTGCTCCGTTTCATTTGTTAAATACCCCTCTATTTTACCAAGGATGTAAAGACACGTAAAGTTTTTTGTGTTTGTTGACAAAGGAATATATTTCATGTTACACTTGGGGTGATTTGTTAACGCGTCAGTGTGCGAAAATAATCCGGAGGAACCGGCAGAATCAGGAGGAAAATCATGTATTCATTGGATGAAGTGAAGAATGTAGACCCCGAAATCGCTCAGGCGATTGTGGATGAGCAGGCCAGACAGAACAGCCATATCGAGTTGATTGCGTCTGAAAACTGGGTAAGTAAAGCAGTAATGGCAGCAATGGGAAGCCCGCTTACCAACAAATATGCAGAGGGTTATCCGGGAAAGAGATATTACGGCGGATGTGATTGCGTGGATGTTGTGGAGAATCTGGCAATCGAGAGAGCAAAGAAATTATTCGGCTGTGATTATGCGAATGTACAGCCCCATTCCGGAGCACAGGCAAATATGGCAGTGCAGTTTGCTGTGTGTAAACCCGGCGATACCATTATGGGCATGAACCTGGATCACGGCGGACATTTGACACACGGAAGCCCGGTGAATATGTCCGGAAAGTATTTTCATATTGTACCTTACGGTGTCAATGATGAAGGCTTCATCGATTATGACAAGCTGCGTGAAATCGCTTTGGAGGCAAAGCCTAAGATGATTATTGCGGGCGCTTCCGCATATGCGCGTACCATTGACTTCAAGAAATTCCGTGAGGTAGCTGACGAGGTGGGTGCAGTGCTCATGGTAGATATGGCGCATATAGCAGGCCTTGTAGCGGCAGGATTGCATCCCAGTCCCATCCCCTACGCGGATGTGGTGACTACCACGACACATAAAACCTTGCGCGGTCCCCGCGGCGGTTTGATTCTGTGCAATAAGGAGGCTGCGGAGAAGTACAACTTCAATAAAGCAATCTTCCCCGGCATTCAGGGTGGTCCCCTGATGCATGTCATCGCGGCGAAGGCAGTGTGCTTTAAGGAGGCTCTCAGCGATGAGTTTAAGACCTATCAGAAGAATATTGCAGACAATGCACAGGCACTCTGCAAGGGACTTATGGACAGAGGAATTAAGATTGTATCCGGCGGTACGGATAATCATCTGATGCTGGTGGATTTGACCAACTTCGGTCTCACCGGTAAAGCAGTAGAAAAGCTGTTGGATGAAGCTCATATTACCTGTAACAAGAATACCATTCCCAATGATCCCCAGTCACCCTTCGTGACAAGCGGTATCCGCCTCGGTACTCCTGCGGTTACCTCCAGAGGAATGAATACAGAGGATATGGATAGAATTGCAGAGGCGATTGCGATGGTCATCAAGGGCGGCGAGGAGAAGATTCCTGAGGCTCTGGCCATTGTGCAGACTCTCACGGACAAATATCCCTTGGATTAAGCCTTTCGAAATATGTTGTGAAGCCCGGTTCCCGAACCGGGCTTCTTTTTTTATGGTGCGCTTAGTGACGCACGTTTCTTTTGGGCATTTCTCACAAATTCTTTCCTCCTTTTTCCATAATCTCTACAAATATGCCCTTGCATATGCGGTATGATTGTGTTAGAATATCTTTCGACGGCATACAAGTGTCCGTGATACAAAAACTTTTTCGAAATTGTTCGCGCTATTCGGACAAATGTCGTTTGGTGAACTTCAACAGGTATGTTTATTCGCAGAATAGAGGAAATGTATGGGAGAGAAGACCAAATACTTTGTGGTAAGGCAGAAGGCAATCCCTGAAGTATTGCTCAAGGTGGTTGAAGCAAAGCGGCTTCTGGAGTCAGAGAAGGTTCTGACCATTCAGGAAGCGGTTGATGCTGTGGGTATCAGCCGCAGCTCTTTTTATAAGTATAAGGATGATATTTTTCAGTTTCATGACAATTCTCAGGGAACTACCATCACCCTTACCTTTCAGATGGATGATGAACCGGGACTGCTGTCGGATGTGCTGAAGATTATAGCAGAATATCATGCGAATATTCTGACCATACATCAGAGTATTCCCATTAATGGTATCGCATCCTTAAGTCTCAGTGTACAGGTGCTTCAGACCACAGGAGATGTATCAAGGATGATTGAACGGATGGAAGACCAGAAGGGTGTACATCATGTCAAGCTTCTGGCAAAGGAATAACCTGCTTGCACAGCACGGGGAGTAGTAAAAAAATAAATGTCCGCAAAGGGACTGAACGGAGGAAAAGATGGTAAATGTAGCAGTACTTGGATATGGTACCGTAGGAAGCGGTGTTGTGGAGGTCATTGAGAATAACAAGGCACTGGTGAGCAAAAGGTCCGGTGAGGAGTTGAATGTCAAGTATATTTTGGATTTGAGAGATTTTCCGGGAGACCCTTATGAGAATAAGGTGATTCATGATTTTAATATTATTGCCGAGGATGATGAGGTAAGCATTGTCTGTGAGGTGATGGGCGGTGTGGGAGCTGCGTATCAATTCACTAAACAGTGTCTTGCGAAAGGGAAAAGTGTATGTACCTCCAATAAGGAGCTGGTTGCCAAATATGGCCCCGAGCTGATAGCACTTGCAGAGGAAAACAACTGTAATTATTTCTTTGAGGCCAGTGTGGGTGGCGGTATTCCCATTATCCGTCCCATCAACGGTTGCCTGACAGCAGAGAAGGTGGAGGCGGTTACCGGCATTCTGAACGGTACCACCAACTTTATTTTAAGTAAGATGGAGAAGGAAGGTGCCAACTTCGATGATGTATTGAAGCAGGCACAGGAGATGGGCTATGCGGAACTTCATCCGGAGGCCGATGTAGAGGGCTATGATGCATGTCGCAAAATTGCTATTCTTTCATCCTTGATGATGGGTAAAAATGTGGATTCCGAGCAGGTGTTCACAGAGGGAATCACAAAGATTACAGCAGATGATTTCCTGTACGCAAAGGCGGCGGGAAAGACCATCAAGCTGCTTGGTATGAGTAAGGCACTGGGTGAGAACACCGCACTGGCTATGGTATCCCCTTTTATGTTAAGCTATGATCATCCCCTTGCAATGGTAAATGATGTATTCAACGCTATCTTCGTTACCGGCAATATGCTGGGTGACTCCATGTACTATGGAAGAGGCGCAGGAAAGCTTCCCACTGCAAGTGCGGTAGTTGCTGATGTGGTTGATGCTGCAAAGCATCTCGGAAAAAATGTCAAGTGCTTCTGGGACAAAGAAAATGTGCAGCTTGCGGATGTGGCAGAGACTGAGAGAAGCTTCTTTATCAGAGTAGACGCTTCCGGGCAGGATGCTGTTGAGAAGGCATTCCCCGGCTGTGAGAGGGTGGCGCTTGCAGGGAAAAAAGATGTTGCATACTTTACACCGGTTATGAGCGAGAAGGCTTTCACGGCAAAATGTGATGCGCTGGGAAGTGTAGTTCTCAGCAAAATCCGCGTCTATTAATTCATGCAATACGAGCTGTGTCCGCGCGGCGACTACGGCATTCAGGAAATAAAGCCGCACAGAAATGAGGATAAAGATGAAATATATTGTAGTATTAGGTGACGGTATGGCAGATGAGCCCATAGAGGCGCTGGGCGGCAAGACGCCCTTGGCATATGCCAATACACCGAATATGGACAAATTGAGTAAGCTTTCCGAGATTGGAATGGTGCATACGATTCCCGAGGGCATGAGCCCCGGCTCCGACACTGCCAATCTGTCTGTTATGGGATATGACCCCAAGGTGTATTACTCCGGACGTTCTCCTCTGGAGGCACTGAGTATCGGAGTGCCCATGAAGGATACGGATATTGCCATCCGCTGTAATATTGTGACGATTTCTGAGGATGATGTCCCTTTTGAGGAGAAGACCATTATTGACCACAGCTCCTCCGAAATCAGTACGGAGGATTGCGCGGTGCTTTTGAAGGAAGTGATGAAGGAGTTGGCGAACGAGACCTATCAGTTCTATGTAGGAACCAGCTACCGTCACTGCTTAATCTGGGATAAGGGTCAGGTGGTACAGCTGACACCGCCCCATGATGTGCTGGGACGTGTCATCGGGGAATATCTGCCCGCAGATAAAGCCTTGCGTGAGATGATGAAGAAAAGCTATGATATTTTAGTTAATCATCCCATTAATATAGAAAGAAAGAAAAAAGGCTTAAATCCTGCCAACTGCTGTTGGTTCTGGGGAGCAGGAACCAAGCCCATGCTCAGCTCCTTCGAAGAAAAGACGGGCAAGAAGGGCATGATGGTATCTGCTGTAGATTTGTTAAAGGGAATCGCCGTAGGTGCGGGAATGGGTGTTGCATTGGTGGAAGGTGCCAACGGAGGACTTCATACTAATTATTCCGGCAAGGTGGAAGCCGCGGTAAAGGCCGTTACCAAGGATGGTTATGATTTTACCTATATTCATGTGGAAGCACCGGACGAGATGGGACATCAGGGCAGCATGGAACGTAAGGTACAGGCTATTGAATATCTGGATTCAGAAGTGATTGGACCTGTGGTGGCTCAGATGGAGGCAGCCGGGGAGGATTTCAGACTCCTTGTTCTGCCTGACCATCCCACACCTATCCGGGTGCGTACCCATACCTCGGATAATGTGCCTTATATGCTCTATGACAGCACAAAGCATCAGGAGCATACCTGGGATTACAATGAGGAAGAAGGTCGCAAATCCGGTAATTTCGTGGCGGAAGGCCACAGGCTCATAGATAAGTTCCTGGAGATTTAGGAACAACAGGAGGAGAAAAATTATGGCAAAAGTAGTGAAATTCGGCGGAAGCTCTCTGGCAAGTGCAGAGCAGTTCAAAAAGGTCGGAAATATTATCCGTGCAGACAAGGAGAGAAGATATGTGGTACCCTCTGCACCGGGCAAAAGATTCAGTAACGATACCAAGGTAACAGATATGCTTTATGGCTGCTATGATCTGGCAGAGGCGGGAAAGGATTTTAAGGCTGAGTTAAAGGCTATCAAAGAACGCTATGAAGAGATTATACAAGGCTTGCAGCTGGAGCTTAGTCTGGACGAGGAGTTCAAAGGGATTGAGAAGGATTTCAAGGCAAAAGCAGGAAGAGATTATGCAGCTTCCAGAGGAGAATTCTTAAACGGTATCATTATGGCAAAGTATCTTGGTTACGAGTTCATCGATTCCGCAACCGTGGTTTTCTTCAAGGAAAACGGGGAATTGGATGCGATTAAGACCAATGAGGTGTTGTCAGCCAAGCTGGCAGAGTGCCAATGTGCAGTGATTCCCGGCTTCTACGGAGCATTGCCGGACGGCAAGGTGAAAACCTTCTCCAGAGGAGGCTCTGATGTGACGGGATCCATTGTCGCAAAGGCATGTAAGGCAGATGTATATGAGAACTGGACGGATGTATCCGGTGTCCTGATCTCTGATCCCAGAATCGTTAAGAATCCTAAGGGAATAGAAGTGATTACCTACAGAGAGCTTCGTGAGCTGGCTTATATGGGCTTCACCGTATTGCATGAGGATGCAATTTTCCCGGTTCGTCAGGAGGGTATTCCCATCAATATCCGCAATACCAATTCTCCGGAGGATAATGGCACCTGGATTGTGGAAAGTACCTGCCAGAAATCCAAATATGTCATTACCGGTATCGCAGGAAAGAAGGGCTTCTGCTCCATTAATATTGAAAAGGATATGATGAATTCGGAAATCGGCTTCGGAAGAAAGGTACTGCAGGCTTTCGAGGAAAATGGTATCTCCTTCGAGCATGTTCCCTCCGGTATCGATACCATGACGGTATTTGTACATCAGGATGAATTTATGCACAAGGAACAACAGGTGGTAGCGGGTATTCACAGACTTGCAAATCCGGATTCCATTGATATAGAATCAGATTTGGCTCTGATTGCGGTGGTTGGACGCGGTATGAAATCCACACGCGGTACTGCAGGCAGAATCTTCTCGGCCTTGGCACATCGGAATATCAATGTTAAGATGATTGACCAGGGTTCCTCTGAATTAAACATTATCATTGGTGTGGCAAATGAGGATTTCGAGAATGCAATCAATGCAATTTATGAGATTTTTGTAATTACCAAGCTGTAGGAAAAGAAATCTGTATCGATATAACAATAAAAGAGGGGTATATCACAATGTGATATGCCCCTTCCTGCATCTGGCCGGAGAAGCGGGAGGCTGCCAGGGTAAATGCTTCGCTCCCATCGCCCACTGCCATTGCCAGATAAACAGTGTCGTCACCTGTGGTTTTCTGACCGGCCAGATAGCGATAACGCAGATTCCTTTCATGACACATTTTGCCGATATAGAAATCTCGGGTGATGAAACGGTTAATGTTCCTCACTACCAGAGAAACGAAATCGGTAATATAAGGCTTGGATGAAAAAGCAAAAATGGGAACCAAAGCATCAATATCATCATTTTTCAGTGCAATGATGTTCGTATCCGAAAAACCATTCTCCTTCTGAAAGGCGCAGAGCGTCTTGTCCAAAACAGTAGCAGATAGTTTTCCGGATTCCATCAGAACCTGAACAAACTGCATGTAAGGATTCCCCTGTTTCTTTAAAAGAGCATCAATCTGTTGGGAGGTCAAAAGTCCGTCTTCGATGGCTATGTCACCGAATATTTTATCGAACTGCATTTGCTTGTTGTTGATAGCTTCTACCTGTTCCTCCGTCAAATCCTTCGGAAACAGCAATCGTGCCGAGCTTAACCCGAACGGCCAGCTGCTCCCGGATGGCGTTCAGGTAATCGTTTCTGCTGATAATGTCTTTATCAACCAGATATTTTCCAAATAATTGACTAAACATATTAATTTCTCCTATCTTTTGAATACTACTTTGATTGTACATTAATATGTACAAAAAAGCCATTGTTTTCCTTGAAAATATGTAAAAAATAATGTATTTTTTCGGAAAGAAACTCTATAACAAAAAACAAAAGAAAAAAACTGAAAAATATGTCGAAAAATGTTAAAAATTGGAAAATAAGATATAAAACCAGAACAAGACAAAAAATATGAAAATAAACATAAAAATGTGTTGACAAATGTCGGAGATAAGGATATAATAAAATCAACAAAAGGCAGAGAGAACATAAGAAGAGTATAGAAGCACTCTTAACGAAAACTGTAGAAAGAGAGGTATGGTCCACCTAAAACTTAATTTTATCCCCCAACAAAATAATTCTTCCATTGATGTACAAATGAATAAGGAACCAAAGAGAAATGCATTGATATAGATATGCAAAGTACACAGAAGAAAAGTGACGATACACATAAGATAAGGTTATGGACGTTACAGTACCCGGTACAAAGGAAAAGTGGAAAAGCACAAAAGAGGAAATGGAAGAAAGAAAGAGAGGAAGAGCCATTGGATAGCATAGTCTGAGAGGGCGTATTGATTGCATTTACATCGATACGCTCTCTTAATTTGCGTAAACGGTTCTTATCTATGGGAACAAAGATATCCGGAGTTGCTATATTTCATAAAAAATGATAGAATATCGGAATAACAGATTAGGAATATTTGGGGAAAATAAGGAAAATGCCGGAAGAACACAAGGAGAATGCAAGGGTGATTAACAAGAATAAACTGTTGTGTACAATTGTATTGATTATCGTTTCGGGAATCGGAATTCTGTTCCTGTCTCCGGTGTTTTATCTGAATGATGATGTTACTATGCGAAGTATCCTCAGCGGTGCATATACCGGAATCCCTGACGGACATGCTGTATATATGCAGTATCCCTTAACAGGAATTTTGGCGTTGCTATACAGAGTTACAGCTTTTATTCCGTGGTTTGAATTGTTTTTCACTGCGTGTATTACAGTCTGTATGGTTCTGGTGGCAGAAGAGTTCAGATATCCCGTGATTGGTTGCCTTTCGGCGGTGGTTTGTTTTATCCCGTTTAGCATCTATATGCACTATACCCTGGTGGCTGCCCTAATGGCAGGAACAGGAGTTTTTCTGCTGATGAGAGGGAAACGCAATGGATGGTCCGTTGTACTGTTATTACTGGCATATATGGTGCGCTCCCAGATAGGACTTTTGAGTCTTCCCTTTGTGGCAATATCCATCGTATGGCGGGTGGCGTCTGCAGCAAAGGGTGAACGGAAGAAGGAGACAATTATACGGTTAAAGTATTGTACGGTGCTTATGGGATGTATATTTCTTTGTTTTCTGATGAATTCCGTCTGTTACAACACACCGGAGTGGAAGCGTTATTTGTCGTACAATGACAGCCGTACTCTTCTGTATGATTACACGGATTTTTTGTCCACGGATTATTATAATGAGAATTATACCTCCTATGGCATGAGCGAGGAGGAGTATCAGATTTTGTCCAGCTACAATACTCTGTTAGATGCGGGAATTGACGATAGAAAGCTGGAGGAAGTGGCAGAGAAGGTCTCTTCCGGAAGAAATCGGTCAAGCAGCTTTGGACAGGAATTAAAAGAGTGCATATCGCAGTATTATCTTCAGATTCGCTACGGAGATGTGCCCTATAATTATATTTGGATTGCTTTCTATCTGCTGTTGACGGTTGGCTTTATTGCCCGGCACAAATGGCTCCGGCTGTCAGTGCTTTTCGCACTCGGCGCGGGAAGAAGCGTAATATGGATATATCTGCTTTGGAGAGGCCGTTTCCCGGAGAGAGTGTCTCTTTCTCTCTATATAATGGAGCTTATGATATTGTTGGGAATGGGGATATATCTGGTTCGGGATGCCGGATGTATCTCTGAAAAACAGAAAAAAATTGGCGGTGTCGTGCTTGTTCTGCTTCTGGTGTATCTGACCGGATTTCAATGGAAAACCACAACTGCCAAAATTGAGCAGCAGACAGAGCTTCAGAGGGATTGGGAATTGCTGAAGGAGTACTGCGGGGAGCATTCAGACAGGTTCTATCTGGCAGATGTTTTTTCAGTGGTGAAATACGCGGATTATCAGTATTCGCGCGATACGGAGAATATTATGCTTATGGGCGGCTGGATGAGCTTCAGCCCGCTGGCAGGCGGACGTTTGGAAGGGATTCATTCGCAGGATGCAGCGGAGGCCTTGTATTATCAGGAAACCGTAAGCCTGATTGCAGATAAAGCTACGGATGTAAATTGGTTGGAAGCATATCTGCAGAATCGATTCGGAGAATGTGAGTTGGAAGCGATAGCTGAAATAGGCGGTGCAGAATCCGGATGCTTTGTGGAATACAGAGTTATCCGTCCATAATCTGAAGAATAGATTAAATGTATTTATTTCCTGTAGAAAAAGGATGAAAAATAGGATAAAATAGAAAGTACCAGAATAATACTTGAGGAGCACATTATGGAAACTGTGGAAACAAATCAGCAGGATAGAAGAGAAGCGAGAAGAAAGAGACGACAAAGAAATCAGATAATGGCATATATGACGGTGCTTGTATTTATTATTGTACTTTCACTGGGAATTGTACTGGGAGTAAAGCAGCTGACACAGACGGCCAGGGAGCGGGAGGAAATACAGCAGGAAAAGGTGGATGAGGTATTTGCCACGGAGGAAACAATTGAAGTTCCCGAGGAAATGCCGACAGAGACTGTGGTTGAGCTTTCTCCGGAAGAGAAATTGGACCAAATTGTAAATGCGGTAATCGAAGTAATGCCCCTGGAGGACAAAGTGGCAGGCTTGTTTGTTGTAACACCGGAAGCAATTACCGGGGTATCCACTGCTATCAAAGCCGGTGACGGTACCAGGGAAGCTCTATCCAAATATGCAGTGGGCGGTATCGTATACTTTGGCAAGAATATGCAGTCGGAAGCACAGCTGAAGGAAATGATTGAAAACACAAAGCTTTACAGCAAATATCCACTTTTCATTGCTGTGGATGAGGAGGGCGGAAGCGTTAGCCGGGTTGCAGAAATGGGTATCGGCACAAAGGTCGATACGGCGAAGACAACCGGTGAGACGGGAGATGCAAATAATGCCTATCGGGCAGGAAGTACCATAGGTGGTTACTTATCCGGTTTGGGCTTTAATCTGGATTTTGCACCGGTTGCGGATATTAACAGTGTGGAAGGGAGTGCACTGGGAAGCCGCGCTTTCGGCTCCGATGCCGCAGTAGTGGCGCCCTTTGTCACATCTATGATGCAGGGAATTCAGGAACAGAGTGTTACAGCCTGCCTGAAACATTTCCCGGGGATGGGAAGCTCTGTGCAGGATACCCATGACGGAATGGCCTCCACGGACAGGACAGCGGAGGAGTTTCGCACCAATGAGTTCGCAGTTTTTCAAGCAGGTATTGATGCCGGTGCAGATATGATTATGGTGGGACATCTGTCCGCACCGGCACTGACGGGAGATAATACGCCTTGCTCCCTGTCTTCTGCTGTTGTAACCGATATTCTGAGAAATGAGATGAATTATGATGGGGTTATCATTTCGGATGCTCTGAACATGTCGGCGATTACGGAATACTATGAATCAGACCAGGCAGCAATTCATGCACTCCGTGCGGGCTGTGATATGCTCTTGATGCCGGAAAATTTCGAGAAAGCATATAATGGTGTAATTCAGGCAGTTCACGACGGAACCATCTCAGAGGAACGCATCAACGATTCCCTGAGACGCATATACCGCATTAAATATGCGGATAAGATAGAACAATAATATCTGCTCCGGAGCGGAGAAAATCAAACTTTGAGGCACGGCAGTGCCTCAAAACAATAAAAAAGACATCCAATCGGATGTCTTTTAGTTGTTCCTGAGAGCGCGAGACGGCGCATGAGGTCCGGTGGACCTCAGCTTTGCGCGGACCGAAGCGGAGCGGAGAAGATCGAACTTTGAGGCACGGCAGTGCCTCAAAACAACAAAAAAGACATCCACTCGGATGTCTTTTTTGTAGTTCCTGAGAGCGCGAGACGGCGCATGAGGTCCGGTGGACCTCAGCTTTGCGCGG
>CAZPRB010000029.1:2807-3222 GCA_964588645.1 uncultured Acetatifactor sp. | reverse complement strand
CAAAAAAGACATCCACTCGGATGTCTTTTTTGTAGTTCCTGAGAGCGCGAGACGGGGATCGAACCCGCGACCCCCTCCTTGGCAAGGAGGTGCTCCACCGCTGAGCCACTCGCGCATTATCACTTGCCTGCTATCTTGCAGACAACTAATAATATACTATATTGGTTTTCAAATGTCAACAGCAAAAATGGATTTCTTAATTTCTTCAATTTCTTTCCATTTATCCAATCATTCTATTATCCTATTATCCTACTTTTTGTGCATTTTCGGGAAACGGTAGGGTTGATTTCGGCCTTCTGCCCCTATTATTCATGAATTTCATCATTTTAGTAGGGTTCAGCCTTTCCTTTTCGTTCCGTTTTATCCTACTTTTTGTGCATTTTCGGGAAACGGTAGGGTTGATTTCGGCCTTCTG
>CAZPRB010000029.1:0-2707 GCA_964588645.1 uncultured Acetatifactor sp. | reverse complement strand
CCCCTATTATTCATGAATTTCATCATTTTAGTAGGGATAACTCACACCAGGGATAACTCACGCCAGGGGCAACTCGCGCCAAGGGCAACTTCGTTTTTCCTTAAGTCCATTCCCTTCCGTAGGTGTCTGGCGCGAATACAACACCACACGAAGAGAAGGCACAGAAGATTCCACAAGACCGCCACAAGACCGCCGCACAAGACCGTCGCACAAGACCGCCACAAGACCGCCACAAGACCGCCGAATGACCGTTTCTTAAATACATTTCGAAAGCAACAGCTTAGTCAATCGATTCTCAATCAGATACCAGCTGACATAGGATAATATCAGGCACACCGCTATGCTGAGCACAACGCCAAAGATGGTAAAGGGTGTGACAGAGGAAAAGTCAAATACTGCACGGTCTAAAAGCATTACAGGATAATAATGAATGATATAAATCGAAAAACTCATATTTCCTAGCCTTACAAGCAGCTTTGGTGTCTGTATGGAAAGACCGGCAACAAAGACGCATAACACCAGCAGCATTGCGGGAATGCCCCAGTAAATGAGTCTGCGGAATTCCAAAATATTAATGGTGGGCTTGGTAATCAACAGGAGAATCCATATGCCGATTGCTGCAAGCAGACATAGAGGGGGCAATATGCGAGGTATTTTTCCGCGCTGATGGAGGCTATAAAGTCCTTTGGCAACGTAATAGCAGAGGATGCCCAGCACAAATTCCAGCATGATATAATCCCCGTAGAAGCGCAGCGGAGCAAAATCATGCGGCAGCACTTGATTGAGAAGAACCAAGATGCCGAGGAAGCTGCTGCAAATCAGGCCGCGGTATCTGTGGCTGATATGGAATGCCAGATAAATAAGCAGATAAAAAAAGATTTCGCAGTTTACAGTCCAGCCGATGCGCATCAGGGGCTGCAGAACTCCGCCGCCGATATCGAAGGGGATGAATAACAGACTCTTGATCAGGGAAATGGGATTCGCTGTTGTCTGCTCAAACATGGAGGGAAACAGCAGCAGGAGCAGAAAGGTTCCGATGGTCATGAGATAATACAGCGGAAGAATACGAATCAGCCTTTTCTTCATAAAGTGTCCGGTGCTTTTATGTGTGGAAAACATAATCATGAAACCGCTGATGCAGAAGAAAATATCTACACCGAAGGCACCGCAGTTTAAGAAACGAATGTGCTCCAATATGACAAAAAGTGCAGCGATGGCACGAAGTCCCTGTATGCTGTTAAAATGATTATCATGAAAAGCTTTTGTCCCCATAGAATTCCTTTCGTTGTCACAGTAGTGTCTTTTGTTCATTCTAACATGAAATCCGATATTTGAAAACTTAAGAAAACCGAAAATTGTCTTGCGTAAGGTGAGATATCATAATAAAATAGATGCAATAGGAAAGGATTTATATGGCTTCAAGCAGTTGGTTAAAAACTCAACGCAGTGGAAAAATTTCCGAAAGGGATACACTCGTTAAAAGGAAAAAAGCGATTGATGCTATTATTGGAAAAATCGCTTCAGATTTCGATAATAATGTGACAAATATTAACAATATGATCACGTATTGTTCAAATTATTATTCTTCCGGTCTTACAGGAAGGAAAAAGTCAATATCCTTGGATATAAGCTCTGAAAAAGAAGACTATGATTATAAAGATGAGAAAATTAATTCAAGTAAAACAAATTTGCAGAATGAATCAAATAGATGTCAAAGAAGAATTGATATATTAAATTCTGAAATTTCATCGTTAGATTCACAAATAAGGACAGCTGAATATAATGAAGAACAGGTTAGAAAGAAAGCCTGGGAAGAGTATTTGGCTTCTTTGAAAGGAGGTAACACTAAATGAGCGAAGTAAGAATAGTATATTCGTCTTTGGAAGATGCTGTTGATTATGCATCAAAGGCAAGAACAAAAATAGACGATTACATTACAAAAATAGGAAAGGTAATTAATACGCCTATAAGCAATTTGAGTGGAACTGATTCGTATGGATATGCTCAATCAGCAGCAAATTTGGCGACACAAAAGACAAATGAATTAGTATCAAAAAAATCATATTTTGTCAATTTAGAAAACTCTCTTAATTATGCTATTTCAACAGCAAAATCTGTCGATTCGACAGTAACAACAAATATTTCTTCCATCGCAGAAGGATATATTGAGAAAAGAAAATGGTATGAGGCTGCAGGCGATTGGATTTATAATACGTTTTGCGTTGATTTGGCTAATCATTTTTCTTTAGTCAAGGATTTTGCTGATGGCATAAAGTGGATTGGCGATAAAACTGGCATATTTTAGACAAGGTACATGATTGGTTCAAATATGGTGACGGAAAATATATTTGGAAAATTACAACTGCTGTTGTAGGAGCAGTGGCTGCTGTCGCAGGTGCAATAGCAGCGATTTGTGCAATACCATTTTCGGGTGGTTTATCTATACCTCTTGTTATAGGATGTATAGGGGCGCTTGCAACATCTTTAGGTGCAATCATAACGGTTGGCAATTCTATTTCTACATTACATACAAGTGGAAAAGCATTATCATTGAGTGGAAATATATTTGATGATGATGGAGAACCGGGTGCTGCTAGATATTATGGAAGCGCAAGTAAGATGAGTGAGGCATTTGAAAAGTTTGACTTAGGCGATGAAGATACAAATGCTGGATTCAAAACAGCTGGTAAAGTTATAGATACAACAA
>CAZPRB010000028.1:0-24193 GCA_964588645.1 uncultured Acetatifactor sp. | reverse complement strand
AGATAAACATAAGCAAATGAAAGAAGGCGTAGATTTTATCAAAATAAAAGATTATGCCGTAATCAACCTCAATAACATGATACCTGTTCCGGATAGCCAAATTGTAAATATTGATATAAACAAAGAGAAGAATGCAAGTTACCGTTACTTACTTCAAGCTGAAAGCCGTGAAGTGAACAGGCAAAAGAACCGTATTCGCAAAAATGCCGAAATTGTGTACAGCCACAAAAAGCATAATGGAGTTTCAACTCTACTCGCTAAAAGAACAAATGATTTTGATATGTTGGAGAAACTCTGCAAGGAATATTGAGAATATGCTCGCGGCGTGTTATATACCCTCTATCTGCTAATAAAAGAGCTTAGCTTCTGTGATTGACACGGACACAGAAACCAAGCTCTTTTCGTCTGCTTCTGCATTGACACCCGATTCACAAACACCGATTTTTCGCAGACGCACAGATAGAGGGTATAACACACTAGACTTTCCAAGGAAAATCGTGTGCCAAAAGGGATGCTACTCGCCCCTTTGGAAACCCAGAGTTAAAAAAATTACTGTTTTCAATCATCTTTGTTTCTTCTTTTCCTTTCTCATCTGCCAAAAACTCCCTAGAGAAAATCCGAATGCTGACTCTGCTAAAATAACTCTCGCAGTGTTGCCGCTACTTCTGATTAAAGGATATAGCCAGTGTGACCAATTTTTAAAAAGGGTAGTATATCCATCATCATAACTGTGCATTAAAGCTTCCCCTAAACCCTCTGGAATATAAACTATCAATAAGAGTAATAACAGATATAAAAAATAATCCCATATCCTAGTGCTTTTACTTATAAAAAAACACAAACGCGCCAGAAAAAAGCATATTAAAAAAGCTCCACCCAAATAATATGGTATATAAAAGACAAATGCCCAATTACCTGCCGCCCAAGTTAGATAATACCGTTGCCACCATAAGCACATTAGTACAAGAATTATTCCATATGTAATAATCAATAATATACTTGATAATCTTCTCATACTATTTTACTATGCTGGTTCAGAAATTATCAGATTATTTATTTTTGCTTCAAATGACTGTAAAGTAGGACATGCAGAAAGTGTTCCAGAGCCAAAGTTACCATCTGCAGTCACTCCAATTTCTGTTTGAAGTGCCTTAATTAATGCTGTAAATGTTGCATTTCCTGTCATTCCATCTACTGTTACTCCCAAAGAATAGGTATTATTTAACCATTCCTGTACTGTTGCTACCATTGTGTCCATTCTGAAACCTCCTATTTATTTTTTGTAAATTTATGGTAGTTTAAATTTGTGACAATCTCGTGTTTTTATTTTGATAAAATTCTTAAGAAAAAATAATCCATTTATATAAAACACCTAATTAAACACTTGTCTTTTGTACTTAAATGATTTTGGAAAAATAGCATTATCAAGCTAGAACTGTTCGATTAATACACATGAAAATACTTTTACACACACAATTTCTTATATCATTCCAAAATGCTTCAACGCATCTATAATCGCATCCTCTTTTTCTTTCGGACACTGCGGTTGTTTGCTGTCCTCAGATTTTGGTTTGTTGTAATTCTCTCTTTCAATAATACCATATTTCTGTTTTACCTGGGCAATGTAAAGATTACTGACTTTTAATCCGGTATTCTCAAGCATATATGCCTTTATTTCTTCATAAGTGGCTTTCTTTTCCGCATCGGTCAATCCAGCTCATCCATATCAAGTTCAATCTCAATATGCTGTCGATTTTGAAGTTTGGACAAAAGACATACCGTCTCCACATGTACCGTCTGTGCGAACTGGTCAACCCCTCGAATCTTTCTGACCTCGTATCCGCCTTCGCACAATATTTTCAAGTCTCTCGCCAGTGTAGCAGAATCACAGCTGACGTATACGATACGTTTCGGCTGCATCTGCAGCATGGTAGACAGACAGACCTCGTCACAGCCCTTGCGGGGCGGGTCCACCACAATCACATCGGGATGAAGCATATTGACAGAGCTATCGGCCTTCTCATCCGCCAAAGCAGCACTCTCCCCATGACTTGCCTTCTCATAAAACTCCGGTAATACTTCCTCTGCCTTACCCACAAAAAATTCCGCATTGATAATGCCGTTTCGTTTTGCGTTCTCTTTGGCATCCTCAATTGCCTGCGGAATGATTTCCACGCCGTAGACCTGCTTCGCTTTATCTGCCAGAAAAAGGGAGATGGTACCGATTCCGCAATATAGATCCCAGACTGTCTCCTGCCCGGTCAGCCCTGCATATTCCAAAGCCAGGCTGTAAAGCTTCTCCGTCTGGACAGGATTCACCTGATAGAAGGATAAGGGTGAGATTTTGAAGGTCAGTGTATGCCCCGTGAAGGGATATCCCTCCTTCTGCATATCACGCACATGAATGGTATCGGTAATGGTAGGGCTACCCCAGATGGTATGAAGCTCCCTACCCATGATGACATTGGTTCTCTCTGTATTGATGCTGACTGACACACTTGTCATTCCCTCAACTGCTGCCAGCTTCTCCAGTAATTCTCTCTGCCCGGGAATCCATTCCATGTCTGCATTTTCTGCATCACCATGAATACCTGCAGGCATCCTCCGCATGCTTTCTCCTGCGTTATTTCTTGCCTGACTTTGTTTTTTGTTAAGAACCAGACATACCATAATCTCACCGCTTGTAAATCCGGTGCGGATGAGTATATGACGCACCAGACCTTCTCCGGTGGTCTCTTCATATGCGGTAATCTTATTTTCTCGCATATGTTCCAGAATGATTTCCAGAATACGCTGGTTCTCTGATACCCCTAAATGGCAGTTCGTATTGGAGATAATATTATGTGTTCTTCCTGCGTAGAATCCGGTGATAATGTTTCCGTCCTTATCGGTTCCCACGGGATACTGCGCTTTGTTACGGTAGTTGTAGGGCTTGTCCATTCCTACAATGGGCTCCATGCATTCATCTATATATTCCGGCTTAAAAGCACCGATACGAATCAGGTTATTGCGGATTTTCTGCTGTTTGAATTCCAGCTGTTTCTCATAGGAGAGTGCCTGAAGCTGGCAACCGCCGCACTGTCTGTGATAAGCACATTTCGGCTCCACACGAAAAGGAGAAGGTGTGATAACCTTCTCTAATCTCGCGTAAGCATAGTTTTTCTTAGCCTTTATTATTTTCGTTTCCACGGTGTCACCGATGACAGCATCCTTCACAAACAGAGTGAATCCGTCCACTTTACCGATTCCTTCTCCGTCACTGCCGATATCTTCAATTGTCACTGTCACATAATCATTTTTCTTGTATTCCACAGCTGCACCTGTCCTATATTCTGATTTCGATATGTTCTTTCCATGGTCAATGACTTCGGAAACCTTGATTTCGGAGGCTATGACTCCGGATTCAATTACTCAAGCCCCGTGGAACGAAGATTGGATTCAAATAACCGGTTATAGCCCAGCCAGCCATTGTTATCGCTGTTATTTTCCAGAATCTCCTTGAAGGTCTCCAGCTTGGCATCTGTATCATCTGCATAGTTTAAGGCTACTGCTTCAATAAGTGCCGGAATCTTGGGAGAACCGTATTCATATTTACCGTGATGGGCGAGGATGCAATGCTGCACCTCTGCCAGAAGCTTATGAGGGAAGCCCTCTATTTGTCCGGCATGCTCCGCTATCATCTGGGAACCCATTACAATATGTCCCAGGAGCTGTCCGTCGTCCGTATAATCATTCTCCGGAAAGGGAGAGATTTCTTTCGTCTTGCCAATGTCATGGCACATGGCTGCAGTCAGCAACAAATCTCTGTTGAGAATCGGATAAGCCGAGCAATAGTAATCACAGAGCTTCGTCACGCTTAAGGTATGCTCCAGAAGTCCTCCCACAAAACCGTGATGTACGGTCTTTGCAGCGGAGGAATTACGAAATGCTTTCACAAAGGCTTCATCCTTTACAAAAAAGCTCTCCAAAAGCTTCTTGAAATAGGGATTCTGTATGCTCAGAATCAGAGCTGTCAGTTCCTGATACATGGTATCGATATTCTTGGAGCTCACCGGCAGATAATCTGCGGGATTGTACTCCTCCTCCCGGCAGACGCGGATTCTTTTCACACTGATTTGTAATGCTCCCTGAAAGCTGTTCACGTCTCCGTATACTTCTATATAATCCATGGCATCATATTCACTGATACCCGGATTGTTGGGCTCCCACACCTTGGCATCGATGGTACCTGTCTTGTCCTGTAAAACTACGTTTTCATAGGGCTTTCCGTTCTTGGTCACCGCCGCCTGTTTATGCTTGCAGAGGTAAATATCAAATATACGGTCTCCCTCTTTTAAATCCTTAATATATTTCATTTTCTTCCTGTCTGCGTGTAGTGACACGCTCTCCTTTCAACGGTTGGGTTCCTGTGTCCCCAACAATTAGTTTTCTCCCAATACAATATTAAATATCATTTCCTTGTATTCCTCCTGCACCTGACGCATGACAACAATTTCTACTTCTGCTCCTGCCTCCAGCTGCATGAGAACCATGGTGTATTTATCATAGGAATCCACACTTTTCTCGTCGATGGACACTATCACATCCCCCTGCTGAATGCCCGCCAGCATGGAAGGAGACTCCATCTCCACCTCTGTTACATAAGCACCGTAGGGCACCTGTAATTCCTGGTGTGCCTCCCATGTCACATTCACTCCGCAGATTCCCATATAAGGGGTTTTCCTTCCGTTGGACATATTTTCTATCCGCTTCTTCAGTTCCGTGATGCCGTAAGCATTGATCAAATTCTTCATATCGGAACCGGACTTGTTGCCGGTGATAATTCCGATAATCTGATTGTTTAAATTAAACAGGATACCGCCCGCATTCTGACTTCCCACAATATCTGTCTGCAGAATTTTGTAATTGGTATCTGCCTCATTCTGCTGACTGATGGTCGCTGCTATCATACCGTAGCCGATAGAACCGCTCACTCCCATAGGATTGCCCATAGCCACCACCGGGGTACCGATGATAGTCTTCACATTGGAGGAGCCCAGGGTGGGAATCTTCAAATCCTCAAGGGGCATCTGCTGTCCCAGCTTATCCAGACCTACGGAGATAACTGCCAGGTTTGTCGTGTCATCCAAATCCTTTAACTGTGCCTCAATTCGTACATCATTGTAAAAGGTCAGCGTCAGACTTTCCGCATTCCGTAGGGGAGTATAATCCGCCAATATCAACAGCTCCTGTCCGTTCTCTGCAATCATTACGCCATAGGACTGGTTCTCGCTCTCCTCTACATTGTTGAACCAATCAATGTTGGAGGATACTCCCGTCACGATTACCATGGAACGATTCAATTCTGACACATAGCCGGCCATGGAGTTATGGATCTGCCTGTAATTGTCCTTATCCAGCACAATACTCGCCAGAATCTGGTCAATCTGCTCTCTTCGCAGATGTGCCTCCGTCAGAACCTCCTGTGTCTGATTCTCCTGATTGGCCTGATTCTCCAGTTCCTGCTGCATATTGTCAGCCAGCATTTCCTCCGGGGACATCTCCTCCTGATCCTCCGGGAAGACCACTATCTGCGGCTCCTCCTCCGGATACAGAAGATTACTGATGACCGGCTCCAATACCAAAAAGGTGAAACAGGCAATCAGACCGAAGATGACCGCCATAGCAGCCGTAATGATAGTCCGGCGCAAAAGCTTCTTTTTATTTACCGGACGCTCCTTAATTTTCTCTATCATGAATTCGTTCTGCTGATCGGATTTCGGTTCCTGCATCGTTCCTCTCCTTCCGTCACTTCTACGGCTTAAGTATATCGGATTGCAGACAAAATGTAAAGTTTCTGCGCGTTTTTGCAAAAGCAGTATCAAAACCGCATTTATTTATGCTATAATCAGATATTATGGAGGAATAAATACGGAAATGAATCAAAAAGTATTAAGAACGCTGGAATATTATAAAATACTTGATATATTGACGGAGAAAGCAGACTCCGAGCCCGGCAAAAAGCTATGCCGTGAGCTGACTCCTTCCACCGACCTTGCCGCAATCCGTTCGGCACAACGGGAGACCAAGGATGCCTTAAGTCGTCTGTTCAAGGTGGGGAGCACGTCCTTCGGAAACAACAGAGATTTAGGATTTTCCATCAAATCCTTGGAAATCGGCAGTTGTCTGTCCGCTTCCGAGCTTTTAAAGATTGCAGGGCTTCTGGAAAACGTAAGTCGCATCAAGACCTACGGCAAAAAGGAAAGAGAGGATGCACCGGATGACAGTCTGGACGAATATTTCGGGCAGTTGACTCCCCTGACACAGATTTCCAATGAGATTCTGCGCTGTATTCTCTCCGAGGAGGAGATTGCCGACGATGCCAGTCCTAAGCTGAAAAGCATCCGTCGCTCCAAAATGCTCACAGGGGAGAAAATTCACTCACAGCTGAACTCTTTATTGAATGGTCCCTACCGCACCTATCTGCAGGATGCGGTGATTACCATGCGCAACAACCGCTATTGTATCCCTGTGAAGGCCGAATACAAAAGTCAGGTCAACGGTATGGTGCATGACCAGTCTGCCACAGGCTCCACCTTCTTCATCGAGCCTGCTGCCGTGGTAAACCTGAACAATCAGTTAAAGGAGCTGGAGCTTCAAGAGGAGGAGGAAATCGTCGTCATTCTGACAGAGCTGAGTGCCCGATTGGCAGAGCACACACGGGAGCTTGCCCTGAACCAGAGAATTATGACCAAGCTGGATTTCATCTTCGCAAAAGCCAAGCTGGCACTGGAGCAGAATGCCACAGAGCCCTTGTTCAACAAAAAGCATTACATCAATATCCGAAAGGGACGCCATCCTCTTTTGGACAAGAAAAAGGTAGTGCCCATTGATATTCATTTAGGCAGAGATTTTGACCTGTTGGTTATCACCGGACCTAACACCGGCGGTAAGACAGTCTCCCTAAAAACCGTGGGACTTTTCACCCTGATGGGACAATCCGGTCTGCATATTCCCGCACTGGATCGCTCGGAGCTGTCTATCTTTACAGAGGTTTATGCAGATATCGGGGATGAACAGAGTATTGAACAGAGTTTATCTACATTCTCCTCCCACATGACCGGTATTGTCCACATTTTAGCCAACGCAGACGAGAATTCCCTGTGTTTATTTGATGAGCTGGGTGCAGGAACTGATCCCACCGAGGGCGCAGCCCTTGCCATTGCCATCTTAAACCATTTGCATGACCGGGGAATCCGTACTGTGGCCACCACACACTACAGCGAATTGAAAATCTATGCACTCTCCACTTCCTTTGTGGAAAATGCCTGCTGTGAATTCAATGTGGAGACTCTGCAGCCCACCTATCGCCTGCTCATCGGCATTCCGGGCAAGAGTAACGCATTTGCCATCTCCTCCAAGCTGGGACTGCCGGACGACATCATTGATGCTGCCAGGGAACAGATCAGCAAGGAGGATGAAAGCTTTGAGGATGTCATCGCGGATTTGGAGCAAAGCCGCATCACCATAGAGCAGGAGCGGCGGGAGATAGCCGAATACAAAGCCAAAATCCGTACGCTACAGGACCAGCTGCAGAAAAAGAACGAGAAAATTGACCGGGCAAAGGAGAATATTCTGAGGGAAGCCAACGAAAAGGCACGTACCATTCTGCAGGAGGCAAAGGAAGTCGCAGACGAAACCATCCGTGATTTCAACAAGGTTAACAGCAATGCCGATATCAAGGAACTGGAGCAGAAGCGCCGAAAGGTACGCGACAAAATCAACGAGAAGAATACGCACCTCACCGCCGGCAAAGCAGAGAAAAAGCAGTCCGAACAGAACGTGATTGACCCGAAGAAGCTGCAAAAGGGTGATTCCGTGAAAATAGTATCCATGGGGTTAAAGGGTATTGTAAATACACTGCCGGATGCCAAGGGCAATCTGTTCGTGCAGTGCGGCATCATGCGTACCCAGACCAATATCAGGGATTTGGCGTATTGTAAGGAGGATACCATCTCCACTCCCTCCCTTCAGCACACAGGCACCGGCAAGCTGAAAATGTCCAAGTCCTTCTCTGTATCTACGGAGATTAATCTTCTGGGCAAAACCGTGGATGAGGCAATTGCAATGCTCGACAAATATCTGGACGATGCCTATCTGGCTCACCTGCCCAGCGTGCGTGTGGTGCACGGCAAGGGAACCGGTGCTTTACGAAGCGCGGTTCACGGTCATCTGAAACGCCTGAAATATGTAAAGGAATTCCGTTTGGGCGAATACGGTGAAGGTGATGCAGGTGTCACCATTGTTACCTTTAAATAAGCTTTATGAAATATAACCCTTGAAAGGAGCATTCCCATGGTTAATAAACAAAAAATCCTCATCGTGGATGACGACAACAATATCGCAGAGTTAATCTCTCTCTATCTTACGAAAGAATGCTATGAGACCATGATTGTAAATGACGGGGAATCCGTCATGCCGGCGATGGTATCCTTTGAACCCAACCTGATTCTTTTGGATCTGATGCTCCCCGGCATCGACGGTTATCAGGTCTGCAGGGAAGTGCGTACAAAATATTCCGTTCCCATCATCATGCTCTCTGCAAAGGGTGAGGTTTTTGATAAGGTGCTGGGACTGGAACTGGGTGCCGACGATTACATTGAGAAGCCCTTCGACTCCAAGGAATTGGTGGCACGGGTCAAGGCAGTTCTCCGCCGCTATAAGCCTGTCACCCCCGTTGTGGAGACCTCCACGGACAAATGCGTGGAATATCAGGATTTGACCATCAACCTGACCAACTATTCTGTGCTATACATGGGAGAAATTGTTGAAATGCCCCCGAAGGAACTGGAGCTTCTCTACTTTCTGGCATCCTCACCAAATCATGTATTTACCAGAGAACAGCTACTGGACCAGATATGGGGATATGAATACATCGGAGATACCAGAACGGTGGATGTCCATATCAAACGTCTCCGTGAAAAAATAAAGGACCATGCCAATTGGAAGCTTTCTACCATCTGGGGCATCGGCTATAAATTTGAGGTGCGTAATTCATTATGAAAAAAACGTTGTACTTAAAATTTGTGTTGGCGTATTTCATCTTCGGTGTCTTCGGCTTCATGATTGTCACCACCTTCGTTCCCAATATGACCAGGGAACAGTTAATCAGGGAAAAGGCGGACAAGCTGTACTCCGAGGCAACACTGATAGCAAATACCTATGCAAGCGGTCTCTACACCAGTGAGACCAGCTTGGAAACCGTGAAGACACAGCTGGATTCCCTGGCTGTCTACTTAAATTCTCTCATTCGCATTATCAACCCCTCCGGGCGTCTGGTACTGGAGACCGGTTCGCCGCTGAATGTGGAGGATGTGGTGATGATTGAGAATTTTGACCCCACCATCACCAGCGGCTCCTACTACACCATCAATGATTTTTTTGGAAATTTTGAGTATGATGTGCTCAGCGTATTTGCTCCTATCACCTCCAATTACAAGGTGAAGGGCTATGTGGTCATCCATTGTGACATGGCAGATATTGAGGCAACCTGTAACAGTCTGCTGAATATCTCCTACATCACTCTGGTTATCCTGTTTTTGCTGTCCCTGATTATATTAATCTTTTTCACGGAAATCGTATATATTCCCCTGCGAAAGATTACGTATGCCACGGAGCAATATGCTTCCGGCAATATGCATTATGAATTTCAGGTGGACAGTGCGGATGAAATCGGATATCTGGCAGCCTGCCTGAATTATCTGGCAAGTGAAATTGCCCGTTCTGAGGACGACCAGAAGAAGTTCGTAGCCAATGTATCCCATGACTTCCGCTCTCCTCTGACCTCCATCCGCGGTTATCTGGAGGCTATGCTGGACGGAACCATTCCCCCTGAAATGTATGAGAGATATCTGGGGATTGTGCTGAACGAAACAGAGCGTCTGACCAAGCTCACCAACAGCCTTCTGACCTTGAACAATCTGAATACGAAGGGAATGCTGCTGGACAAGACAGATTTTGATATCAATCAGGTCATCCGCAACACTGCTGCCTCCTTCGAGGGCACCTGCCGTAGGAAAACCATAGCCATCGAGGTGGTTCTCACGGGAGATGAGATGTATGTCAATGCGGATATGGGCAAAATCCAACAGGTGCTCTATAACCTGATTGACAATGCCATTAAATTCAGTCACCACGATTCTGTTATCAAGGTGGAAACCTCACAGAAGAAAAATAAGCTCTTCATCTCCGTGAAGGATACGGGAATCGGTATTCCCAAGGACGACTTGAAGCTGATTTGGGACAGATTCTATAAATCAGATGCCTCACGGGGTAAGGATAAGAAGGGAACAGGACTGGGGCTTTCCATTGTAAAGGAAATCATCAACGCCCACAACGAAAATATCAATGTAATCAGTACCCAGGGTGTGGGAAGCGAATTTATCTTCTCCCTACCCCAGGCAAAGAGAAATGCCGAGGAAGACTAAAGGTCTTCTCCGGCATTTTTTCATGATTCTCTCTTCAAATTATAATATCTGAATTTGCTCATGATGCTTCGAATGGGCTTATAGAGTACCAGCATAAGGACAAAGTTACCTACACCGTGGACGATGTCCCAGGGGATTCCTGCCACCCACCAGGTGAAGACTGCGTACAGCCCGCTGCGCAGTCCGCCGTCAACTGCCCCGATAACCACATAGGGAAAGGAGCATAGGAAGCCAAAGGAAAGTCCGAAGGCGGCAGACAGAAAGCTCCAAAACCACACATCATCCTTTTTCCGGAAAATCCATGTGAGAAACACCAGCAACGGCCATGCATAAAGGTACATAATCCACCAGAGCTGAATGCCGTACATAAAGCCTTCAATAATGATAAATACCGGAACCACAAATACTATTTTCCATCCAAAATACAGGGTGAATAATATGAGCCAAAAACTTGTCAGTTCTATATTCGGCAGAAAGCTGAGCGTTACCTTACAGACCTCGATGACTGCCACCATCATGCCGATGAGCGTAATGTCCTGAATGGTAAGCTTAGCCTTCCTCCGAATATCTCTATTGTGCCGCAAAGACTTCATAGCGGATGAGGAATGCATCCCCATCTTCTACGGGCTGGGAATCAATACCGTAATTACAGTATGCATCGTTTACATAGAAGGACCAGTACGCACCGTCCACACTGTAGTCGGCGGTAATTCCGTTAATCGTATCTACCATCAGACCATACTCACTCTCGGTACCGGAGAAAGTCAGACCTTCTGCTTCTTCCATTGCCTGACGTAAATATTCTGCATCCGTGTTCAGCTCATAGACAGTACTTGCCTGTGCATTATCCACTACCTCGATGGTAATTGCCTTACTGCCTTCTACAGGCTTCTCACGGAAGGTGAAAAACACCGCTGCCAGCACTGCGATTACCGCTACCAGTGCCACGACCCCAAAAAGGGCTTTTTTGTTTGTTTTCTTGGTTTCTGTCATTTTGTTTCCTCTTTTCTGTAAAAATTTTTGTATTTATATGAAAAAACTCCCGCACATGGCAGGAGTTTAAGGGCATAAAAGAGAAACAAAACCTTTGTTTTGTCTCTATTACGTACAAACCAATTCCACGTGGTCTTTCAGTACACAATACAGGCAGGTCTTCTGACTTAAGTATCATCACTTTCCTTCGTCTTCCCGGGATAATGAAATATCCCAGTGACCTTTACGCTCTCTGCACATGTACCTTCTACATCTGCCAAGCACGCAGAAGCAAAGCTCCTCTCTTACAGCGACGGGTTCGTGCAGGACTCTCACCTGCTTCCCTTTTCATCGGACCAAGGTATTTCTGATAACACCTCTCCGACACCTGTAATGTTTCTATTCAATTATGTGAAATGAAATCTGATTCTCTGCAGAAAATCATTTCAGCTAGGTTAGTTTAGCACAGATACGACAAAATTACAACTTTTTGTTTGCATTTTGTATCTTTTTGCTATTTCAAGAACATACGCATTAACCTGTTGTAAATTCCTTTACTGTAGGGCTGGTAGCGGATAGGAAGGTCTATCCATGTCTTCTTGTCCACAATGCTCTTGGTGTGGGAGAAGGCGTCAAAGCCTTCTTTGCCGTGATAAGAGCCCATGCCGCTCTCCCCTACGCCGCCAAATCCCATTTCACTGGTGGCAAGGTGGATGACGGTATCGTTGATGCATCCGCCGCCGTATGAGCAACGCTCGGTGACTTCGCAAACCCGCTTCCTGTCTTCAGAGAAGAGATAGAGAGCGAGAGGCTTCGGCTTGTCAGCCAGAAGCTCATACACCTGGTCAAAGCTTTCGAAGGTGAGAATAGGCAGGATTGGACCGAAAATCTCCTCCTGCATTATTGCATCTTCCCATGTGACATTATCCATCACCGTAGGAGCAATTTGTAAGTTTTCTGCCTTAATGCTGCCGCCGTGAACGATTTTTTTCCTATCAATCAATTCACAAAGCCTATGAAAATGTTTGTCATTAATAATTTTTCCGTAATTATCATTTTCCAGCGGATTTTCTCCGTATTGTTGCCTGATTTGTATACAAATTTCTTTTATCAGTTCGTCCTTGACACTCCGTTCACAGAGAAGATAATCCGGTGCCACACAGGTCTGACCGCAGTTTATAAATTTACCGAAAACGATTCTTTTTGCTGCTAATTTCACTTTGGCTGTACTATCCACGATACAGGGGCTTTTGCCGCCAAGCTCCAATACAGCGGGAGTCAGGGTCTCTGCTGTATGTCGGAGTACCTCTTTTCCTACGGATTGACTACCCGTGAAGAAGATAAGGTCGAATTTCTTTTGTAAAAGTGTGGCGTTTTCTTTTCTTCCGCCTGTCACTACCATCACATACTCGGGCGGGAAGCATTCGCTTATTATTTTCTCTATAACAGCACTTGTGGCAGGAGAGTAAGCACTGGGCTTCACAATCGCAGTATTCCCTGCGGCAATGGCATCTGCCAGAGGGTCAATAGTCAGCAGAAAAGGATAATTCCAAGGACTCATAATCAGTACATTCCCGTAAGGGGAAGGTTTCTTATAGCTGGAAGAAGCAAATTGCGCCAACGGTGTGTGAACCCGTTTTCCGGAGGCATATTTCCTGATGTGGCGAAGCATATAGCTGATTTCACTCTTTACAAGGCCCACCTCACACATAAATCCTTCATATTCGCTTTTTCCCAAATCCGCCTTCAGGGCAAGACAGATTTCTGTCTCATATTTCTGAATTGCTCGGTATAATTTCTGCAGCATTTCCATACGGAAGGATACCGGAAGTGTGACACCGCTTCGAAAGTATTTGCGCTGACTTGCTAAGAGATCCTCAAGGTTCATTCTGTTTGCTCCCTTCTATAATAAGACGGTAATAGAACTTTAATATCCGTAATTTGTTTCAATTAAAAAAATTATATGCCCTGATAATTTCTGTGTCAACGGGTGGCTATTCTTCAGGAGACTTTTTAAGGAAAGCTGCCATAACCTATATTTCGCAAAGCCAAAAAAAGGTGTAAATCCATAATTCGGATTTACACCTTGCTGCTACGCGAAAAATGAGATTATACCAAATCCCTGTCAGGTTGGTCAAAGGTTTTTTCATGAAAATCTTCTAAGCAAAAATTTTCATTCCGCCGTACTTTCTGATATTCAGAACATGGCAGGAGCCCTCACCGAAGATAGCTTCTGTCTGCTGTTTGTAAGCGGAAACTGCTTCCTTTTTCACAAAAGCCTGAATAGTTCCGGCAAAGCCGCCACCGTGTACACGGCATACACCATTGGTGCCCAGATACAACTCGCTGAATGCCAAACCAACGGAAACAGACTGGTTCTGCTCATCATGGTTAGAGTAAATGTTCTGCAAATATTTGTAGGAGGAATCTCCCGATGCCTTCACTACCTGAAGGAAGTCGTTAAATCTGCCCTCCTTCAAAGCATCTACCTCCTGCTGTACACGGGCATTTTCCTTGAAGAAATGATGTGCTCTTAAGATTCCTCTGTTACCTACTTTGCTGTAAATTTCAGGAAGTTTTGCATAAAACTCATCTTCCTCAACTTCTCTGAGTACCTCTTTCCCGAAGAGAGCTGCAACCTCCTTCATCTCTGCGGGAATAGCCGCATAATCAGGAGTCAGATTGGCATGAGAGCCCTTAGTATCTACAATACAGAGGCTGTATCCCTGCTCATCCAAACTGAATTCAACTTTCTCAACAATGGGTTCTGCAGGATTCTTAAAATCAATATGTACAATGCTTCCCACGGAGCATGCCATCTGATCCATTAAGCCGCAGGGCTTGCCGAAATATACATTCTCCGCATACTGGCCGATAATGGCAATTTCCACGGGAGATACCTTCATATCATTGTACAATCCGGACAGAATCGTTCCGATTGCTGTCTCAAAAGCAGCAGAGGAAGAAAGTCCAGCACCATTCAACACATTACTGGTCATGTACGCTTTAAAGGGACCTATCTTGTAGCCACGGTTTTTCAATCCTACAAGGACACCCTTAATCAATGAAGCAGTGGTATTGTAGGCTTTCTTATCCACTTCCAAATCATTCAAATCGATGCTTAGGGGACGATATCCCTCAGACACCAGTTCTACCGTATTTTTGTCATTTTTACCCACGATGGCAATGGTATCCAGATTCACGGAGGCAGCAAGTACCATACCATGCTGATGGTCTGTGTGGTTTCCGCCGATTTCTGTTCTGCCGGGTGCACTGTAGATTTCTACATCCTCAGCACCGAACAGACTCTCGTATTGCTCCAGTGCCCTCAGGTAACGCTGATTCTGCTCCTCCAGCACCAAAGCATCCTTGCCGTAAACATCTGCAAGAATACCGTTCATCTCCTTGTCGCGGAACTGCTTTTTGACCATTTCAATGCTTTTCATTCTTATGTAATCCCTTTCTATGGAAATTATATTTTTATAACTTTAATATCAATATCCTATGATACGGATTCATTTGCTGAATTCTTAACAATTCTATCATACTAGATTTCCACAACCTCGTAAAGATACAAATTTCCTATTTTTCCGGTGCGTTTCACAATTCCTACATAATAGAGAATGTTCAGTACTGTCTGTGACAGGGAAACAGGAATATGTGCAGCCTTGGCAAAATCCTTTGTAGTGAAGGATTCCTTTAAATCGTAGGGTACGAATTGCATATAATCCTGCAGACAATTGATTTCCACTTCCTCCACCAGCTCTGTGGGAATTCTGTCATAGCGGCTGGAGCCCTTCTTCTTATCCCGGCTCCAACCGTTTAAGAGACGATATTCCTCCATATCCATCAGAACCAATCTAAAGCGGATATTCGGGTGCTTTAAGAACATTTTCAGCTTATACAATTCGACAAATGCCATGTAAGGATTCCCTTTTACGGGAGATTTCCGCCTCTTGCTTAATTCTCCGCTTTCCTCATCTATCCAAATCAACCACTTCTCCCGGGGAATGGGATATACGATGGTCACGGGATAAAGAGGCAGAAAGGCATTTAATTTATCCCGCATGCGATTAAACTGTCTGGTCTGAATCTCTATAATTTCACCATTGGAGTAAATATCCGCCACGTAGTTTTCTATGGGAATCTCCTGTTTATCCTCATCCGGTTCATAGTAATTCTTCAAAATGGCGTGAACCGTTTTCTCCGATAAGGTGCCGATTCCCGGGCGTTGCCTGTCTACCCCTATTATTTTCTTTTTGGCTTCCTCAAAGGCTGCCTGATTGTGCATTTCATTTTGCATATGGTTATCCGGCAATCTCTTCCTGTCCCTTATCCTTTGCGTACAGTATCTTCAAGACAATAGGAGTACAGATACTGGAGATGATAATCAACAAAATGACCGCTGTGAAATATACGGGAGTCAGTAATCCTACGGAAAGACCCTTTTGGGAGACAATCAGGGCGACCTCTCCTCTTGTCATCATTCCGACACCGATTTTCAGGGAATCGGCTCCGCTGAAGCGGCAGATTTTCGCCATCAGTCCGCATCCGATAATCTTTGCAATCAATGCTACTAAAACAAATGCCAGAGAGAACAGGATAATTTCCATATTCACGTTATCAATGCTGGTCTTAAGACCGATGCTGGCAAAGAATACGGGACCGAATAACATATAGGAATTAATATCCATCTTCTCCGCAATATACTCGGAATCTCTGATAGAGCAGAGAATGATACCTGCCACGTAAGCACCTGTGATATCTGCAATTCCGAAATACACCTCCGCAATATAAGCCATAGCAAAACATAACGCCAGTCCCATAATGGCAATTCTTCTGGTGTGGGGATATCTGTTATCAATTTTCTTGAAAATTTTGTATAAAATAAAGCCTACCACAAATGCAAACAGGAAGAATAAAAGTGTGGAGATTACAACCTTTCCGGGATTGGAATCAGGACTTTTAAAGCCTACCACAAAGGTGAGTACAATGATACCGATGACATCATCAATAATAGCTGCGCTGAGGATGGTGGTACCTACCTTTCCCTTTAATTTTCCTAAATCCTTCAGAGCCTGCACAGTAATGCTGACACTGGTTGCCGTCATAATGACACCGATAAACACTGCCTGATAGAATTCCTGGGAGCCCCAGGGTGCTGCTCCGTAAAAGCCCATATACAACAGAGTACCTCCCACCAACGGAACAAATACACCTGCACAGGCAATCAAAAATGCAATCAGTCCTGTCTTCTTCAAATCCTTAATATTGGTTTCCAGACCCGCAGAGAACATCAGAAGAACAACACCGATCTCCGCCATCTGTACCAGAAAATCCGTCTGTTGTACAAGCCCTAATACACTGGGTCCTATAATCAAACCTGCAATAATCTGGCCAACCACCTGAGGTGCTTTACATTTTCTCGCAATGATTGCAAATACCTTTGCAAAAACAATGATAATAGCCAAATCCTTAAACAATCCATATGCTTCCATTTCCTAAAACCTTCTTTCCTTCATACTAAAGCAATTATCCGCATAAAAAGACCGACAAAAATAGAGATTTTCATCGGTCTATTTTAGGTTATTCTTCCTCAGGAATGTCTTCCATCGCATCTTCTACGTTTTCAAACTCCTGCTCGCCGTTGGAAATTTTTTCACGAACCTTGGCAATCTTAGCTACCTTGACGCCATCCTTCAGGTTAATCATCTTCACACCGGAGGTGATTCTTCCCAAGGTGGAGATATCCTGCATACGAAGCTGAATAATAATGCCCTCTGTGGTAATCATCATGATTTCATTGTCATCTACCACTGCCTTAGAGCCTACCACATCACCTGTCTTTTCGGTAATCTTGTAGCATTTCACACCCTTACCGCCACGTTTCTGAACAGTAAATTCTTCCATGTAGGTGCGCTTGCCCATACCATTCTCAGATACTATCAGAAGGGAATCTCCCTGATGATCCAGCTGCATTCCCACAATCTCATCATCCGGTGCCAGATTCATACCGATTACACCCATGGAGGCTCTTCCGGTAGCCCGCACATCCGTCTCCTTAAACCGGATACACATACCCTGCTTGGTCACTAAGAAGATTTCACTATTCTTATCCGTGCTCTTGACCTCTATCAGCTCATCATCATCTCTCAAATTAATGGCTGTTAAACCGTTTTTACGGATATTGGAGTATTCCATCAGAGATGTCTTCTTTACAATACCCTTCTTGGTAACCATGAAAAGATTTTTCCTGTCATCATATTCCTTAATAGGAATCATAGCAGTAATCTTCTCTCCCGGATTCAACTGAAGCAGATTAATAATCGCAGTTCCTCTGGCTGTTCTGCTTGCCTCGGGAATCTCATAGGCCTTCAAACGGTATACCCTTCCGAAGTTCGTGAAGAAATTCAGGTAATGATGGGTTGTAGTCATCAAAAGGTCTTCGATGTAATCGTCCTCGATGGTCTGCATACCCTTGATTCCTTTTCCTCCACGGTTCTGGGATTTGAAATTATCCACTGTCATACGCTTCACATATCCCAGACTGGTCATGGCAATGACAGTGTTATCTCTGGGAATCAAATCCTCCATGGAAATATCCAACTCGTCATAGCCGATGGTGCTGCGTCTTTCATCACCGTATTTTTCAGCGGTGATTAACATTTCTTCCTTGATAACACCCAGTAAAAGCTTCTCATCTGCCAAAATAGCCTTCAACTCGCTTATCTTTATTTCCAGCTCCTTGTGTTCATTCTCAAGCTTTTCTCTCTCCATACCCGTCAGAGTACGCAGACGCATCTCTACGATTGCCTGAGCCTGCACCTCAGTCAGTTCAAAGCGTTCTATCAGTTTATCCTTAGCAATCTGTGTATTCTGACTGCCTCTGATAATTGATATCACTTCGTCAATGAAATCCAAAGCCTTCAGAAGACCCTGTAAAATATGGTCTCTCTCTTCAGCCTTATTCAAATCAAATTTGGTTCTTCTGGTGACCACATCCTCCTGATGCTTCAAATAATAGGTAAGCATATCAAGAAGGTTCATGACCTTAGGTTCATTATTTACCAGAGCAAGCATTATCACACCAAAGGTATCCTGCAGCTGTGTGTGCTTGTAGAGCTGATTCAAAATTACATTGGCATTGACATCCCTGCGGAGTTCAATGACAACTCTGACACCCTCTCTGTTGGATTCATCTCTGATATCTGTGATTCCGTCTATTTTCTTTAACTTAACAAGCTCTGCAATCTTTACAATCAGATTGGCTTTGTTTACCATGTAGGGTAGCTCTGTTGCAATAATCTGAGTTTTCCCGTTGGGAAGTGTCTCAATATTGGTAACGGCACGTACTCTGATTTTGCCGCGACCGGTTCTGTAGGCTTCCTCACAGCCTCTTGTGCCGAGAATCAGACCTCCGGTAGGAAAATCAGGTGCCTTGATAATGGAGAGAACCTCTTCAATCGTAGTTGCTCTGTCCTCATTTACTTTATTGTCAATGATTTTCACCACCGCATTGACCACCTCGCGCAGATTGTGAGGGGGAATGTTGGTAGCCATACCTACTGCAATACCTGTGGTACCATTCACCAAAAGATTGGGATAACGGCTGGGAAGTACTACCGGCTCCTTCTCCGTATCATCAAAGTTAGGGACGAAATCCACGGTATCCTTGTTGATATCAGCCAAAAGCTCCATGGAAATCTTGGAAAGTCTTGCCTCTGTATAACGCATTGCCGCAGCACCGTCACCATCCATGGAGCCGAAGTTTCCGTGACCGTCTACCAGGGGATATCTGGTGGACCAATCCTGCGCCATATTAACCAAAGCACCATAAATAGAACTATCACCGTGAGGATGATATTTACCCATGGTATCACCGACAATACGGGCACTTTTTCTGTGGGGCTTGTCGGGACCGTTGTTCAGTTCTATCATGGAGTAAAGTACACGTCGTTGAACGGGTTTTAATCCATCTCTTACATCCGGAAGAGCACGGGATGCAATAACACTCATGGCGTAGTCTATGTAGAAGGTCTCCATTCTCTCCTTCAAGTCTACCTCGTGAATCTTATCCAATTCCTGCCCGGGATTCTTATCGAAAATATCGTCGTTCATGATGTTCCTCTTTTCTTTTCCGAATATCCTTTTCTCTGTGGAAAATAATATATACTAGATATCCAGATTTTTCACAAATTTAGCGTTTTCTTCAATGAAATCACGTCTGGGTTCCACTTTATCACCCATCAGAGTGGTGAAGGTCAAATCAATTTCAGATTCCATTTCCTCATCATAATTGACACGGAGCAGAATTCTTCTTTCGGGATCCATTGTTGTCTCCCACAGCTGCTCTGCATCCATCTCACCAAGTCCTTTATAACGCTGAATCTTATTGCTCTGGTCACGACCTACTTCCTTCAGAATTGCATCAAGCTCCTCATCACTATAGGCATACCATACCTTCTTATTCTTCTCCAGCTTATAGAGAGGCGGCTTCGCCAGATATACATGACCATCCTTAATCAAATCCGGCATGAAACGATACAGGAATGTGAGCAACAGAGTACTGATATGAGCACCGTCCACGTCCGCATCCGTCATCAGAATAATTTTGTCATAACGAAGCTTCGTAATATCGAAATCCTCATGAATTCCGGTACCAAATGCAGTAATCATGGCTTTTATTTCCGCATTAGCATAGATTTTGTCCAATCTTGCCTTCTCTACATTTAATATTTTACCACGAAGAGGCAGGATAGCTTGTGTTGCACGGGAACGGGCTGTTTTTGCACTTCCTCCCGCAGAATCTCCCTCTACGATATAGATTTCACAGTTTTTGGGGTCTTTATCGGAACAGTCTGCAAGCTTTCCGGGAAGTGCCATTCCCTCCAGGGCGGTCTTTCTTCTGGTTAAGTCTCTCGCCTTGCGGGCAGCGTCTCTGGCTCTCTGTGCAAGAATGGACTTTTCACAGATGGATTTCGCCACTGTGGGATTCTGTTCCAGAAAGTAGGTAAGCTGTTCACTTACAATATTATCAACAGCGCCTCTTGCTTCACTGTTTCCCAGCTTCTGCTTGGTCTGTCCCTCGAACTGAGGGTCTTCAATCTTAACACTTACAATAGCAGTCAAACCCTCTCTGATATCCTCACCTGACAGATTGGGCTCACTGTCCTTTAAGAGCTTTGCTCCTCTTGCATAATCATTAAAGGTCTTGGTCACTGCATTTCTAAAGCCCTGTAAATGAGTACCTCCCTCAGGGGTATTAATATTATTTACAAAGCTGAATACACTTTCATTGTAAGAATCATTGTGCTGGAAGGCTACCTCCACGTACACTTGGTTCTTCTCACCTTCAAAATAAAGAATATTTTCGTAAAGGGGAGTTTTGCTTTTATTCAGGTAACTTACAAACTCTTTGATTCCACCTTCATAACAGAATTCTACAACCCTTTTCTTTTTCTCAGGATTTTCTTCTTTTCTTTCAGCCTCCGCTCTTTCCAACAGTTCATTTATCTGGCTGTTTTCATTATCGGCAACAATCTCTTCTGAACGATTATCTCTCAGAATAATGCGAAGACCCTTTGTGAGGAAGGCCATTTCACGTAGTCTTCTCTTTAAAACGTCAAATTCATAGACCGTGGTCTCAGTGAAAATAGATGCATCCGGAAGGAAGGATACCTTGGTTCCTGTTTTTTCTATGGGACAGGTTCCTATCACCTTCAGAGGATAGCTTACATGACCTCTCTCGTAACGCTGTTTATAGATTTTACCTTCCTGGCAAATCTCTACCTCAAGCCAATCGGATAAAGCATTTACAACAGAAGCACCTACTCCGTGAAGACCACCGGAAACCTTATATCCTCCGCCTCCGAATTTACCGCCGGCATGCAGGATGGTAAAAACCACCTCTACCGCAGGAATTCCTGCCTTATGGTTAATCCCGACGGGAATACCACGTCCGTTATCTTCAACCGTAATGGAATTATCCTCATTGATGGTTACATCAATGGTATCACAATAGCCTGCAAGTGCTTCATCTACTGCATTATCTACAATTTCATATACCAGATGATGAAGTCCTCTGGAGGATGTGGTACCGATATACATACCCGGTCTTTTTCTGACTGCCTCCAGTCCCTCCAAAATCTGAATTTGGTCGGCACCGTATTCTTTTTCCACAGCTGTGTTATTCATGCTTTCTTGACTCATATTTATCTCCATGCCTTTCTGATGAAATGCAAAACCTACTGTTCTTCCCTGTTCATACAGGTAACTGTACCGTTTGAAACCTTGAAAACACGGTCAATTTCAAATCTGTTATTGACAAATTCTTCTAAACCCGTACAGGTGATAATCGTCTGAATATCTCCGATACTGTTCAATAAATAGTTTTGCCTGTTACTGTCCAGCTCAGACAATACATCATCCAATAACAAAATGGGAGTATCCTTTGTTATTTTCTTTACAAGCTCTATCTCAGATAATTTCAAAGACAAAGCAGCGGTACGCTGCTGTCCCTGAGAACCAAATTTACGGATATCAATATTTTCTATCGTAAAGGAAAAATCATCTCTGTGAGGACCTACGGAGGTCATCTTGGTTTTCATGTCCCTATCCTGACTATTTTTAAGCTTTCTTTCAAATTCCTCTATCTCCACATCAGGCTCATATATAATTTGAATCTCTTCCTTATCACCTGAAAGCTTTTTGTGGATATCATAAATAATCTCATTTAACTGTTCTGCAAACAGCCCTCTTCTCTCTATAATCTTGCTGCCGTAGGATACCAGCTGCATATCCCAAATATTCAGGGTTTCCTTTAAATCAGGATTCATATACATATCCTTGAGAAGCTTATTCCGCTGATTCACTATTTTGTTATAGTGATTGAGATTATAGAGATAGAAATTATCTAATTGACAAAGCTCCATATCTACAAATCTTCTTCTCTCAGCAGGTCCGTTTTTGATAATGCTAAGGTCCTCCGGAGAAAAGAAAACAACGTTACATAATCCAAGTAAATCTGCCGCTTTTTTTATTTTCTGACCATCAATGGCAATTCCCTTGGATTTATTTTTGCGAAGATGCATATCTACTCTTGTATCCACACCCTCTTTTTCTATGTAGGTTCTGATATGTGCTTCTTCTTTATAGAAGTTCACAATTTCTTTGTCCTTGCTTCCCTTATGAGATTTTGTGGTGGCTGATACATAAATAGCCTCCAGTATATTTGTTTTACCCTGGGCATTGTCACCATATAATATATTGGTTCCCTTACAGAAATTCATTTTCAAAGAATCATAATTTCTGTAATCTGCCAGCTCAATTGATTTGATAATCATATTTTACCTTACTTTTAATCACTTATTTTGATATTGTTACCATCAAATTCAACAATATCTCCGGAAACCAGCTTTTTGCCCCGCTGTGTTTCAATCTGACCGTTTACCTTTACCAGACCATCCTGAATCACAAGCTTGGCATCCACTCCCGATTCCACCAGACCGGCCAGCTTTAACAGCTGACCCAGCTTTATATATTCATCTCTGATTTTGATTGTTTCCATTTAGATTTCCTCACTCATTAATTAACTGTTGTGAAGTTAACCGGCAAAATAAGATAAATATAGCTTTCTTCAGGATTTTTGATAAAGCAGGGAGCTTTTGGATTCACCATATATAAATCAACCTCTTCATCATCAATCACGCGAAGTGCATCAATCAAAAACTTAGGATTGAATCCAATCATCAAATCCTTTCCGCTTTTTTCAATATCAATCTCTTCATTCATGCTTCCAAGTATGGAATTGATTTTCAACTCCATACTTTCATCTGTGATATTGATAATAATAGGCTTTTTGTCCCCTTCCTTCACCAGAAGAGTAGCACGGTCAATACAGTTAATAAATTCTTTTTTGTTGATTCTTACCTTTGTCTCATAATCACTGGAGAGCATCTGATCAATTTTGAAATATTCTCCTTCAATCAATCTGGATACAACAACGGTATTGTCAAATTCAAACACAATATGCTTATCTGTAAAGGAAATGGTTACATCACTTTCCGCATCACCGGGCAGAATCTTGCTCACCTCATTCAGGGTTTTTCCGGGAACAACAACCTTCCTGGGATTATATGAATTCTTTAACTGAATCTTACGGATAGAGATACGGTGACCGTCCAAGGATACCACCTTTAACAAATCTCCGTTGATATCGAATAGTTCTCCTGTCATCAGCTTATTATTGTCATTGTCGGAAATGGAAAAGATAGTCTGCCTTACAACCTCCTTCAAGGTAAACTGGCTGATAATAATATTGTCATCCTTTTCAATCACCGGAAGATAAGAGAAATCCTCTCCTGATTTACCAATGATATTAAATTTTGCTTTTTCACAGGTAATGGTAGTCTTATAGGAGGAATCGGTCTCAATGATAATATCACTGTCAGGAAGCTTTCTTACAATATCAAGAAAAATCTTCGCATCTAAAGCAATAATACCCTTCTCTATAATATCACCGTCTATGGTTGTTTCAATACCAAGCTCCATGTCGTTGGCTGTAAGAGTAATAACACCTTTTGTTGCATCTACCAATATGCACTCCAAAATAGACATTGTAGTTTTGTTAGGTACAGCCTTTGATACAATCTGTACACCGTTTAAAAGATTTGATTTGGTACAAACTAATTTCATTGTGTATAACTCCTTTCATGTATATAAGCCTCCTCAGGCAGATGCTTATATAAAATAAATAT
>CAZPRB010000027.1:0-25506 GCA_964588645.1 uncultured Acetatifactor sp. | reverse complement strand
AACTGAAAGTTTCGTGTGCTTAACTTTAAGCCACAAACTGCATCCAACCAATAATAAATAAATGCAATGGATAATATATGTAAAACAACCATTTCATAATATTATTTATTCTTTGATTATTTCCTCTTTTTCCATTATACATCATAATAATTGGAACGGATAAAACTACTGCCATTTGTAATACGCCATATATTTTATCAATTGCAAAGAAATACACCATCGCATATATAGCTACATAAAGCATCATCCATAACGTTTGTTTTTTCAGATTTCCTCTATTCGTTCCAAAGGCTAAAATACACAAACTTGCGACACAACTCCAATCGCTAGGAAAACTAATTAAACAAATTAGTACAATAAGCAATACTTTCATCATATTGCTTTTTATTTTTTTGCTATTAACTACTCGTAGCATAACCAATCCCCATGCAAGTGACCACATAACACTTGTTTGGTTCAACGCACTACCATAATAAAACGGAATAAATGATTTCCAATCCACAAAATCCATAGATGCAAATACATAAGCGAAATGTGATATAAATGCAAAAACAAATAAACGCTTTGTATATTTATTTATATCCTTTGTGTAATAGTATCCTTCCGAAATAAAGAAGCACATAATAGGACAGGTTATTCTTCCAATAATATGTAATATAATAGGGAAAATTGCCTTTGGATACCCCGGATAAATCATCCATGTAATATGGTCTATGGTCATTGCAATAATCGCAATAATTTTTATCATATTTGAGTCTAATAGTTTTTTCATAACCGCTCCGCCAAATTCAAGTTTTTCCGTTCTTTCGCTAAATAAAGAATATCAGAAAAATGTGAAAAATTCTACCATCCGCACAAGAAACGCCCGAACATTTTTCGTCCGGGCGTCCTCGGTATCAATCATAAATCAGTTCAAACTTCAAACAATCCAACGCCTTTGAAGAATGAAAGCTTATTTGTTGTGTTGGATATTTAAATTTAGCATCCATAGCTACATACTCGTTGTTTACATCTACAGTTTCGATATATCATAATGTCGTCGCATTCGCAATCAGAATGTCCGAGAACTCATACGCCATTTTTATCAACTCAATATGAAGTACTCAAATTTCCGATTTACTTTCTGTTCATAATAAATATCACATAATAATCTAAAAATGTAAAACACGCGCAAAAAAGAGAAATACAGCATTTCTGCCATATTTCTCTCATTTATTTTTTATGCTGTAATGCTGTTACCTGTGTACAGCTGATAGTACTTACCCTGCTGCTCTATGAGCTCATCATGCGTTCCGCGCTCAATGATTCTTCCCTGTTCCATAACCATGATACAGGCACTGTTCCGGACAGTGGAAAGTCTGTGGGCAATTACGAAGGTGGTTCTTCCATGCATCAGCTTATCCATACCGTCCTGTACAATCTTCTCTGTTCTGGTATCTATGGAACTGGTCGCCTCATCCAGAATCAGTACCGGAGGGTCTGCAATTGCCGCTCTGGCGATGGAAAGCAGCTGTCTCTGCCCCTGACTCAGATTCGCACCGTTACCGGTCAGAATCGTATTATAACCGTCGGGCAGCTGACGGATGAAGCCGTCTGCATTTGCCAGCTTCGCAGCTGCGATTACTTCCTCATCCGTGGCATCCAGTTTGCCGAAACGGATATTCTCCATCACGGAAGCCGTGAACAGATTGGTCTCCTGCAATACAATGCCGAGGGAATGACGCAAATCAGCCTTCTTAATCTTATTGATATTGATTCCGTCATAACGGATTTTACCATCCTGAATGTCATAGAAACGGTTAATCAGGTTCATAATAGTAGTTTTACCTGCACCGGTGGAGCCTACGAAGGCAATCTTCTGTCCGGGATTTGCATACAAATCAATATTGTGGAGCACCATTTTCTCATCCGTGTAGCCGAAGTCTACGTCGTCAAACACGACCTCACCCTTCAGTTCCACATAATCCACGGTACCATCCGCCTGATGGGTATGCTTCCATGCCCACATTCCGGTTCTCTCAGGACACTCTACAATCTGACCGTCAACCTTCTTGGCGTGAACCAGAGTTACGTAACCATCATCCACCTCCGGCTTCTCATCCAACAAATCAAACACACGCTTGGCACCTGCCAATGCCATGATGATACTGTTCAACTGCTGGCTGACCTGGTTAATCGGCATATTAAAGCTCTTATTGAAGGTCAAAAAGCTTGCCAGACCACCCAGAGTAAATCCGCCCACACCGCCAAGTGCCAGCAGACCACCCACCATAGCACACAACACATAGCTCACATTGCCAAGCTGTGCATTGATAGGGCCCATAACATTTGCAAATTTATTAGCATTGTAAGCACTGTCAAACAATGCGTCGTTCAGTTCTTTGAATTCCTCCAGACTCCGGTCCTCATGGCAGAATACCTTCACTACCTTCTGACCTTCCATCATTTCCTCGATATAGCCGTTCACCTTACCGATATCAGCCTGCTGCTTGGAGAAATACTTGCCGCTTTTGCTCATGACAAAGCCTGCTGAGCGCAGCATCACTGCTACCATGACAATCGTCAGAATCGTAAGGGGTATATTCAGTATCAACATGCTGATAAACACACTGACCACTGTAATCACGCTGGATACAATCTGCGGAATACTCTGACTGACCATCTGGCGCAGGGTATCAATATCATTGGTGTAGAGGGACATAATGTCACCGTGTGCATGGGTATCAAAGTATTTGATGGGGAGCTTCTCCATATGTGCAAACATATCGTCACGCAGCCTTTTCTGGACTCCCTGGGTCACATACATCATAATCCTGTTCTGGGCAAATATTGCAATTACACCTATCAGATAGAAGCCCGCTACTCTGATAATCTCCCGAAGCAGATTGGTAAAATCGGGATTCTCCTGACCCACCATGGGCATAATATAATCATCTATCAATGTCTGCTGGAACATGGTTCCCTGTACGGTAGCGAACACACTTGCAATGATACAGAGCAGTACAATGGCAAAATGAACACCGTACTGTTTCATCACATATTGCATCAGTCGCATAAATACTTTTCCGGGATTCTCTACCTTGGGACCTCCTCCCATCATACGTCCTCCGGGTCCTTTGGGGCCTCTGCCGCCCGGACGTCCTGCCATACCGCTCATAGCTCTATTATCTGCCATTATGCCTCACCTCCGTTCTCATCAAAGTCACCGCTTCCTCCGGTCTGTGCCTCGTATACCTCACGATAGATTGCATTCTTCTCCACAAGCTCTTCATGAGTACCGATTGCGTCCACTCTGCCGTTATCCATTACAATGATGCGGTCTGCATCCTGAATACTGGAGATACGCTGTGCAATGATAATCTTCGTGGTGCCGGGGATTTCCGTCGCAAATGCCTTGCGGATTTTGCTGTCGGTAGCGGTATCCACCGCACTGGTACTGTCATCCAGAATCAGTATCTTAGGCTTCTTCAACAAGGCTCTGGCAATACAGAGACGCTGTTTCTGACCACCGGATACATTGCTTCCGCCCTGTTCAATGAAGGTATTGTACTTATCCGGCATTTTCTCGATGAATTCATCTGCACAGGCGAGCTCGCAGGCACGCTTACATTCTGCCTCTGTGGCGTTCTCATCACCCCAGCGCAGATTCTCCAAAATAGTTCCGCTGAACAATACATTTTTCTGTAAGACTACGGATACCTGATTGCGCAGACTATCCATATCATAGTCACGCACATCCTTTCCGCCTACATACACAGCACCCTCGGATACGTCATACAGACGGCTGATCAGGTTGATAAAGCTGGTTTTGGAGCTTCCGGTTCCACCCAGAATACCGATGGTCTCACCGGATTGAATCTCCAGATTGATATTGTCCAAAATAGGTTTCTCACTGTTCTTGTTGTAACGGAAGGTTACATTCTCGAAACGGATGCTGCCATCTGCCACCTCATATTCGGGATGCTCCGGATTGGTCAGGTCTGCCTTCTCATCCAGTACTTCACAGATTCTTCGGGCACTTGCCATACTCATGGTGACCATTACGAAAATCATGGATAACATCATCAGATTCATCAATATGGTCATGCAGTATGCCAAAAGGCTCATCAGATTACCTGTACTCAATTCATTGCCCACAATCATTTTGGCACCCAGCCAGCTGATGCCCAGAATACAGCAATTCACAGTCAGTTGCATCAGAGGCGCATTGTAGTTCAGAATTCCTTCTGCCTTCAGGAACATCCGATAGATATTCTCACTTGCCTTGTGGAATTTACCGATTTCATAATCCTCACGTACATATGCCTTCACTACGCGCTGTGCAGTGATATTCTCCTGCACGCTGGCATTCAGTTCATCATATTTCTTGAATACCTGACTGAAGTATTTCATGGCACCTCTCACTATGAAGGACAGGCAAATGCCCAAAAAGATAACTGCCACCAAATAGATACTTGCAATTCTTGCATTAATCATAAATGCCATAAGCATAGCACAAATCAAGCTGATCGGCGCTCTGACACAGATACGCAGAATCATCTGGTAAGCATTCTGCAGGTTGGTCACATCCGTAGTCATACGGGTCACAAGTCCTGCTGTGGAGAACTTATCAATATTGGAGAAGGAAAAGGTCTGTATATTGGTGTACATCGCCTCTCGCAGATTCCTTGCGAATCCGGTGGAAGCCCTTGCTCCGTATTTTCCTCCCATAATTCCGGCGAACAAGCCTATCACAGCAATCACCAGCATACAGATTCCCACAACAAAAATATGCTTCATGTCGCCCACTTCCACGCCATCGTCAATAATAGATGCCATCAAAAGCGGAATCATCATCTCCATCGCCACCTCCAAAATCATAAATAGCGGTGTAATGATGGAATCTTTTTTAAATTCTTTGATTTGTCTTCCCAATGTCTTTAGCATATGGTTCCATCCTTTCTTTTTAGTCCTATTTTTCTGTCTAATATTTTTAGTCATATGTTTTCTGAGTCAGGTTCTCCGTCACTTTATCCAAAATCCGAAAGAACGCTTCCTTTTCTTCCTGTGTAATGCCGGCCTCCAAATAGGTATTGAATACATCGATGCTTCTGCGGATTGCATTATGTAGCTCTATGGCCTTGTCTGTGAGAACAATCTTCTTCAATCTGGCATCCTGTTCCACGGGTTCCCGCACAATGAAGCCCTTCTGTTCCATATTCTGTAGCATGACCGTGGCTGTGGACCTTCGGATATTAAATTCCTTCTCCAAATCCCTCTGAAACACATCCCGGCTCCTGCTCTGCTCGTAAATATATCCGATGAGCGGTCCCTGCATTCCGCAGACCTCCTCCATTCCCTCCTCCGAGAACTTAGCATCCAGAGCCCTTCGTATCATATTATTCACGGACTTTAAGCGCAAGCCCATACTTTTGTCATTGCACGCCATATCCATCCTCCTTCCCATGGATGTCCGTCGTCGAAACACAGATAACGCAAAAATGTTAGTTGACTAACATTTTTGTTAAGCAACTAACATTATACGCTTTTCCTTTTCAAAATCAATAAAGAAATTATTAAAACTGTAGAAATAATTTATTCGTCTATCCTTTTCTCAACGATGGATTTTCCACGCCATTTGCCGCTTTTCCACCTGCCCATTACAATCAGACCGCGGATGAATTCATCGGTAGCTGTCCCCAGAAAAATACCTGCGACACCAATGCCTGCAAGAATACCCGCGCCATAGCCCACTGTGACGCCCAGCCCCCACATAGTACACAGGCCAACGAGAAGCGGAAATACATAATCTCCCGAGGCCTTCAGGCTACACACAAAGGTCATGTTCAGACAACGTCCCGTCTCCAGGAGAATGTCTACCAGCATTACTCCGCATGCTATCTGAATGATATGTTCATTGTCTGTGAACAATCTCAGGGAATAGGGTGCCAGAAGCCAACTGACTGTTGCCAATCCAATGGTGATGGGCAATGACAGTCGCAAGGTTGCCCACACACGCTTATAAGCTGCATCTTCCTTCCCGGCACCAACCAGATGTCCCGTTATAATCTGAGTGGCCATTGCCACAGAATTCGAGAACACACTGGCAAAAGCAATCATAGTATTACAATAGACTCTGGCATTCACCGCATCATTCCCCAGACTGTTGACAAAGGACAGAAGCACAATCTGGTAAATGTTGTAGGACATGCTTTCTCCGGCAGACGGCAGGCCGATTTTAACCATTTGCACCAGAGTTCTGACCGGGAAGGGATGTAGCAGTCTAATGGACAGCCTTCCGATTTTGAATTTATAAAACACAATAATGGACAAGAGCAGGGCTGTGGCTCTGGCAACCACTGTGGGAATTGCCACGCCTGCAACCCCTAAATTCAGGTGTTTCAACGGGCCGTAAAGGAATACATAGTTTCCCACGATATTGATGATATTCATAATCACAGACAGATACAGTCCCACCTTGGCATGTCCGTTACAACGCAGAATCTGCAGCATGACACTGTAGCCTGCCTGCAGGAACAAAAAGCCGCCCACCAGATTCATATAAGTCAAAGCATCCGGCAGCATCTCAGCAGATACTCCCAGCACGGTCATGCAGGTTCTTTTGAAAATCACCAGCAGCGCACTTAAAGCCAGTCCGAAGACCAGATTGACCACCAGCACCAGACTGTATATCATGTTCATTTTCTCATAGCGCTTTGCCCCCAGATACTGGGAAACAACTACGCCGGTCGCCGTAGCGATAATACTGAACATCAGAATGATAAGACTCATGACCTGATTGGCATTTCCCACTGCCCCTACTGCATTTTCGGAATAGTGACTCAGCATCAGCGTATCCACATTGTTAACCAGGATGCTTAACAGCATCTCCGCAAACATGGGACCTGCCAAAAACAGTAGGGAAGTGTTCTCTGATATTTCTCTTGTCTTCTGCATTTCTCAAGTACTCCTTATTGTGCAAAACATAGCTAGTCAATTTTCATAATCAATTCAAGGACTCGCTTTGCACATCTTACCAGGTCTTCTCTGGTGATTGTACCCAGCTCCAATGCTTTCTTTACACGTTCCGGGTAGCCGCTTGCCATCTTCACATCATTTCCTGCAAGAATCTCCTTGTAGTGCTCGCCTCTGGTCCACCAGTCACTGGTCACCATACCCCGGAAGCCCCACTCTTCACGCAGAATACCCTCCAGTAATTCCCTGTTCTCAGATGCGCGATGTCCGTTAATCATGTTATATGCGGACATGATGGTCCAAGGGTCGGATTCCTTGACAATCATCTCAAAGCCCTTCAGATAGATTTCGCGAAGTGCTCTTTCCGACACTCTCGAATCACTGTGTTTACGGTTGGTCTCCTTGTTGTTACAAGCAAAATGCTTCACAGATGCACCCACATGCTGCGACTGAATACCGCGAACCATCGCCGCACCGATTTTACCGGTGAGGAAGGGATCCTCGGAATAGTACTCAAAGTTTCTTCCGCAAAGAGGGTTTCTGTGTATATTTACCGCAGGTGTCAACCACACTGCAAGATTGTTCTCCTTTAACTCCTTACCGCCTGCTGCGCCAACCTTCTCAATCAAATCAGGATTCCAGGTACAAGCCAGTACCGTGGCGCAGGGCCATGCTGTGGTATGTACACCGCAAGGGCCGCCGATTCTGACACCTGCCGGGCCATCCTCTGTCATAATATTGGGAACACCGTACTCAGGCAGATTGCCGTAGCCGAAGGTGTTACCCACACCGGTGTTGGGCTGTCCTCCCAGCATATGAATCAAATCATCATCACCAATCTGTGCAACGAACGCATCCAGCGTCATCTTACCCTCCACTACATCCATGAGAGGTCTCGCACCTTCTGCAAAAGGATGCATCATCAGGAAGCGCTCACGGGGTCTGATAGCGGGCACTATTGCCTCCTCTGAGCCGGGCTCCAGCTTCGGGAAGACACAGGCATTGGGGTCGTTGGGTGTGGTGAGCGGCAGCTCCTCAAGGCTTCCGTCAGCCAGCATACGTTTCTTTAAACTGCTGGGGGCACACTTGGAGGCCAGCTGCTCCACTACCTCATCCTTCTCCACAACAACTGCGAATTCCGTCTTAACCACATCTCTCACACTGGTTCCCACGTAGATTTCGTAGGTACCCTTTTCCAATACATACGCTGCCTTCGCAAGCTTTCCCAAATCATCGAAGGATGCCAGGGATGCCCTTGTGAAGGAAAGTGTCACGCACTGACTCTCACCGGGCTGCAGCAAGCCGGTCTTTGCGAATGCGGCAAGCTCTTTTGCCGGCTTCCCAAGCAATCCCTGCGGAGCACTTGTGTAGACCTGAACCACTTCCTTGCCTGCATATTTGCCCACATTGGTCACCTGTACGGACACCTTGATGCCACCATCCTGCTCCCATGCCCTCTGATTCTCCAGCGCAAACTCTGTGTAGGACAGACCATAGCCGAAGGGATAGCATACCTTCCCGGCAGCTCCCGGAATCGTCTCGAAATAACGATATCCCACATAAACATCCTCGGTATAATCCACATAATCCACTGACTCATGGAAATTCTCTGTGGACGGATAATCCTCCGCATGCGCTGCAAAGGTATCTGTCAGCTTACCGGAGGGAGTTACCTTTCCGGTGAGAAGCTCCGCTGCTGCCAGTCCGCCTTCCATGCCGCCCTGCCAAGAAATCAGTGCGGAGGAAAGCTTCTCATCCTCCTTAATCCAGGAGGTATCTATCACACCGCCGATATTCAGCACTACAACAATCTTGTCAAACTGCGCCTCTACCTGTGCAATCATCTTCTTCTCCTCCGCGGTCAGATAGAAATCTCCGTCGGGGAAAATCTCTCCTGCAATCTGAGGCATACTGGTCTCTGTCTCCCAGGGATTAAACTCACCGTTGTACTCCACACCGGAGCGGTCCCAGCCCTCACCGGAGAAACGGCTGATGACAATAATCGCAATATCTGCAAAGGCTCTTGCAGCACTCACCTGCTCTGTCTTCAGCTCCGGTTCCACAGTCATGCCCGGAGCAGAGCCCTTTTCATACTGCTCCTGTACATTCCTTCTGTAATAGTCAGCAATCGGCTCATATAAAGACACCGCTCCCTGCAGTTCCTGAAAGCCCTCATACAGATTCCTCACATAAGCTGCGGACACATCACCGCTTCCGCCGCCGCCCTTCACATAATCAAAGCTTCCCTTTCCGAACATGGCAATCCGGCTGCCCGCAGGAAGGGGCAATAAATTATTTTCGTTTTTCAGAAGCACCATGCCTTCTTCTGCTGCTTCCTTCGAAAGCGCTACATGTTCCTCGCATGCTGTCACATATCTGCCCGGCTCTAGGGGAAGATTCGGCTGATACATCACTCTTGCCCATTTTTCCATTTTCTACCTCTTTCCGACGTGTCGTCCGCCTGTATCAATCAGCTATTATTTCTTGTACTCGAATTCAATTCTGTCTAATCTGAAGTCCGCTGCATTCTCGGTTTCGTTCATGAATTTGAACTCGTAGGTACCTTTCTCCAAAGTTACGTCCAAAGTGAAATCCTGATAATCCATCATATCCTTTGTCTTGGTCATGGGAACTGCCGTCTTGTTGGCATTTCCGTCATCCTTAATCTTGGGAGTTGCATAATAGATGGACACACTTTTGCTATCCTTGTTGGCTGCGATATAAAAATGCAAGGTATAAACGCCTGCCTTGGGTACCGTCACATTCCATTTCGCGTTCGCCCATGCACCGCCCCAGCCATCAACATAGGAGATATTGTTGGCATTGCCCTGCTTCACCAAATAGGATTCTGCAGTATAGTTCTCTGCCTCCAGCACGTAGTTAGTGGATTCCAAATCAATACTTCCCGTCTCAAGAGCTGCAAGCTCTGCCTCAGTCTTTGCAGGCTTGGGACCGGTTCCCATGCCGGACACTCCGGTAATACTTGTGCCGTCCTTGGTCAGCCCGCTGCCGTATGCAAAGAGAACACTGTCCTTCTTGCTTGTATCGAATTTACTTTCAATATCAGATGCATACCAGGGCCATGTGTAGGTCAGGGTTCCGGTGAAATCATAGTCTCCCAGGAATACATCTGCCACACCGTCACCCTCGGTCCCGGGCAGCCATGCTGCCACAATAGCATCAAAATCATCCACATAGTCTGCAATGGTAATCGGTCTTCCGCTTATCAGTACCAGGATAGCCGGAACGCCCTTTTTCCTTGCCTTCTCCAAAGCTGTCTCCATATTCTGAAGCATTTTCTTGTCATCATTGGTGATTGTCAGGTTGGAGGAGCTTCTGTCACCACTGGTCTCTGCGTAAGGATTCTCTCCCACTACAACGATAATGGCATCCTCATTTCCTGCGATGGAACCGTCAATATTGTGGGTAATAGTTCTTCCGTCCGCTGCATTCTGCATGCCCTCAAGAATTGTAGTACCCTCCGTAATATTGCCGGAGCTTCCCTGCCAGGAAATAGTCCAGCCACCACACTGCATACCGATATCATCTGCTTTTCTGCCGGCCAAAAGAATATTGTCACTGTCCGCCAGGGCTTCCATAGCAGTCTGACCGTTCACCTTATCATTTTTCAGAAGCACCAGAGACTTTCTCACTGCTTCTCTTGCAATTTCTCTGTGTTCATCAGAGCCAAACTCCTCCATCAGGCTCTGCTCTGTCTCGGAGCCAATCTGCTCCTCGAACAAGCCTGCCTCGAATTTCACACGAAGAATTCTTCTGACTGCATCATCAATTCTCTCCTGAGAAATAGAGCCCTCTTTGACAGCGCTTCTGATATTGAGCATAACCTCTTTCCAGGTGTAGGGCTCCATCAGAATATCCACACCTGCATTAATACAGTTCACAATCTGATCCTTGTAGGTAGCGCCGCTCACCTGCTGCACACCATTGTAATCACCGATTACCAGACCGGTAAATCCAAGCTCACCCTTTAATACCTCATTCACCAGATAACTATTCTCATGACATTTCAAGCCGTTGACACTATTGAAGGATACCATCACGGTTCTTACCCCTGCATCAACCGCTGCACGGTAGGGCTCCAACAGGGTATCATGCAGCAGCTTGTCAAACTCTTTCTCGTCCATCTTCACGTTGCCCTGATTGATACCGCCCACGGTATATCCCTCACCGATGTAATGCTTTGCGGTTGTGAGGATTTTGTCCTCTGCCAAATACTCATCCGTACCCGGCTCACCCTGGGCACCTCTGATAAAGGCAGCGCCCAAATCGCTGATGACATCTACCTGTTCGCTGAAGCCTTCGTAGGTTCTGCCCCACAGCTCATTCTGCGGATTCGCCAGCGTCGGTGCAAAGGTCCACTGAATACCGGTTGCCTTGACCTCCTCTGCAACCGCAGCTCCCATACGCTCCATCAATTCCTCATCATTGGCTGCTCCCAGACCGATATTATGCGGATACACGGTAGCACCGTATACATTACTGTGACCGTGCACAGCATCCACACCGTACAGCAAAGGAATTCCCAGACGGCTCTTCAGTGCCGCATCCTTGAAGGTGTTGATATGTGCCTGCCAATCTTGCGCATCATTTCCGGTTCTGGGTGCAGAACCGCCACCGCTCAATATGGTACCGATACCATACATAGCAACCTCCTGCGGATAGATTCCGGCCTGTTCCGGCTGTATCATCTGTGTAATCTTCTCTTCCAGGGTCATCTGGGCAAGCAGAGCCTCCACTCTCTCCTCCACATTCCGCTCAGGATCCATGTAGATGCTCTTGTCTACCTCGGCGGGTACGGTAGCCTGCTCCTTAGTCTCGGTCTCTGCAGCTGCCGTCTCAACCTCCTCCGTCTCTGTTTCTTCCTTTGATTCCGTTTCTTCCACTGTTTCTGCTTCCGCTGTCTCCGTAGCAACAGCATTGTTGTCGACGGTCTGTGCGCCTTGATTTTCCGTACTAAAAACGTTTTTATTTACCAGCAAAAAAATAAGTGCGAGCACTACTACGACAGCACTGACAGCAAGAATAATCCTTTTCTTCTGCATTTGAGTCCCCTCCAATAATGATGTAACTATATTCGTATGGACATTATACACTATCCCTTGTAATTATGCTAGTGACAAATTTACTTTTTTCTCACGCTTTTCTCATGCCTTTTCGAACCCGATAATCATACCCCTCATTTCAGCATAAAAGCTGCACAAACCGCGGGTGATATCAATTTCCACACCTGCCCCCGGATAATCTGCCAAAATCATATTCTTCACCTGTTCTGCGGCATTACTGTTCAGGCAATGGTCAATCCAAACCTTACCGCCGGCGTAGCCAAGCTCTTTCATATATTTGTACAGCGTGAGAAGGGTCTTTCTCTCACCGCGGCATTTTGACAGCTGCTCCAGCGTTCCCTGCTCACTGGCCTTTCCTACCACACAGATGCCCAGAGTTCCCGCAAGCTTTGCCACCACAGGGCTTACACGTCCGTTATTTGCAAGATTTTTCAAGGATTCCAGCGAAAATAAAAGTCCGATACGTGCCATATAGGACTTTACCTCCTCGCAAATCGTTTCAAAGACCTTACCCTGTTTGATTAATTCCTCCAGCTTCTCAATCACCAGATTCATTCCTGCACCTGCCGACAGGGTATCTATCACATGCACTTTTCGTCCGGGATGTGCGGTCTCATACTCCCGCTTTGCAACGCAAGCAGAATTATAGGAGCCTGACAGACCGCTGGTGATAGCTACGGCAAACACATTCTCCGCGTCCCCGAAGGCCTCCAGCCACGCTGCAACACCGGGACAGGCTGAGCCTGATTTCCCCTTGTACTCCTTCAAATACACCAGCATATCATTGACATCCAGCGTCTCATCATCCACAAAATCTCGCTCCTCAGTAGAGATGGTCAAGGGCACTTTGGCATAGGGTATATCTGATTTCAGCTGTTGTAGATTGGCTGCTGAGTCGGAAACGATTTTATAAGTCATTCTTTTTTACCTCATAATATATTTTCAAAAACTTCTCGATATGGTTTTCAAAACCTCATTACAAAGTATATCAGCTCTATATATCCGCGTCAAGAGCTATTTATTCGAAATAATATCGAAGTAATACAAACAAGATATCAGCGTTCCATCTCGGCAACGCGCCCTGTGGCTTTATGCTCCCGGATAATGCCGTCAATCTCCTTCAAATCCGTGGACAGCAAGTCACCCGGAATGGTGTTCTTCAATGCGCCCGTAGCATTTCCGTACTCCAATGCCCTTTGATATTCTCCCTCATGCGCCAGCAGTCCGTACAGAACACCGGAGATATAAGCATCCCCGCTGCCGATGCGGTCCACCACCTCAATATCAGCGTAGGGAGCCTCCTCATAGAAGGTGTCCTCCTTCGCGCTGTAGATGACGGAGCCGAAGGTATGCCGTTTCGGGCTATGCACAATACGCTGTGTGGATGCCACAACAGAAATAGGGTATTCCTCCGTAAAGCTCCTCATAATGCTCTTCACGTCTCCCACCTTTAAAAAGGTAAGGCGCGCCGTGTCCTCCGAGCAAAAGAAAATATCTACATAGGGAAGAATCGATTCAATACATTGCTTTGCTTCCGGTCCGCTCCAGAGATTGCCGCGGAAGTTCACATCAAAGGAGATGATAGCGCCCTGCTCCTTAAACCTTTTTATCATTTCTATCGCGGTAGTGCGAAGCTCCTTGCTCAAGGCCAATGTGATACCGCTGGTGTGAAAGCAGCGGGTGGCACGAAAGAGACTCTCATCATAATCTCCCACAGCCAGCTTATTGATGGAAGTATTCTTTCTGTCATATACTATGCGGGGTTTTCTGGGATACGCCCCATTCTCGTAATAGTACACTCCGAGACGGGCATCCTCACTCTCGTCATACACCAGATAATCATCACTGACGCCGCACAGGCGCACATGATTCTTGATATAAATGCCCAAATCATTGGCGGGCAGTTTGGATATGATACCGCAGCGCAGTCCCAGCATGGCCGCTCCCGTAATGGCATTTAATTCCGCGCCGCCCGCCTGCTTACTGAAGCTGTAGCCTCTTGTAATACGCTCATTATCCGGCGGGGACAAGCGCAGCATAATCTCGCCTAATGACAGTAAATCAAAGTCTCTTTTCATCTCATTCTTCCCTTCTTTTTTTCTGCATTCATTTCACTATAGCATATTTCCCGAAGCGTGAGTACGAAGAATCTTCGTTTATTTCTCCCAAAAAAACCAAAATTTGTTGGTTTATTGACAAAAAGGGCATTTGAGACCTGTTCTCAAATACCCTTTTCATGGCTTTTCCTATTATGAAACGATTCCGAACATCTGCAATCCCCAATAAAGAAGACCCAGCAGCCAGCTGCTGAAGATTCCGTACAGAATCACGGGACCGGCAATCGTAAAGATTTTACAGCCGATACCGAATACCTGTCCCTCTTTCTGGAACTCAATTGCCGGAGCCGCCACAGAATTGGCAAAGCCGGTAATCGGCACCAGTGCACCTGCACCTCCCCATTTGGCGATGCGGGGATAAATATTGAATCCGGTCAGCACCACGGCCGCCAAAACCAGAAGCAGGGAGCACCAGCTGCCCGCCGTCTGTCGGTCTAAACCAACGGAATTCATTGCATAGTTTAAAATATACTGACCAATCACACAGATAATACCGCCTGTAAGAAAGGCTTTTAGCATCTGCAGCCACAGATTGTGGGTGGGGGTCACTTCCTTGACATATTTTTGATACTCCTGTTTCTTCTGCTCGTCCATAGCGCTCCATTCTCCGCCTGTCTGCCAATGTTGCAGCGGCGATACTCTTCTATCGATTTATGGATTCAGTATATGGAGTTTTCACTAAAATATGTAATCACACCAGAAGCTTCTCATATTCCTCCGACGACAACGGCTTCGAGAAATAATATCCCTGGAAATCGTCACACTTCAGATTGCGCAAAAACTCCACCTGTGCCTTCGTCTCCACGCCCTCCGCCGTAATCGTAAGTCCCAGATTCTGACCAAGACGCGTAATATAGTGTAACAGCTTCTCACCGTTCTCATCCCCGATATAATCAATCAGGCTCTTATCCAGCTTCATGGTATCAAACTGCATCATATTCAATGACGACAGGGAAGAATATCCGCTTCCGAAATCGTCCAAAAGCATTCTGAAGCCAACTGCATGGAAGTCTTCAATCAAATTGGCAATCTCCGAATTTCCAATGGTAGCACTTTCGGTAATCTCCAGCTGGAGGTACTTGGTATCCACGGCCAGCTCCTCCGCCATTGCCTTGTATTTCTCCACAATATTATAATAATACAGGCTGACACGGGAAATATTGACAGACACGGGTAACATCCGCTTCCCTTCCTTCTCCCACCGCTTCTGTTGCTCACACACTGTGCGGAAAACATATTCATCCAGTCTCGGAATCATACCGTTCTTCTCAAAGATGGGAATAAATCCGGACGGTGGAAGCAATGAGCCATCCGGCTTCCGCCAGCGAATCAGAGCCTCTGCACCCACAAGCCTTCCGTCCGTTGCACGGTACTTTGGCTGATACCACACCTCAAACTGCTTCTCCTCTATCGCCCGTTCAAAGCCGTCTTCTATCTCGCGCTTTTCCAGCTCCTTGTTGAAATCCACTTCCTCATAGAAGGCATAGCTTTGGTCTCTGCGCCCTTTCACGAGATTTTTCGCCTGAACAGCCTTTCCGTAATCATTTTCCAGCGGTTCCCTGTTCGTCGTCTCATAGATACCAAAGACAGGAACCACACGGGGAGTATTCAATACCTCTGATATATTCTTTACGTCACAAATCACGCGTTCCAGTCTTGCCTTTATCTTCTCCCTGTCTTCCTCCGCAAGGAATACTACGAACCTGTCCGCATAGATACGCGCTGCATACTCACCTTCCCCGATGGTACTGTTCAATATCTCCCATACATGGCACAGCACCGCATCTCCCGTCTCCACACCACAGACATTGTTAATAATCTTAAATCCACTGATATCCATAGATATCAGATAACCGTGCACACCCTGTTTCTCTTTCATTTTCTCCTGAAAGCAGGCAAAATTATCTCCCAGGGTCAAAGAATCCGTATAAGCCAGCCTCTCCAGCTCCCTCCTGCTGCTCTGCTGTGAAAACAGGAAGGCAGTCACACCTCCGATAACCAGAAGAGCCATGGCAAGCAACAGCCATTCTACATTTTTCATAATGGGGCGCATTCTTGTATTCAGCACCTCCGTGGGGACTATGGTAATCATGTACCTGGTCTCCTCCGCATTACTCACATAAAGCGGGGTATAGTAAAAGCTCTGTTCTCCGGCTCGGATAAAGCTTCCGATGCCACTCTCGCCCTTCTGCAGGGAAAGCTTCATCTGCTCCGCTGACTTCTTCCCGACCATGCTTTGGCTCAGGCATTCATAGAAATTATGCTCTTCATAAATCGGAGAAGCTTCGGAATGTGCGATGATATCGCCATTTACCTTTATGATACAGCTGTAGCCCCTTCCTTCAAAGGCCTGTGCATCCAACTGCTCCTCCATCCACTCCGCACCGGTTGCCGCATAGAAAACACCTATCACCTCTGCTCCGCTCTCGTCATATACCGGAATCGCCAGACGGCTGACATGTCTCTGTTCCTTATCCACCCACTCATCCATGCCCTCTGTGAGCGTGGGCTCTCCGGCCATTCCCAGCCGGAAAAACTCATATTCCGACATGTCCTCCGCATATCCGTCCGTAGAATACAGTATACCTTCGGAGGTCACATATCCGATTCTTCTGAAATCATAATTGTCTGCCAGTCCCGCCAATCTGTCCAAATAACCCTCAATGTTATCAAGATTCTTATTAAGTTCCTTGGAAGCGCTGATTAACAGCTGGAATCTGGCATATATCTCCTTTGACACAGCAATATTGTTCTGTTGGGCAACATCCCCCAGCGTATTCTCCATTTCCACACGCATATTTCTATTAATCTCGTAGGAAAAGGCATAGATGACCCCTGCCATAAGCAGCAAACATAAAATCAATACGAAAATGGTAACATATCTTCTCTTAACCTTTTTCATGGATGTATTCCTTTGTTTTCAGAAACACTGTAATAAAAACAATAGCTGTCTATAATTATACCGAAATTTTCCATAGTTTTCAATATATTTACCGATTTTCTTTCTCGATTCCTTCCCGTCCTGCAGTTGCGATAAGCGTTCTGTCCACATCCTCCTCGTAATTGCGAAGCGCAACCTCTATCGGTGTAGGATCCTTGGTGATTCTCCTTCCGCCTACATGATTAAAGAATAGGATAATGCCAAGGGCAAGACCTATAGAATAGGACACCTCCAGGACATTCAACCCCGAGGGCTCCTGATTCATCACCATGCGGTATACCTGAGCGAAGACCTCATTGATACCCACATCATTGTGATATGCCATAATCGTGAATGCCGTACCGAAAAAGGTAATCATGCACACCGGCACGATTTTCAACCATTGCTGCCAGCCTTTATGCCTGCTGACACAAATCCACTCCACCAGCACATCTGCCTCTCCTACCACCTGCACGGTGATATTGGGGCACTCCTTCTCCATCAGCTCCACCATCCTAAGCGCACTGATAACACATCGTTTCGTCCCATCACTCCGAAAATGAAGGATTTTCAGTGTTTTCAGCTTCGCCGAGACCACATTGTCCATACAACGTACGCTTGCCACATCGCTCAGATACACCTCCTGAGACTGCACCTCCACACTTCTGTTACATTTCAGATAAACCGTTATATTATTCGAACCAGCCATATTCTCCCCCTTTCCAAGATGACATGCACTCAAATCCCCATTCCGAAATAAAACAGGGAACCGCACACTTTTCCCACAGCCACTCCCAGAATGGCAAATCCCAGTCCGTGGCGGAAGGAAATCCTCCTGGTGAAAACAGGAATACTGTCCAGCATCTCTGCTATGGCAAGTGCCAGGCACCCGATGAACATACCGCAGAACAAGCCGGATACCGCCTGCAATGCCGTACCGGCACTGCTCCAAACCATCCTATACTCCGGGAAGCTGTGCTGCCAGAAGGCTCCGAGCTGACTATACTCCGGAAATATACTGACAAACGAACCTGCAATGGTGCCGAATATCACCATTTCCTCATACAAAAAAACCTTCTTGGCGGTATGGGTCCTGCCGGCAAAGCGCGGCACCAGCCCCACCGCCACAAATACGGTGAAAACGCCCGCTGCCGCCAGCATGCCATAGCTGACCCCTATTATCGCCAAAAAGGTTCCTCTTAAAACCATCACTGTCTCCTCCGGAAAACTGTCTGTCTCACTTCTCTCTGTCAGTATGTCCGAAGGTGCGAAAAAATAATCATACAAATATATCTGTCTAAATTCCTACTCCCACAGGGGTACGAAGCTGATATTTAAGTCCACCTTTCCCTTGATGCCGTTCACCCTTCCTTTCTCACTGTATTGCCACACATCATACTCATAGGGGAAATAGAAATTGTCGTTATAATACGCAAACCATTTATCATAATCCTCCAGGCTCTCGAACTGAAGTCTGAGTGTTGCCATCTCCATATTGTGATAAATCATTGGCTTGTAGCCGGCCCCTTTGACAGTCTCGCAGAAAAGACGCACAAGTCCGGTGCGTTCTTCGGCAGTCAGCCCGTTCATGCGTCCGTCCGCTCCCGATACCATTTCCACATCAAACACCACGGGGCAGGCAATTTCGTAGGGTGCTATTTTCTGCAGAACCAGGTTGGCCTCCTCCAAGGCCTCTTCCTCATTGACAGCCTGGGAATAGCAATACACACCCACCTTGATTCCGGCCTCCAGAGCTCCCCGGATATTATCCTCAAACTTGGCATCCTCAACCAGCTTACCGCTGCCGTAACCACGGTATACCGCGCGGATAAAGGCGAACTGCACGCCGTCCTCTGCCACCTGCTGCCAGTCAATGTCGCCCTGATGGCTGGACACATCAATGCCCTTATAGGACACCACCTGTTCATTTTCCATATATTGCAGTTCTCCGCTCTCCAGACGATTCAGGCAGCTCTCATCATAGCTATTCTTTTTCAGGGCATCATTTATGGGTACGAAATGATATCTCCCCCCGCTGACAAGCACCAGCTTATCCGGGTAAAATTCACGCAGGGTCTCCACCGCAGACACACCGTTTTCCAGACTTTGCCGAATACCGTCCAGAACCTCCTGCGCCTTATCCTCCTGCGGTTGCGAAAGAAGTGCCTCCTGAATCCTCGCATCAAGTTCCTCCTGTGTGTAGGTCACTTCGCTGATATCCGCCAGCACCTCCATGGACTCCTCCGTTTCCCCGGCCTGCTGCAGAATCACCACCCCCAGATAAAGCACAGCCGACAGCAGCGCCAGGCAGCCTATCAATGCAAGGACAACAGATATCCTGTTGCGGCGGCGACGCTTCCTCCGTTGCCGCTTTTTTAGCCTTCTGATGTCCGTGTAGGGCATTTCACTTTCCGGATATTCCTCATCCTCATTCTGTATATCTATGATATCCAATTTCATGTGTTTCTCCTCTGTCTCCCGCTCACTCGCAACCGGCATTGCACAAAACCCGGTTGTTACTATCATCATAATCGAAAACAGAGCGAAAAAAAAGATTTTTCTGTAATCTTCATAAATATTTAAGGTCCTGTGCTTTCAGATTCCGCACTATCCCGCCCGCTCCCGCAGACGAAGCAGTATTTTCTTTTCCAGGCGGCTGACCTGAACCTGACTGATTCCCATAACGGAAGCGATTTCCACCTGCGTCTTATTCTGGAAATAGCGCATGCAGATTAATTCCCGCTCCTTTGTCTCCAAACCATCTAAAAGCTGTGACAACAATAAATGATCCAACAGTCTGTCCTTCTCTGCATCTCGGCAGACGCTTGTACTGTTGCCCAGACTGCTCCCCACGCATCCGCTTTCCCCCTGTACCACCTTGTCCACCAGATACATCTCGCTGCCATCCTCCTGACAGACAGCACTGTACAGGGATTCCACCTCCACAGCTGCCTCCATTGCCAGCACGATATCTTCCTCGGTCAGCGCAGCTTCCTTCACCAGTTCCTGCATGGTGGGTTCTCTTTTCAGCTGTACCTGCAGCCTTTGTCTCGCCATACGCACCTTCAAGCCGTTTTCCTTGATTGTCCGCGATACCTTCACCGGTCCGTCATCCCGAAGGAAACGTTTGATTTCTCCGGTAATCATGGGAACGGCGTAGGTAGAAAACTTCACTCCGAGGCTCAGGTCAAATTTATCAATTGCCTTCATCAGACCTATGGTACCTATCTGAAACAAATCCTCCAATTCATGTCCTCTGCCGGCAAACCTTCTCACGATATGATGAACCAGTCCTAAATTATTCTCTATCAGTACTTCTCTTGCATGCTTATCCCCCGCCTGTGACTTCTCAATCAGTACTGACAGCTCCTCCATAGTCTATTCCCCGCTGTCTATCCAGGCGCCGGCGTTGATTTTCTTTTTCATGCGCACCGTGGTTCCCGCCCCCGGCCCGCTTTCCACCTCCAGCTCATCCATGAAAGCCTCCATGAAGGAAAATCCCATACCTGAGCGCTCCAGCTCAGGTCTGCCGGTATAAAGCGGCTCCATTGCCTTTTCGATATTTTCAATCCCCTTGCCCGTGTCAGAGACTTCAATATGTAGAATCCCTCTTTCCAGAAGGCAACGCAGCTCCACCTTCCCCGGGTGCAACGCATATCCAAGGGATGGCCTGTCACCATATCTCCCATAGCCCTCAAAATTCTCATACCCGTGAATGATGGCATTGGTAACCGCTTCCGACACCGCAGTCTTGATATCCGCCAGCTCCTCCATCGTAAGATTCAGATGGGACACAAAGGCCGCAACCGCCGTTCGCGCAAAGCTCTCATTACTCGCTATCGCATCAAATGTGATATTTGCTTCATTCCTGAAACCGCTTCCCGTCCGCGGTATCTGATATTCCTGCTTTTCTGTTGTTTCCGCAATCATACTCATATTCTCTTCTCTCCTTACCTACAGTCCCTGTTTTCTTTGCTCACGCCAATACCTCCACCACCTTGGCAAGGCCGGACATGGCAAGCATTCGTTGAATCTGCCTGTCCACATGAATCACATAGACCTTTCCGCCAAAGCAGGCGATTTTACGGTATCTTCCCATGATAATGCCAATTCCGGAAGAGTCCATAAACCTGGTATCCTCGAAGTCAAAAACCACATGCTGTACCTCCTCCCGAAGAATATACTTGTCTGCACGCTCACAGATAAAGCCCGCCCGATAATGGTCTACCTCCTCCGGCAGCTTTACCATCAGGCAGTTGTCAATGATTTGATAATCTTCCATATTGAACCTCCGCTTTGCATCCAATGCACAATTCACCATAATAGGCACAAAAAAGGATTTACAGAATTCTGCTTCTGTAAATCCTTTTCTTTGGTATCTTATTTCAAATCTAATTTGCTGCAAGATTATCTCTGTATTCTTTTGCTTTTCGGGCACGCTCCGTACCGGGGAACAGCTCTATTACCTTGTCATAGGTTGTGATGGCATTCTCAGTGTCATCGCTCCGACGATATGACTGCGCCAGGAAGTACAAGGCGTCCGCATTGGTCTCATCATAATATGCCGCTTTGGATAAATTTTCAATTGCTACCGCGAAGTCCTCGCCCTGATATGCGGTATATCCCGTCTCGTAATAGGTCAGAGACAGCTGCGGACCTATCGTGGCCAGCAATGTGTGATACAGCTTCTGAAAGGCCTCTGAGGTCTCATTGATATTGATACTCTGCGCAATGCTCTCCAAATTCGCAGCGGTCTGTTCCACATCCTGCGTCTCCAGATATGCGGATGCCGCCGCCAGCAGACTGTCTATATTCTGCAGCGTTCCGTCCGCTCCTACAATGGTTTCCAGTTCCCCGTTCAGATTGTCAATGTCTGCCTGCAAAGCAACCACTTCGCTTTCCAGCTCCTGAATACGCGAGGTCTTGGAATCCATCTCGTTGCCAATCTCTGTAATCTTCTTCTGAGCCTCCGCATTGGCATTGGACACCGTCGCCGGAACCACCAGGAAATACATGGCGGCCAAACCGATGACCAGACCGATACCGATATTGACCAGCGTGGATACACCACCGCTCTTTTGTTCCTTCACATTCAAGGGCTGGATAATAATCTCATTGTCGCTCTGATAGCGCACCGATTCATCCTTCTTACGCTTGCCGGGCTGATTCACATTCTCATCCGGAAGCAACATATTCTCCACTTCCTTCGCATAGCGAAGCGTAAGCGTATTGTTGCGGTCAATATCCATACATCTCTTCAATTCTCTTTGGGCACGCTCCCACTGCTCGCTGTCTATGTACAACAGTGCTAAGAGCTGATGGGCACGGATGAATTTGGGATTCAGGGAAAGCACCTTCTTCAACTGGATAATCGCCAAATCCTTGCTGTCCTGCATACAATACAGAAGTGCCTGATTGTACTTTTTGATGGTCTGATTAATGGAATCCAGCCGGGATGCGTTGGACTGCACCATCTCAATATAATCATCCGCAATATTTTTCTCCGGTCTCAGATTCTTGCTGATAACCCATTCACTTAACGCAGCGACAACCTCTCCCATCTCAAAATACACAAGACCCAAAAGGTTGCGGGCTTCAATATTATTCTTATTAAACTTCAGGCTTTGCCGCAAACTGGTAATTGCACCCGATAAATCTCTTACACCTGCTCTGTCCAGACCCTCGTTGTAGAACATATTGGAGACATGTAAAATCCTCTTATACAAAGATACATCCGCTCCGCAGGCGGTACAAAAATCATGTTCTGACAAATGGCAGCCACAATGATAGCAAAACATGCTTTTCCTCCTACTGTTTGTTCTCTTTCTCGTCAGATTCCTTTACCATCTTCACCAACAAATCTGCCACATCTGTCAAATCCTGGTTGTAAATTGCTTCTGCCGCATCCTCCACCTCAAGGCTGGGATGAAATTTCTTCAGTTCTTCTTCAAAATTAATCATGGTCTAACGACTCCTTTATCTCACCTACCAGATACAGACTGCCCGCGATATAAATCCGGTCTCCCTGCCTCTGTCTGCCGAGCAGCTCCTGCAGTGCTGAAGCTGCGCTGTCATGCAGAGTATATGCACAACCGGCCTGTTCTGTATTCCTGTGTTCAAAAATATCCTTTAGGCTCTCTAAGGCTGCCGACCTTGCCGTGTGCAAATGTGCGATTGCAATGCGTTCAAAGAGTCCTGCATCCAGCAGTCTGTCTATCATATGAGCATAGTCCTTATCCTGCACCACACCGAATAACAGCATACGTGCTCCGATACAACCATCCTCCTTCACAGTCTCCAGAAATGCTCTGATACCATCGTCATTATGTGCTCCGTCTACGAATACATCGGGAAGAATTTCCTCCATCCGTCCCTGCCAGTGACATTTCTCCACGCCACGGATAATGCTCTGTGCGGAAATGGTCCTGCCTTTGTCCAACACTTCTATGGCGCGTACTGCCAAAGCAGCATTCTCCATCTGATATCCGGCAATCGTCTGCAAAGTAAGCCTAACATAATCATAATACTCAGTATGAACGGAAAAATCAATGGTTTTATTCTGAAAACGCAAGAAAGCATAGTCTTTTTTCGACACCGAATACGCAGAAATTCCTAATTCCCTCGCATAATTCCGAAATACACCGGTAACCGCCTCGTCCGTATCCGCAAAGACCACAGGTGCTCCCGCCTGCATAATACCCGCCTTCTCCCCGGCGATTTGCTCCAAGGTATCCCCCAGATACTCCACATGGTCCAGACCGATGCGGGTGATGACACTAAGTTCCTTCCTGCTCACGGAATTCGTCGCATCCAGCCTGCCGCCCAAGCCGGTCTCCAGAATACAGTAATCCACATCTGCAGCCTCAAACAGCAGCATTGCCATGAAGAACAGATACTCAAAGAAGGTAGGATGATATGCTGTGGTTGCCTTTTCCTGCTTGTCCCCCTTTTCCTGTTCCAACGCCGTCCCATTCAAACCGTTGTACACTCTCAGGAATGCCTCCAGGAATGCCTCCTTGCTCACCATCTGTCCTTTGATCAGGAAACGCTCCCTGATGTCTACCAGATGGGGGGAGGTAAACACCGCCGTAGTGTATCCTGCCTCCTCCAAAATACAACGCATGTAGGCACAGACGGAGCCCTTGCCGTTTGTGCCTGCCACATGGATAATTTTCATATTCTGTTCCGGATTTCCCAGCTTGCGAAGATATGCCCTCGTATCCTCCGGACTGTTTTTCGTGGTAAACCTGGGAACCTTGTAGAGATACTCTACAGCCTCCTCGAAGGTTGTGATAGGTTGTTTTTTCATAATCCTGATTTCATTATTCTGTCCAAATCCATTGAACCAGGCTCTTTTCTCAAAGGGTAGCTTAGAAATCTCCCGACAGGCATCCTTCGCCACACCAACAGGCAGAAATGCAATCAATTCATATTCATCCGGCACTCCTAATATCTGAGCCATTTGATATCCTACCCGGTCCGTGTCAGTGACATATCCTTCTACCCAACAGCTTTCATAACCTAAATCCACAATTGCCAAAAGCATATTCTCAATAGCAGCAGCATAGTCCTGCACTGCATAGCAATTCCCCTTATAGGCACAGATTCTTCTGGTCAATACACAAATCATAGCCGGTGCAGTGGCTCCGAGCGGACGGTTGATTACTTCATACAATTTCTTAATGATTCCGGCATCATCAACGGCAATCAGACTTGTAGTCTGCTTATTGGACCCGGAAGGCGCTGCCAGCCCTGCCTCCATAATCTGAATCAAATGCTCTCTCGGCACGGGTGTCTCCAAATATTCACCCCGATAGCTGCGTCTCTTATTGATTACTTCCAGTGTGTTCATAGTCTCTCCCTAACAATTTTTCTCTTGGTGCGGTTCTTGGCTTAGTTCTCAGCGTGACTTATGGCGCAACTTTTGGCGCAAATATTGGCGCAACTTTTGGCGCGGCTTATGTCCGAAGGTTGTCATTTGGGACCATATGGCGTACAGAAACTCTATTTTCGTCAAATATAGATGCCGGCATTTCTCTGATTTTGAATTGATTAGCATCTAGAAATCCATAAATCTGCAAATCTATCTGCTCTTATGGCATCTATTTTGATTCCTTTTGGGGTTTCTATCTGCCCGAAAACCTAATATCAAAGCAAAATAAAATATTTCCAGCATCTAGAAAACTGAATTTTCACGATTCTATATGCCTTAAGTTTCTACAGCAAGTATTTCGGAGCATCTAGAACGTGCTATTTCCATGATTATAGATGCTTTTTTCCTACTTTTTGGGAAACCATGGAATACATCGATTCACTTTCTTGCAGTAGTCTATGTAATCCTCTCCATATAGCTTTTTAAGCCATTTTTCTTCTGTGGTCATCACAAAAATGGTCATATATATCCAACAAATAATTGGTATCACAAACAATA
>CAZPRB010000026.1:0-25617 GCA_964588645.1 uncultured Acetatifactor sp. | reverse complement strand
TGCTATGGGACGTGCTATCGTTCGTAATCCTAAGGTATTCCTTATGGATGAGCCTCTTTCCAACCTGGATGCAAAATTGCGTGTTCAGATGCGTATTGAGATTGCAAAATTACATCAGAGATTAGGTACCACCATCATCTACGTTACACATGACCAGACAGAGGCTATGACCCTTGGTGACAGAATCGTAGTTATGAAGGATGGTGTTATCCAGCAGGTTGATACCCCTCAGAACTTGTATGAGAAGCCCGCTAACCTGTTCGTAGCAGGATTCATGGGATCTCCTCAGATGAACTTCTTAGATGCTACCGTTAAGGTTGATGGCAGTGTTGCAAACCTGGAGATTGCAGGTCACAGCATTCCTCTTCCTCCTGCAAAATCCAAGAAGCTTATTGAGGGTGGTTATGACGGAAAGGTTGTTACCTTCGGTATTCGTCCTGAGGATGTATATGATTCCGAGATGTTCATTGAGAGCTCACCTCAGAGCGTATTTGAGTCAACCGTTAAGGTTTATGAGTTGCTTGGTGCAGAAGTTTACTTATACTTTGATTTGGATGAGTTCCCTATCACTGCAAGAGTAGATTCCCGTACAAATGCAAGACCCGGCGATGTAGTTAAGTTCGCTCTTGATGTTGAGAAGATTCATGTATTCGACAAAGAGACCGAGCAGGTTATCACCAACTAGTAAAGAGATTCAGGGGGTGCTGGAAACAGCACCCCTATTTTTAAATGCCGCAGGAACCGGCGTTAAGCAGTCCGGTTTACGGAGAAAAGGTGGAGTATGATATCAAGTCAGACAATTCAAACCAGTATTGACGAACTAAAGGCGATTACAAAAGTGGATTTGGGCGTGTACGACCTGTCCGGAACGGTGGTAGCTACCACCATGTCATACAGCGACATGGCGGCCAATCTGATTACCGGATTTGCTGAGTCGCCTGCGGACAGTCAGGTGATTGGAGCACATCATCTTCTGAAAATTCTGGATGAGGGTGAACTGTTATATATTCTGGTGGCAAAGGGTATGAGCGATGATGTGTATATGGTAGGCAGAATTGCTGTCAGCCAGATACAGAATCTTGTGATTGCCTACAAGGAAAGATATGACCGCAATAATTTCTTCCAGAACTTGATTTTAGACAATCTGCTACTGGTTGATATCTATAATCGAGCGAAAAAGCTGCATATTGACACAGCGATTCCCAGAGCGGTATATTTGGTGGAGACCAAGCTGGAGAAGGACGGGCTGATAACGGAGCTTTTAAAGGGTATGTTTTCTACACAGGCAGGCGATTACATCACGGCAGTGGATGAGAGCAATGTGATTCTGGTCAAGGCACTGGATGGTGACACATCAGCGACTGCGTTGGCTGAAGTGGCAAAGACCATTGTTGCAATGATGAATGCGGAGGCAATGACCAATGTCAGAGTTGCCTATGGTACTGTGGTAAATGAGCTTAAGGATGTGTCCAAGTCCTATAAAGAAGCAAAAATGGCTTTGGATGTGGGTAAGATTTTCTATGCTGAGAAAAATATTGCTGCGTACAGTGAACTGGGTATCGGGCGCTTGATTTATCAGCTGCCGGTAAACCTCTGTAAAATTTTTATTGAGGAAATCTTCGGTGAGAATGTTCCCGCTGACTTGGATGAGGAAACCCTGCATACCTTGAATAAATTCTTTGAGAACAATTTAAATGTATCTGAGACCTCCAGACAGCTGTTTGTGCATCGGAATACATTGGTATATCGTATCGAGAAGATTCAAAAGAGTACGGGCTTGGATTTAAGAAGCTTCGATGATGCTTTGACCTTTAAAATTGCTTTGATGGTTGTCAATTACATGAAATACTTAGACAATCAGCAATTCTAGATGATTTTTGGTGAGGTGTAAATTCGGGAGTATATATTTTATGAAATTTATAAAAGCAAATAAGGTATATCTGATATATACACTTTTATTGGTATTGGTGAGTGTGTCGTTTCTCTTTACGAATATCAATTACGATGCGGAATATCAGTTAGCGATGGGGCTTAGGATTTTGCAGGGAGATGCAATGATCACACAGATGTGGGAGCCTCATCAGACGTCGGCTTTTTTGTGTGCGGCGTTGATCTGGCTGTATACTTCTATCACACGTACAACGACGGGTCTCGTTTTATTTACACAGGTGTGTGGTTATCTGATCCGGGGCGGGCTCGGTATACTATTATATCGTGCATGTAGGAAGCTGACGGATAAAGAACCGGCACTTTTGGCAGCGATGCTGTATTTTTTAATTTCACCTAAGGAAGTATTGACGCCGGAATTTGGAAATATGCAGCTATGGTTTAGTACATTACTTTTTTTGTGTCTGGTTCGCTTTTTTTCATCAGAGAAGACAGAGTATCTGATTTTGGGAGCTGTAAGTCTTTGCCTGGCTGTATTGTCCTACCCATCAGTTATCATTACTTATGCGGCGGTTGTGATACTTCTAGTAAAGTATTCAAAAAAGACGGGACGGGATATTGCTCTTTTTTCCGGCACGTGTGTATTGATCGGAGGAACATTTGCAGGATACCTGCTTTGGAAAAACGGGTGGTCTACAATCATAAAGTGCTTGGAGCATGCGTTGGCATTGGAACCGTCACATACGGTTGATATGTTGACGAAAACCCTTGGACATATCCGAAATATCGGTATGATATTTGGAATGCTGCTTGGTGTGGCTGCAATAGGCTTTGTGGCGGCGTGGTTCATAAAGCACAAAAAAGTTTCCGGAATAGACTGGTTTTGTATTTCGTGGTTTGTCTTACAGATATTTTTGTTGGTCAATATTTTGTCTACCACAAACAGAGGCGGGTATGCGTTTCCGTTTATTGTTATTCTATGTGTCGGATTTATCAAAAGAAGCTTGCTTTCGGAGGAAGAAAAACGCTTTTATGATATTGCTGTGTGGATAAGTCTGATGAGTCTTATTGCAACACTCATATTATCGGATCATGCATTTTTGCAGGCTGTGACATATGCGCTGATTTTGATTTGTGCAAGTGTACTGCCAATCTATCGTTGGTATCAGCAGGTTGCGTCGCAGCAGATCTTGAAAAAAACTTTTTTGGCAGGGGTACATGTATTTTTGTGTTTGATTATATTCAGAAGTCTGTTTCTTCATATCCCGATTTATGGACGCGGACAGATTTGCTCTGTACTGTCTGATTTGGCATTGATCCGCAGCGGTCCCGCTTTTGGCATTATCACGGATGAAGAAGGTGCGGCGAGACAAAGAGACAGTTATGCAGAGTGGAAGGAATATATAAAAGCAGGAGATACCATCTGGCTGTTAGGAGAACCTGTAGATACGCTGGGATATTTTTATGAGAATGTTAAAATAGGGGCGCCGACTGTAATGTCGACACCAACCTACAATGAAAATCTTTTATATTATTGGAAACTAAATCCTGAAAAGTATCCAAATGTGATAGCACTTTCTTCGGGCTTTGGAGAACTTAGCTGGGACCTGCTGAAAAATGAATGGCTGATGCAGTGGATAGAAGAAGAGTATTGTGCAGATGAGATTGTTGACGGCAATTATTGGAGATATTACATAAAATATGAGAACGACTAGAGAATTCGTATTTTCCTGTATTGCAGGAATTATAACAGTTTTTTCTTTTACGCATTTTCCTGTTATGCTTTCGGTATGTTTAACTGAACATAAATAAAATCTGTCTTTAAATAAATTATGAAATACTTATGGAATAATTTATCGTCCCCCTGAATAGAATGGATTGGAAGTTGTTTGTCCAATGCAGGATATTCGGGGGAATTTTTATGCTTTATGAGAGAAAAATTGTCTATTTAGATTATATGGTGTCAAAGGAACGCAAGGGAAATGCAGGTTTTATAAAAATTGAGGGGAGAGATAAAACGTGCAATCTGACCATTCATATATGTAATCTGCCGTCAATGGCCTCTGCACCGGCACAGGTTTCCCTGATAGGCGGAGGAAGGGAGAATGCTTTGTGTGAAGTAAAGATTGTGCAGGGAAGGGGTGTGAAATGTCTCCTGCAGCAGGACGTGCAGGATATCGGACATACGGGAATAGCTTATGATGAGCTGAGGGCGGTAAGAATCTCCATTGATACAGAACAGGAGATTTGTGGAATTGTGAAGGAGCCTGAGGAAGCAGCAGTGGAGGTTGCTGAGGAGACAACAGCAGAGGTCGCTAAGGTGACAGCTGAGGAGGCAACAGCAGAGGCCGCTAAGGTGACAGCAGAGGAACCCATAGTGGAGGCGGCTGAGGTGGCGGAGGGAAGGTTCGGTGCAGGGGATGCAGTAAAAGACATCGGGGAAGAAAATGCCGTCGAAGGGGAACATTTTCCTCTGCATGACGATAAATGGAAACAGCTGTGGACAATTTATCCGCATATCAGTCCCTTTCGGGACGAGAGAGAATATCTGTCCGTGGGACCGAATGATTTTGTGATTCTGCCGTACAGATACTTCGGCCTGGCAAATAATAGCTTCCTGCTCCATGGATATCATAATTACAGACATCTGATCTTGAAGAAGACAGAGTGTAGGGGTGAGGTGCGGTACTACATAGGTGTGCCCGGAAATTTCTATGAAAGAGAAAAGCAGGTGGCAGTCATGTTTGGCTTTGAAAGCTTTGAGTGCTATGAAGAACCGACGCAGACGGGAGATTTTGGCTATTATCTGATGAGGGTTGAATTGTAGGTTATAGCAGCCCTTCAAAATGGAAGGGCGGAATGAAGCTTTCGTCAGCAGCTTCCCCTTCTTGCCGGAACCCTTTCTCGATGCCGATTGCTTCGGCAAAACGTAATAGCCGTTCGTATTCCCCGGAAGAGACCTTGCGGTTCAGCTCCGGGACGGAAGCTACCTGAGGGAGCGGAGTATACTGATTCATGATACTGACATAAATGTCATTACCATAGGTTTCGTGCAGATAACGAAGAATTTTCTTGGAATCCTTTGTTTGACCGGGAAGCAGCAAGTGACGTACAATGATTCCGCGTTTCATAATTCCGACAGATGTGTCAATTACGGGTTTTCCGACTTGACGGTACATTTCTGCGATTGCTGCAGTGGCTTTGACAAAATAATCCGGAGCATGGGAGTATGCAGCGCTTAATTCGGAAGAATAGTATTTTAAGTCAGGAAGATAGATATCGATGAGACCCTCCAACAGACGCAGGGACTCTGCTTCCTCGTAGCTTCCGGTGTTATAGACAATGGGAATGGATAACCCCATTTCTTTTGCTTTCAACAGGGCATATCGAATCTGGGGAATAAAGTGAGTGGGGGTGACCAGATTGATATTGTGGGCACCCTGCATCTGAAGCTCCAGAAATATATCTGCAAGTCTGTCGGGAGAGACAGGCTTTTTCTTTTCTCCCAATGCTATATCATGATTCTGACAGTAGATACATCGCAGACTACAGCCTGAGAAGAATACCGTGCCGGAGCCGTTGGTTCCGGAGATACAGGGCTCCTCCCAGAAGTGCAATGCTGCTCTGGCAGCAGTCACCTCTGCGGTCTGACCGCAGTAACCGGTCTGCCCGGCGAGGCGGTTCACATGGCAGGCTCTGGCACAAAGTGTGCAATCCTGCATATGGTGTTCAATTTGCTTTAAGCTTTCGGACGGATGGTCGTTCATGGTTTCCTCGTTTGATAGTTCAGGGATTGAGATACAAATACCGCACATCCGGCTTTGGCGACAGCTCCACCCGGTTGGTTCACGGCACATGAAAGGTTCTGCTTAGTGCTGCTTTGTTCCCAACCTGACACGGTTCGCAGATTCTCATTGCGTGAGACCGAGCTTCAACATGCCGCCAAAGTGCTCCGAAATGTACGGCTCTATAAGTGTATCTGTTTCAGCGCCTTTTGTCAAGTGAAAGCGTCGGATTACCTGATTCGTTCCTTCGTGATATCGGGATAATTTACAAAAAATCAAAAGAAGAACCGACCAACTGATTGAGGCTTTTGTGACAAAGTAACAAGAATAGAGGTTAAATGAATTGAATAATTGACAAATATATCAAGATAAATTAAGATTAATAGTGTTGATAAGTTAAACGGTTAACTTAATAAAACCTAATGGAGAGAGGATAATTTTATGAGAAAGAAGGGTATCAAAAGACTCATTGCATACGTCTGTGCTGTGTGCATGTTAGTAGCCGGGCTGTTTGTAACGGATTGCAGTACAATTCAGGTCAAAGCAGCTGAAAATACGACCATTTACTTTCTGAACAGCGATGAATGGGCAGAGGTAGGCGCGTATATATACGGCGAGCAGGGAGAATTGCTGGGAGGCTGGGGAACTACCACGGCAGAGCCGGCAACAGAATTGGGTGGCAACTGGATGAAGGTAACTGCAACGGGAACACCTCCCTGCAGTATTATTTTCTACAATAAAGCGAATGATTCCGAGCGTGCGGAGCTCTATCTTCCCACAGCGGAGAATATCTATGTCACGGCAAAAGCACAATCCTTTACAAGCAGGGAGGAGGCAGAGGCGTCCCTGGCTGCATCGGCTTTGGCTTCCACGAAGGTATATTTCTACAACAGTGAGGGATGGACAACGGTGAACGCCTATGTGTGGGGTACAAGCAATGATGGTGCTCTGCCCGGCTGGCCCGGAGTGACAGCGGCAGAATCGGAAATCGGAGAGAAGTGGATGGAGCTTGAGGTTCCTGCAGATCCGGCATTCCATGTCATTTTCTTCAATGCGGAGAATGATGCGGAGAGAGTGGATGCTTATATTGAAAATAAAACCAATGTATATGCAACCATGACTGCAAACTACGCTTCTGCCTTGGAAGCGGAAATCGCCTTTGGTGATGCCACGGGCGTCAATCTTTACTTCCTGAATTCCGGAAAGTGGGCAGAGGTTGGAGCCTATATTTATGGGGACAAGGGAGCACTGCTTGGAGAGTGGGGAGACACCACGGCTGTAGCGGCAGGTGAATTAGGAGCCGATTGGGTGAAGGTTACGGTATCGGAGGCTCCCCCCTACAGCGTTATTTTCTACAATAAAGCAAATGATTCTGAACGTGCAGAGCTTTATCTGCCCGCAGCGGAGAATCTCTTTGTGACGGCGACGGCACAGTCTTATACAAGCAAGGAGGCTGCAGAACAGGCGCTCGGAGATACCTCAACTGTCATCTACTTCCTGAATTACGACGGGGAAGCTGCGAAATTTGAGGAGGTTTATGCATATGCATACGCGAATGATGCACCCGTGGCAGCAGGATGGCCCGGCGTGAAGGCTACACAGGCCACCGATTTGGGCGGAAACTGGTGGCAGGTTGAGCTTCCGGTAAATGCAATGCTTACTCCTTTTACTGTAATTTTCAATGATGGAGCAGGCAATCAGCTTGCCGATATCAATATTTCGAACTATGAGAATAATTATATTACCGCAAAGAATGATGCAACTCTGTACACATCCCAGGCGGACGCAGAAAGGTCGGTGGGGATTGTGAATGAAACCGTGGTTTACTATCTCAACAGCAAGGGTTGGGAAAATGTTGCCGCGTATGTTTACGGTGACGCTGGTCAGGTGCTGGGAGGCTGGCCGGGCGCAGATACAGAGGCGGCTCCCGAGCTTGGAGAGCACTGGGTGAAGGCTACCGTGCCTGCAAAGCCTAAATTCAATATTATCTTCCATGAGAAGAGTGATACGACAGAGTCCATCCGTGCAGAACTGCTTATCCAGACCGACAAGCAGGTCTATGTGGCAGGCTGTAAGGAAGATGGAAATGTAGCGGCATACGGTTCCTTGGAGGAAGCGGAGCTGGCTATGGGAATGGGTGATCCCGACAAAATGGCTACGCTGTATTTCTATAACAGCAGGGGCTGGGGAGATATCAACGGCTATGTATACAGAGAGGAAGACGGAGTCGGCATCACCGTAGGCAGCGGCTGGCCGGGAAAGGCAGCTGAGGCGGCTCCCGAGGTCGGAGAAAACTGGTGGAAGGTAACCGTTCCCCGTATTCCTTCTCAGGAAAATCCGTTTTTTATTATCTTTAATGACGGCGTGAACCAGACAGAGGATATTTTGATTGATGAGACGGAAAACGTGTATATTACTGTAGCGGGCGGAACATATGCTACGGCGACAGAGGCCGAGGAAGCGGCAGCGAATGATGTGTATGATGACGGCTGTGAGGAAGGTCCTAATGCAGACTTGGATGGTTATACTGTGAGCTATGATGGCGCCGGTGCCGTATTGCCTTATGTAACCTATGAAGCAGAGGCGGCAGTTACCAATGCGGAGGTGCTTGAGAAAGCGTTTGCATACAGAGAGACCATCCAGTCAGAGGCCGGTGGCCGTCAGGCTGTGAAACTGAAGACGGAAGGTGATTATGTGGAATTCACCTTGACAGAAGCTGCAAACAGTCTGGTATTGCGCTATTGTATGCCTGACAATGCTGACGGAAGCGGAACGGAAGCCGGCTTAAGCATGTATGTAAACGGCACAGAACTTCAGGATTTGGCGTTGACCTCAAAGTATGCTTGGGTTTATGGAGGATATCCCTTCAACAATAATCCGGCTAACGGAATGGCTCATCGGTTCTTTGACGAGACCAGAGTATTCCTGGGCGAGACGCTTCCGGCGGGAACTACTATCAGACTGCAGAAGGATGCAGATGATACGGCAGAGTACTATATCGTTGATTTCATTGAGTGTGAGCTTGTTGGCGCCCCCTTAGAGCAGCCGGAAAACAGTTTGTCTGTTACGGATTTCGGCGCTGTTGCAAATGACGGTCTGGACGACCGTGACGCATTTGTTGCCTGTATCGCTGCTGCACGGGAGCAGGGTAAAGAGGTTTGGATTCCTGCAGGCAGCTTTGATCTGGTGGAGAAGGAAGCTCTGGTGGCAGCAGGTGTGACCATTCGGGGTGCCGGTATGTGGTATACCAATCTGAATGGTGCAGGAGCAGCCTTCAAGTACGAAGGAACCAGCAAATTCTTTGATTTTGCAATCAACGGAGTATCTACTGTCCGTGATGATAGCGGAGATTTGGCCGGCTTTGAAGGAAACGGAAAACGTGCAACCAACCTTACCATTCAGAATATCTGGATGGAGCATATTAAGGTGGGTGTGTGGTCTGCAAATACGGATGGTATGGTCGTTCAGGGATGTCGTATCCGCAACACTTACGCTGACGGAATCAATCTCTGCTCAGGGACCACGAACGCTACTGTCCGTAATAACAGCTTGAGAAATACCGGTGATGATGGTATCGCAATCTGGCCCTGGCTGGCTGATTGCTCCGGCAATACCATAGCTCACAATACTGTTCAAATCCCCACTCTGGCAAACGGTATTGCAATCTATGGCGGCGGTAACAATGTGGTAGACAATAACTATGTGGCGGATACTATCAATAATGGAGCGGGTATTGTCACAGGCTCTGAGTTCGATACTGCAAAAGGCTATGTGGGTCCTATCACGATTCAGAACAATGTCCTTGACAGATGCGGTTCCATGCAGACGGATGAGAACTATCAGATTGGCGCTATTTGGGTTTGGTCCTCTTGGAGCCCGATGACCACCGGCTACAATATCAATAACAACCTGATGAATGATTGCCCTCAGGTAGGTATTACTATTGAGTGCAATAGTGAGCTTTCCGGTCTCAGTATCAGCAATAATACCATTAACGGGGCGAAAAATGCAGTGTTTGAGTATTTGAACGGAACCGGCTCGGGCAGTCTGGGTAAGCTGACTGTCAGCAATATTGAAGGGGAATGGATCAATGATCAGGCACCCAACTTTGTGCTCACCTTAGTGGACGAGGGCATTGTGGAAGCTGACGATAAGGACGATGAGACCGGTGATGTGTCCGGTGAAGATAAGGATGATGAGAGCGGTGATGCTTCGGATGACAACAATAAGCCCGGCTGCATCATTCCTGACTGGATAAAGCCCAATTGGACAAAGCCTGACTGGACAAAGCCCAACTGGACCCTCCCGGATTGGATAAAACCCAATTGGACAAAACCGGATTGGACAAAGCCTAACTGGACAAAGCCTAACTGGACAAAGCCTAACTGGACAATTTCTGATTTGCTGAAGCCGTGGCAGTTCTTACCGAATATGAACAAATTCAACAGAGGAAAGTAAGAAAAAAGAAATGCCGGCAGGAACTTGTTTCTGCCGGCGTTTGACATAAAACTTTGTATAGGAAACCATTGACAAATATCCTATAATAACTTATGATAAAAGTGATTTGAAAATATTTCTTCAAATCATTTTTTAAAGAAAATAGGCTAAGCGGTTAACCTAACTGTATCAGATTATTATTTAGGTAAAATGCAACAGAAAAAGAATAAAAACAGAATGAAAGCATAAAAAACCAACAGAAGAGTCGAAAAAAAGAGTTAAACGTTTAACACCAAATGAGGAGAAGGAAGATGAAAAGAAAAACAGCGATGGCTTTAGTGTGTACAATGGTGCTTTCTGTGGCAGGCTGCTCAGGGGAAGCAGCAGCACCTGCAGAGGGAACAACGGATACCTTGGAGGCTGCGGAAGCGATGGTGACAACGGAGACGGCTGCGACAGAAGATGAGGTGACTGCAAATGCCGGCGCGGTAGCAGAGACGGAACAGGAGACTGCAAAGGAAGCAGCTGAGCCCCGCTTTCAGCCCGAGTGGACCAAGGACGCAGTGATATATGAGGTTAATGTAAGACAGTATACGAAGGAGGGTACCTTTAATGCCTTTTCAGAGCACTTACAGACCTTGAAGGATGCGGGTATTAATACGCTTTGGTTCATGCCCATTCATCCGATTTCCGAGAAGAAACGTTCCGGAACCTTGGGCTCCTATTATTCCATCACAGATTATCGCGCAGTCAATCCGGAATTCGGTACTGCAGAAGACTTTAAGGCATTGGTGGACAAGGCACACGAGATGGGCATGAAGGTCATGATGGACTGGGTGGCAAATCATACCGGCTGGGACTGTGCATGGATTACAGAGCATCCGGAATGGTACACACAGGATATTCTGGGAACCATCATCTCACCGGAAGGAATGGGATGGCCGGATGTGGCAGATTTGAATTACGACAATATGGAAATGCGCGAAGAGATGATTGCGTGTATGAAGTATTGGATTACGGAATATGATATTGACGGCTTCCGATGTGATTATGCTACAGGTGTACCGCAGGATTTCTGGGAGACTGCAAGGGAGGATCTGGATAAGGTTAAGCCCATATATATGCTGGCGGAGGATGAATTAAAGAAGGAGCTTTTGGAGAAAGCCTTTGACGTGAATTATAACTGGAATCTCTATGATGCCATGATTGGTGTGGCAAAGGACGCCAAGAAGGCGAACATCCTGAAAATATACATACCGGACAATTACCCGGACGGAACCTATACCTTGAATTTCATGGATAATCATGATAAGAATTCCTATGAGAGAACCATTATGGAGGCGTTCGGACCCGAGACCATGCCGATTATGTTCTCCTTCCTCTACACCATTCCCGGAGTGCCGCTGATTTACACGGGGGATGAGATTGGCCTGGACCATGCAATTGCATTCATGGAGAAGGATCCCATAGACTGGAACAGCTCCGAATATGATTACAGACCGCTGCTTGCGGAGCTGAGTGCTATCAGAAGCGAGAATCCTGCACTATACAGCGGCAATTACGGCGGTGCCATCAATTACTATGATTTGGACAACAAGAATATGTTTGTATTCTATCGTGAGATGGACGGTAATGTTGTGAAGTGCATTTTCAATCTGTCCAAGAGAGAGCAGACGGTGGATTTGTCTGCGGTTGTAGACGGAACAGAGACGGTTCTGCTCCATTCCGAGAGCGCAGAAAACATCAATATGGAAGACCACCCCGTGAGCGATGAGGGATTGAGTGGTGAGGTGACCGTTCAGCCCTGGGAGTTTTGGATAATGGTGACGGAGGAATAGAAGATGAGTAAGAAAAGCATAACTGAAAAGCGTGTGGCGGGTGTGTTGATGCCGGTGGCATCTCTTCCCTCCAAGGATGGTGCGGGAAGCTTCGGAAAGGAAGCATATGCCTTTGTGGACTGCATTGCAGAGATGGGAATGAAAATCTGGCAGCTTTTACCTCTGAATCCCTTGGGATACGGCAATTCCCCCTATCAGCCCTTCTCCTCCTTTGCAGGAGATGAACTCTATATTGACCTTGGACTTCTGGAGAAGGCCGGTTATATCAAAGGCAGAAAAAGCTTTGAAGAGGAGTATGGCAAGGCTGACAAGGTGGAGTATGAGAAGGCGAGAGACTACAAGGCCCCCTATCTGAGGGAGGCCTACAAGGTATTTTGGGAAAAAGAGTCAAAGTCCAAGGCATTTTTAAGGTTTGCGGAGATGGACTGGGTGTATCCTTATGCAGTATTTATCGCACTCAAGAAACAGAACGATTTGCGCTGCTGGAATGAATGGCCTAAGGAGCAGCAGGACTGGATTTTGAATCACAGGTATGATATCAGTCACCTGGAGGAAGAAATTCAGTATCAGATGTTCCTGCAGTATATGTTCTATAAGCAGTGGAATGATTTGAAGAGGTATGCTAACAAAAAGGGTGTCAGCATCATGGGAGATATCCCTTTCTATGTGGGTATAGACTCGTTGGATGTGTGGAGCTGCCGGGAGAATTTTCTGCTTGGAGCAGACGGTCAGCCCACCTTTATCGCCGGTGTTCCGCCTGATTACTTCAGCGTGACCGGACAGAGATGGGGCAACCCTATTTATGACTGGGATTATCTGAAAAAGAACCAATTTGTATTTTGGATTGACCGTTTGGCTTACAGCAGTCAGCTGTATGACATTATCCGTATCGACCACTTCAGAGCCTTTGATACCTACTGGAAGATTCCGTCTTCCTGTGATACAGCCATCGAGGGAGAGTGGGTGGAAGCACCCGGCTACGAGCTCTTTGACACTGTGTTCGAGAAACTGCCGAACATTCAGATTGTGGCTGAGGATTTGGGAGATTTGCGTCCTCAGGTATTGACCTTAAGAGACCATTATCATTTTATGGGAATGAATATTGTTGAGTTTTCCTTCCTGTCGGAGGAGGACCCCACTGTGGAGCATCAGCTGATATATACAGGAACCCATGATAACCAGACGGTGAAGGGCTGGTATGCTGATCTTGATGAAGAGTCTAAGAGGGCTGTCCGCAAGAAGCTTTCCAAGCTTGGTAAGCCGGGCGAAAGCGTATGCCGCAGGCTGCTTCGTTATACCTACGAGAGCAGGGCAAAGCTTGCAATCATTCCGGTAATGGATATCTTGGAGCTGGATGACAGCGCGAGATTGAATACTCCGGGAACCGTTGGCAGTCCCAACTGGGAGTGGAGCATGAAGAGCATGAGGGGGTTGAGTGCACGGGTAAAGACCATGCAGCAGCTTCTTAAAACCGCTAAGAGATAAGCAAAACAATTGAAAGGACGGGAAGGACTTCAGATGAAGATAAAGGATATCGCATTGCAGGCAGGTGTCAGCACGGCAACCGTTTCCAACGTCATCAACGGCAACTATAACAAGGTGTCAAAGGAAACTGTGGCTAAGGTACAGAAGATAATTGAGGAAAATCATTACAGACCGAATGCCACAGCCAGAAGTCTGGCACTGAAGGAGAGTAAGATTATCGGATTGGTCATCCCCAACCTGGGGGAGGATGAAGCCTTCGCGTCCAGCCCTTACAATGCGCAAATGGTTGCATTGCTGGAGAATTATGTGCGAAAGCAGGGATATTATCTGATGATTCGTTCGGTAGGTAAGTGCAAGGAGATTGTGCCGATTTTCTCCACCTGGAATGTTGACGGAGTGATTCTTCTGGGAGCATACAAGGAAGAGGTTCCGCATATTGAGAAGCATCTTCGCGTGCCGACGGTTTATATTGACACTTATGCAGAGGATTTGGGAATTGCCAATGTGGGAATTGACGATTACAAGGGTGGTTTTCTGGCTGCCAGATATCTGCTGGCAAAGGGGCACAGAAAAATTGCTTTCGTGGGTCCTAATGTGGAGAGCCCCGGCGTTATTCATAACAGATTCTGCGGCTTCAGTGATGCCTGCAAGGAGAGACAGGTTGCAATCACCTCGGAGAACATCTTTGAGGCAATCACAACCTATGAGGCGGGCGTAAATATGGGAAGAAAGATAGCCTTTTCCAATCTGGGAGTCACTGCTGTGGTGGCCATGTCGGATATTCTGGCTTTTGGCGTGATGGAAGGCTTGCGGTTATGCGGTCTGAATGTGCCGGGAGATATTTCGGTCATCGGCTTCGATAATCTGCCCTCATGCAGATATTCCAATCCGCAGCTGACAACGGTTTCCCAGAATTTGGAACAGAAAGCGTTCCTTGCAGGCGATTGCCTGTTTAAGATGATACGCAGAAAAGAGAAACGCGCCATGAATAAGACGGTGGATGTGGAGATTGTTGAGAGACAATCCGTGAAAGAGATATTTGTATAAAAAGACAGAATTGATTGGAGGAGGGGATGAGCATGGACAAATGGTTGGAAAGCGTATATAGTGACGGCACACAATGCTTTGTGAGCAATCCTCAGCCGAAGCTGTATGAGACGGTGACAATCATGCTTCGGGCATATGAGGACGCTCCCATTCAGCATGTTTTCCTGAGAACCATTCCCAACGGTGCTGAGCTGCTCGTCGAGGCGAAAAAGACCAAGACGGAGCATGGCCTGGCATACTATGCGGCAGAGTTGAAGATGACAGAGAACAGAATGCAGTATCATTTTTATCTTGTATGTGATGATATTGTATATTTTTATAACCAGAAGGAAATCACCACCTATGTGCCGGACCATACCTATGACTTTGTGCTGTTGGCGGATTACAGGCAGCCGTCTTGGGTGAAGAATTCTGTATTTTACCAGATTTTCCCGGAGCGTTTCTGCAATGGCAATCCGGATAATGATGTGAAGGACGGAGAGTATCAGTTAAACGGACATGATACCATTCGCATGAAGAGCTGGGACGAGACACCGTTGCCCTATGAAAAAGGATTCTGCTTGGATTTCTACGGCGGAGATTTGGAGGGAGTAAAGGAGAAAATACCGTATCTGAAGGATTTGGGAGTTACGGCAATTTATTTGAATCCCATTTTTCTGGCGCCCTCCGTACATAAATATGACTGTATCGATTACTTTCATGTCGACCCGCATTTCGGCGGAGATGAAGCATTGGCAGAGCTTTCCAAGTCGCTGCATGAGAATGGAATGAAGCTGATTTTGGATATCTCCATCAATCATACGGGAACAGCTCATCGCTGGTTCAACCGCGACGGTTTGTTCTTTGATAAGTCCGAGGGAGCATACAACAATCCGGATTCCGAGGAGAGGAGCTTTTATTTCTTCAAGGAGGGTACCAATGACTATGTGGGCTGGTATGATGTGAAGGATTTGCCCACTCTGAACTATACCGCGGATAAGCTGCGGGATGTGATTTACAGAAATGAGGCCTCTGTGCTTCGCAAATGGCTGAGGGAGCCCTATTGCATTGACGGCTGGAGATTCGATGTGGCGGATGTGTTTGCCAGAAATAACGAGGTACAGCTGGCGGATGAATTGTGGCCCGAGATTCGTAGGAGCATTCGTGAAGAGAATGACGAAGCCTATATTCTTGCGGAAGACTGGGGTGATTGCGCTCATTATCTGCAGGGGGACGAATGGGATTCTCCCATGAATTACTATGGCTGTGGCCGTGTGCTTCGTCAGTTTGTTGGGGAGCCTGATTTATTCATGGGCAGAAATGAAATCCTAAGAAGCATTCGCTACAAGATGACCGCTGAGGATGTACAGGCAAGAGTGACGGAGCATTTGGCGAAGCTGCCCTATGTCATGTGGCAGAATCAGTTTAACTTAATTGACAGCCATGATGTATCCAGATTGCACAACAATCCCAAGGTTCATCCTGAGGAATACAGAGGGGCAGTGATATTGCAGTTTGCTTTGATTGGTGCGCCGTCTGTCTATTACGGAGATGAAGCAGGCGTGGACGGAACCATTGACAGCAATGAGGGCTGCCGTTATCCCATGCCCTGGGGCAAAGATTTTCAGAAGGAAGAGATTTTTGGCTTTTATCGCACGCTGGCACATCTTAAGACGGAACACAAGGCATTTACTGAGGGCGGAATGAAGTTCCTGTATGCCAAGGACAGTGTTGTGGCCATTGCAAGATTCTTCGACGGTGAGATTTATGTGGCGCTTGCCTCCACCAACAGGGAGGATGTCAGACTTCGGATACCCTTCGGAAGCATCGGAAGCAGTGGCCCGAAGAGCGGTAAGGATATTTTCGGCAAAGAGCTTCAATATAAGAGAATAGATGGCAAGGATGTTGAACTGTATGTACCGGCACATCAGGCCTATCTGTTCGAGTGTGCAGAGGCATAATGCTTCACAGATACGGACAAATAAGCAGTATACCAAAACAGGCAGGAGTATAAAATGGACAGAAAGAAGAAGCAATATAAACTGAATACGAAACCCCTTGCACAGAAAGCTGCTGTGATATGCGGAGAGAAATATCGATTCACGGTTCTGACGGATTATCTGATTCGAATGGAGTATCAGGATGAGGGAAGATTTGTGGATGAACCGACACAGACCGTGATATGCAGAGATTTTCCGGTGCCGGAATTTCGCGCGGAGGATACCGGCGACAGGCTGGAGATTATTACCGGGGAGCTCCATTTGTATTATGACAAGAAGGAATTCTCCTCTGAGGGGTTATTTATTGAGCTGAAGAGAGGCTTCGGCGCGGGGGATTCCGTTTGGAATTACGGAGAAAAGATTGCTGATTTGAGAGGGACGGCACGCACGCTGGACAATGCGGACGGCGCAATTGAATTGGAGGCCGGACTGATGTCGCGCAATGGATTTACCGTACTGGATGATTCCGAATCAGCGTTCATCCAAGAGGACGGATGGGCATTGCCGAAGGACAGAACAGGAATCGATATCTACTTTTTCGGATACGGACATCAGTATCAGCTTTGCCTGAAGGATTTCTACCGGCTGAGCGGTGCGACACCGCTGCTTCCCAAATATACCCTGGGCAATTGGTGGAGCCGTTTCTACAGATACACGGAGGAAAGCTATCTGGAGCTGATGAACCAATTTGAAGATAAAAAAATTCCGTTCTCTGTATCTGTGATTGATATGGACTGGCATCTGACAAGTGTGGACGGAAAGTATGGCAGCGCCTGGACGGGTTACACCTGGAATCGGGAGTTGTTTCCGGAGCCTGAGCGCTTTCTGAAAAGTCTGCATGAGATGGGCAAGCATATTACCCTGAATCTGCACCCTGCAGACGGAGTGAAGGCTTATGAGGATGCATATCTTCCCATGGCGAAGGCATTGGGTGTGGATTATGAGCACGAAGAAAAGATTCCCTTCAATGTCATGGACAGGAAATACATGGAAGCCTATTTCAAATATCTGCATCACCCCTATGAGGAAATGGGTGTGGATTTCTGGTGGGTTGACTGGCAGCAGGGAAGCCAGTCCCGCGCAAAGGGGATGGATCCCCTTTGGATGCTGAATCACCTGCATTTTCTGGACAGCGGAAGAGAAGGAAGGCTGCCGCTTACCTTTTCCAGATATGCGGGAATCGGAAGCCACAGGTACCCTATCGGCTTCTCCGGGGATTCGATAACCACTTGGGAAACCTTGGATTTCCAGCCTTACTTTACAGCGAATGCCACAAATGCGGGATATACCTGGTGGAGCCACGACATCGGCGGACATCAGGGCGGCTACCGGGATGATGAGATGGTTACCAGGTGGATTCAGTTTGGTGTGTTTTCTCCGATTATGAGATTGCACAGTACCTCCAATGAATTCTACGGAAAAGAGCCCTGGAATTACAATCCTGTTGCAGAAAAGGCGATCACGGCTTTTTTACAGCTGAGACATCGCATGATTCCTTACCTGCATACCATGAATTACAGAACACATCTGCAGGGAGTTCCTTTGATACAGCCCATGTATTATCTGCATGATGTCAATGAGGCTTATGAGGTGCCGAACCAATACTACTTCGGTGAGATGATAGTATGTCCCATCACCCGTCCGGCAGACAGGGATACAATGATGGCAGGGGTGCATGCCTGGATCCCGGAAGGAACGTATTACGACCTCTTCACCGGACAGCTATACCGGGGAAACCGCAAAATCGTGTTGTATAGAGAACAGAATACCATTCCCGTGCTGGCACCTGCCGGCGGAATTGTTCCCCTTGCGGAGGATTATGAGAGATGCTATGAGCAGAACCCACATCATCTGGAGGTGCTGGTATTTAGCGGCGCAGATGGTAAATTTGAGATGTACGAGGATGACTGCAGCAATATGGAAGGAATGGAGCCTGTGATTACCCGCTTCTCCTATTTGAGCGGAGAGACGGTGAGATTCTCCATGCAGGTGCAGGGAAATGCAGGCGGTGTAATTCCTGATGACAGAAGCTACTGTATCCGCATCAGAGGAATGGAGCAGACTGCGGCGGACAAGGTGCGGCTGGAGGGCGTGAAAGCATCCGGAGAAGCATCCGTGGAGGTGAGCTATCAGGAGGCCTTGAAGGAAGTAGTAATCAGAGTGTCTGCAGAGAAGCTGGAGCAGTTTGATTTGCAACTGGAGCAGTCTGATAAGTTTATCGCTTTACCTAGCAAAACAGAGGAAATCAAGAGGCTTCTTCACCGGGCTAAGCTGGAATTCAATGTTAAAGAAAAGGTTTTCCAAATTATAAGTAAGAATACGGAAATTGTGCGTATTGTCTCTGAATTGTACGAATTAAACCTTAAAGATGAGCTATTTGGTGCGATTTTGGAGAGACTGAGCTCTGAGCTTTAGTGAAAATGTTCAAGGAACCGCAAAAAAATTAAAAAAATTGTTGATTTTTTTATGAGATAGCTTGACAGAGTAGAATAACTATTATATAATCAAAAATAGTTAAACGGTTAACTTGATTAACCGGTAACAACATCTATAATTAAGGAGGAAGAAAAAGTGAAAATGAAAAAGTTAGTAGCATTGGCAATGGCTGCAGTGATGTCCATGGCAGTTATCGGCTGTGGTTCAGATAAGCCTGCTGATGCAAGCACACCCGCAGAATCTGTACAGACTTCTGCAGAAAGCAAAGAAGAGGCTCCCGCAGGAGATACCGGAACAGTTGAAGCAGTAAGCTTGAAGGTATGGTGTCCCGAAGAGGAAATGGAAATTACCCAGGAGATGGCTGATGCATTCCAGGCAGCTCACCCTGAATATGATATTACTTGGGAAATCGCAGTAGTTGGTGTAGACGAGTCTACCGCTAACCTGACAACTGACCCTGATGCAGCAGCTGATGTATTCCAGATGCCCTCCGGAGCAGTTGCTGAGTTGACCGAAGCAGGTCTGTTACTTCCCATCGCTTTTGACCTTGACAATGTAAAAGCTCTTTACAGCGACGGCGCAATCAATGCATGCAGCAAGGATGGTATGCTTTACGGTGTTCCTTCCACTCCCAACAGCTGGTTCATGTACTACAATACCAGCATGTATACCGAGGATGAAGTAAAATCCCTGGAGACCATGATGGCAAAGGATCTCGGCGCTGACGTTCAGAACTTCTCCTGTACCGTTTCCAACTCCTGGTACATTGAGGCATTCTTCTATGCAGCAGGCGCTGAACTGTACGGTCCTGACGGATTTGATGCAGAATCCTGTACCTGGAATGGTGAGAAAGGTTTGGCAGCAGCTAACTATCTGATTGACCTTGTAGCAAATCCTAAGTATGTAGAAGATAAGGATGGTATAGCAGGCTCCCTGTTCAAGGATGGCAAGCTGGGCGCTCTTTGCTCCGGTACATGGTCTGCTCCTGATTTGAAGGAAGCTCTCGGTGAGAACTATGGTGCATGTGCACTTCCCACCATCAATATCAACGGTGCTGATGCCAACCTGAGCAACTTTGCAGATTACAAGTGCTTCTCTGTTAAGTCCAATACCGCTCATCCTCTTGCAGCACAGCAGTTTGCTGAGTGGCTTGGAAATGCTGAGAACCAGTTGACCCGTTATCAGGAATGTGGTGCTACCCCTACAGCACTTGAGCTGTTAGATAACCCTGCACTTGCTGAAGATGCTGCAACCTGCGCACTGATTGCACAGACTGCATACTCAACTCCTCAGCCTGTTATCTCTCAGATGGCACAGTACTGGACTCCCGCACAGGCTCTTGGAGAGGGTATTGTCAATGGTGAGATTACAAAAGCTAATATTCAGGAGAAGCTGGATCAGTGTGCAACAGCTATTATTACTCCCGCTGTATCACAGTAGTCTGTACATAACTGAACAATAATGGAAAATTGATGGACTGTTTCAGTGAATGAACAATCGGTTCGGCTTGAAACAGTCCATTTTATCTGATACAATACGGTTGTATTGGTTGAGTTTTCGCGAAATGTGATATTGGAGGTGCAAAAAGATGGAAAATTCCCAGAAAAATAAGAAATTGAATAACAAAACCAGTCTGGCTTCCATTTTTGTTAAGGGAGATATCTTTTCGAAGCTCTCTTTTCTGCTCTGGGGTCTTTCTAATATTGTAAGAGGTCAGGTGGTTAAGGGTTTTCTTTTCCTGATAATGGAAGTTGGCTATATTATCTTTATGGTTCGCAGCGGAATCGCATTCCTGGCGAATATTGTGACCTTGGGCACGAAACAACAGGAAATGGTACTGAATGCGGAAATCGGTATTTATGAGACTGTACCGGGAGATAACTCCATGTTAATCCTGCTGTACGGTGTAGTGACATTGGTAATCACTGCTTTTGTTCTGGCGCTTGGCTATGTCTCTGTGAAATCAGGAGAAGCTGCCAGACAGTTAAAATTATCAAATAAGAAAGTTCCCGGTGTTATCGACGATATAAAAGAGTTGTTTAACACTAATATACATAGATTGTTCCTTGCTATTCCTGCAGTTGGTATTCTGGTGTTTACGGTAATGCCGTTGTTCTACATGATTCTGATTGCCTTTACCAACTATGATTCCGCTCATCAGCCACCCGGAAATCTGTTTGACTGGGTGGGACTGAGGAATTTTCAAAAGCTGTTCGCCTCCGCGGATGCTTTGTCAGCAACCTTCTGGCCGGTATTGGGATGGACCATTATTTGGGGCTTTGTGGCAACCTTCTCCTGTTACTTCGGCGGAATGTTTCTGGCAATGATTATCAACTCTAAGGGAATTCGCGGCAAAAAGGTTTGGAGAACTATTTTCGTCCTCACAATGGCGATTCCTTCCTTTATCTCTCTGCTGGTGGTATCTACCATGCTCGGAGAACGCGGAATTATCAATGTATTATTACAGCAGTGGGGTTTCACGACACAGGCGTTGCCCTTCCTGACGAACCCTACCTGGGCTAAGATGTCAATCATTGTTGTAAACCTTTGGATTGGTATTCCGGTTACCATGCTTATGACAACCGGTATTTTGATGAATATCCCTGCAGAATTGTATGAAAGTGCCAGAATTGACGGCGCCAACGCGTTTGTGCAGTTTAGAAAGATTACCTTCCCTTATATGTGGTTTATTACAACTCCCTATGTGATTTCCAATCTGATTGGTAACTTTAACAACTTCGGTGTTATCTACTTCCTGAATTCGGGTGGTCCTCTCAGCCTTGATTACTACAAGGGAGCAGGTAAGACGGATTTGCTGGTAACCTGGTTGTATAAGCTGACGAAGGATAGTAAGGATTATAATATTGCGGCAACAATCGGTATCGTTATCTTTGTTATTTCCGCAACAGTATCCTTGATTTCTTATTCCAGATCAAATGCTTTGAAAAATGAGGAGGGATTCCAATAATGAAGAAGACGGTAATCGGTTTAAATCTGAAATATTTCAAAGTAGCTTGCCTGGCAAGCATTTTAGGTGCGTTAAGTTTGATACTTCCCTTGGCTTCCGTGGACGGAAAAAGTGTATGGAGTATAGGCTTGCTTCAGCAGCTTAGCGATTTGGGCAGCATGGGTGTGATTCTGCTGGTGGGTACAGTGGCTGTTGCCGCCGCGGTTGTTGCGGCTGTTGTAAGCTTCCTCAGACCCTCCGTGCTGTTAGGGAGACTGTGGATGGTTTTTTCTGCGATTTGGACCATCTGTTATACCATCCTACTGTTCGGCGCGAAAGCAATGCTTGACCAGTCAGGAGTTTTTCCGGAAGCATTTTTGGTGAAGAATTTCGGTATCGGATACTGGCTGGGTATGGCTTTGTCGTATTTTGGTCTTGTTTATGTGATGAAGATGGTTAAGGTCAATACCGGTTATATTGTTCTTACCATTATGAGTGTGATTTGGATGTTCCCCATTGCATGGATATTGCTTACCTCCTTCCGGGCAGAGTCCGGTTATTATGTGGGTTACTTTATCCCGAAAGGCTTTACACTTGACAATTATATCAATCTGTTTTCGAACGAAAGCGTAATTCCCTTCGGCAGATGGTGGATGAACACCTTTATCGTGGCAATTGTATGTTGTGTACTGAACACCATTATCATTTTGGCAACAGCTTATGTTTTGAGCAGAACCCGTTTCAAGGGACGTGTTATGATTATGAAAATCATGCTGATTATCGGTATGTTCCCGGGCTTCATGTCCATGATAGCCGTATATAATATCTTGAAGGGTATGGGATTGGCGCAGAATCTGGGTGCTTTGATTGTAGTAGGCATTGCGGGTGCAGCCATGGGATATCAGGTATGTAAGGGCTTCTTTGATACGATTCCCAAATCCTTGGATGAGGCAGCGGTTATCGACGGAGCAACCAGATTCCAGATTTTCACCAGAATCACTATTCCTTTGGCGAAGCCTATGATTATCTACACCATGCTGACCTCCTTCCTGGGTCCCTGGTCAGATTATATCTTCCCCAGTATGCTGTTTGGTGATAAGCAGTCCTCCTACACGGTTGCGGTAGGATTGAACTGGCTGACTGACTTCAGAAGAATTGATCACTATTATACCCAGTTTGCGGCAGGCTCCATCATGGTTGCAGTACCCATTGTAATCCTGTTTGTTTTCTTACAGAGATATTATGTGGAAGGCTTGTCGGGTTCAGTAAAAGGTTAATATTCTATTTATGACACTGTAAGGCACCGGTTCTCCGGTGCCTTTTTTCGATTACAAAGTACTGACAGCGTTGCAGCTTCACGGAATATTGCATGGACAGATGAGAATGCGATGTATATAATGAAGGATAGAAGTTTGACGAAATGAGGAACGAATATGGCATCGGTAAGGAGCGTTCAGGAAAAGTATATGAAGGAAGCACTGAGGCAGGCAAAGAAGGCCTATGCGTTGGGAGAGGTCCCCATCGGTTGCGTGATTGTGCATGAGGGAAGGATTATCGGCAGGGGCTACAATCGCCGCAATACGGACAAGAATACACTGGCCCATGCAGAGATTACTGCCATCAATAAGGCAAGTAAGAAAATCGGTGACTGGCGTCTGGAGGAGTGTACCCTGTATGTGACGCTGGAGCCCTGCCAGATGTGCGCCGGCGCTATTGTGCAGGCACGCATTCCGGAGGTGGTCATGGGATGTATGAACCCTAAGGCAGGCTGCGCAGGGTCTGTTTTGAACATTCTGGATATGCCGCAGTTTAATCATCAGGTGGCAGTAATCAGAGGTGTGCTGGAGCAGGAGTGCAGCGATATGCTGAAAACTTTTTTTGTAGAGCTCAGGGAGCGAAATAAGCTGGAAAAGCAAGCGAGAAAAAACGGAGAAAGGTGATGGGAAACGGATGGAGCAGAAGACAAAAGTGTATATGTCCGACATTCATTTGGAGGATTACACACAACAATATGAGAAGAATTATGCCACGGCGGATACCATGCTTTTTGACGGCGGCAGGAAGAGAGAGTCTCTGGGGGGAGAGTGGCATTATGCGCTTGACCGGTACGATACCTGTCTGAGAAAGAAATGGTTTGAGGAAAAATACTATGATGAGCAGGGCTACAGCCTGCCGGTGGATTATTCCTTTGACGAATGGCCGGTGATGCAGCTTCCGGTATGCTGGAATATGGTGAGCAGGGAATACTTTCTATATGAAGGAAGCGTGGTGTTCACCAGAAGGTTTTCCTACACATCTGAGACAGAGGAAGAGGTCTTTCTGAGAATCGGTGCGGCCAACTATATCTGCAGAGTGTTTCTGAACGGTGAATATGTGGGATTGCATCGGGGTGGTTCCACGCCCGCCTATTGGAACATTACAGACAAACTGCAGAAGGAGAACCGCATTGTCATCACGGTGGATAACACCAGAAGAGTGGAGTATGTCCCCACGGAGAATGTGGATTGGTTTCATTACGGCGGAATCTATCGTGATATCGAGTTGCTTCGGGTTCCTAAGACACATATCAAGGCTTTCCGAATTGCGCTGGTACCGGATGGCACCTTCCGCCGCATTCGGGCTGTGGTGCAGCTGTCCCAAGCGGTGTCGGCGACGGCACAGCTTACCGTTGGGGAATTGGGAATCCGACAGGAAATATCCATTACGGAAGGTGTGGGAGAAATCATCATGGAGGCGGCGCTCACGCTGTGGTCCCCGGAGAATCCCAAGCTCTATAAAGTGGAGCTTTCCTGCGGGGAGGACCGGGTGAGCGATAAGGTTGGATTTCGGGAAATCAAGGTAGAAAACGGAGAAATCCTCTTGAACGGAAAGAGCATTTTCCTGCGCGGAATATGTTGTCATGAGGATAGCGAGAAGAACGGAAAAGCGGTAAGTGAGGAAGAGAGGCGGCAGGATATTCTGCTTGCCAAGGAGCTGGGGTGTAATTTCATGCGCATTACACATTATCCACACCACGAGAGAATGGCACAGCTGGCGGACGAAATCGGTATGCTGTTGTGGGAGGAGATTCCTGTGTACTGGGCAATCCGCTTTGAGTGTGAGAGCACCTATGAGGATGCCCGAAATCAATTGCGGGAGTTAATTTCCAGAGATTACAACAGAGCAAGCGTCATCGTCTGGTCTGTGGGCAATGAGAATGCAGATACGCAGGAGCGTTTGAGCTTTATGAGCCGCCTGACACAATGCGCCCGCAGGGAGGATGATACCAGACTGATATCCGCAGCATGCCTGGTTGACAGTGAACGGAATGTGATTGCAGATCGTCTGACTGACTATCTGGATATCATCGGCATTAATGAATATTGCGGATGGTATACGCCGGATTTTGAGAAGCTTCCCCGGTTGATGGAGAACAGCCATCCGACAAAACCGGTTATTATTACGGAGTTTGGCGCGGATGCCCTGGCAGGGCATCATGGCACCATAACGGATAAGGGAACCGAGGAATGTCAGGCATATATCTATGAGCGACAGATAGAAGTCCTGCGCAGGATTCCCTATATTAAGGGTATGACACCATGGCTTCTGAAGGATTTCCGAAGTCCCAGAAGAGCAAGTGCCCTGCAGAATTATTATAACCGCAAGGGCTTACTCTCCGAGGACAAACAGCATAAGAAGCTCGCCTTCCGGGTTTTGCAGAAATTTTACAGGGAATGATTCCCTCATTGTTACCTGTGAGAATGGCTGTTTTGTTTGCGGACGGATTATGCGCGGAA
>CAZPRB010000025.1:0-26237 GCA_964588645.1 uncultured Acetatifactor sp. | reverse complement strand
GTCAGTTGGATAATTGTGAAAGATTTGATTCGGTGTTCGGTTTTGAAGGTACAAAACCTTTTTGAAGAGTAGTTTACTACTCTTTTTTTATTTCTGTGTTTTTATATAGATGGTTTTCAGTTTTTTTGAAAAATTGACAAAATAATTAGATAATTGTTCCATTTTTCGTGAAATATGTTATAATGTAGTTACGTGAAGAAAAGAACTCAATGCGTAAGAGGAATGTATAGGTGCAAATTGAGGAAAGTTAAGAGGTGGAAAGATGGATACAAAAATTTTGCTTGAAAATGGTACAAACGAATTGGAGATTCTTGAATTTACACTGGCAGGGAATTCTTATGGAATTAATGTTGCGAAGATAAGAGAAATTATTCCTTATCAAACGGTAACGCCTGTTCCCAATTCGCATCCGAGTATTGAAGGTATCTTTATGCCCCGTGATGTTATGATTACTGCAATTGATTTGATGAACTGTTTGGGACGCGGTATCTCAGAAGAAAAGGGTTTGTTTATTATAACTAACTTTAATAAATTGGATATTGCTTTTCATGTAGAGAATGTTTTGGGTATTCACAGAGTATCCTGGAAGGATATTATCAAACCTGATGCAACCATTTCTTCCACTGATGACAGTATAGCTACCGGTATTGTTAAGCGCGACGGAAAGCTGATTATCATTTTGGATTTTGAGAAAATTGTGTCGGATATTAATCCGGAGACAGGACTTAAGGTGTCTGAGATTAATGAGCTGGGTTCCAGGACCAGAAGTAATGTTCCGATATTGATTGCAGAGGATTCCCCGTTGTTAAATAAATTGATTGTGGATTCTCTGAAAAATGCCGGATACGAGAATCTGATACACACAGAGAACGGTCAACAAGCATATGATGTGATTTGCAAATACAAAGAGGCCGGTACTTTGGATGAGCATGTTAAATGTATTATCACTGATATTGAGATGCCGGAGATGGATGGTCATCGGTTGACAAAGCTAATTAAGTCGGATGATGCAACAGCCAATATTCCTGTTGTAATTTTTTCCTCTCTTGTCAATGATGAAATGAGGAGAAAAGGGGAAGCACTTGGGGTGGATATGCAGCTTTCCAAACCGGAAATCGGTAATTTGGTTAGGATTATTGACCAGTTGGTGATGGACAGGCATTTAGAGGATTAAGGAACAAATGAAAAAGCTGGGAGATGCCCGGCTTTTTCTGATATTATACAGGGAATTATAGAGAGGTTGTTATGGACGCTCGGAATGAAGATTTTTTGCAATGTCTGCAGGATGCAGAGATGGTATTAATCGGTCTTGGGGAGGAGTTTGATGAGTTCAGCTCTCTGAGACAGGATACAGATTATTTAGAGGTTAGAGAAAAATTAAACGATTCAGAGTATGCCTGGTTAATCCCGGCCTGGAATATGCTACAGAATCGGACGGATGCTTATGAGAGTTTGAAGCGTTTTGCAGAATTGATTGCAGATAAAAACTATTTTGTTGTTTCTGTCTCTACAAACGACAGAATTGCGGATGTGCCGTGGAGAGAGGAAAGGCTTGTTATGCCCTGTGGCGGAAGCCGGATGAAGCAATGCGGAGAGAATTGTGGACATCCTCTTACCGAAACTACGAAAGAGGATTGGGATTCCATGAAGAGTATTTTGACCAATTTCCATGATGTAAATAAGCCGAAGTCGGACACTTTAGGATTAGGAATGTGCCCTTCCTGCGGAAGTCCTTTGGTTTTAAATAGTGTCTACACTGCAAAATATGACGAAAACGGTTATTTGGAGCAGTGGAAAATGTATACGAAATGGCTGCAGGGGACGTTGAATCGTAAGCTTATGATTCTGGAACTCGGGGTGGGCTTGCAGTGTCCGTCTGTCATTCGGTGGCCCTTTGAAAAGGTAGCTTTTTTTAATCAAAAGTCCTCCTTTTGGAGAGTGAATGAAAAATTTTACCAGCTGTCGGAAGAATTAGGAGGAAAAGGCACATCAATCTCAAGGAATGCGATTGATTGGCTGAAAGACCTGTGTTAAACTATATGAGAAAAATGTTTTGCAAATGAGAAAGCAGAGGATACAGTATGCCTTCACAAGAAGAGTATTTGGATAACTTACTAAAGGGTCTTAACGAGTCGGATGATATGAATGAACGGGAAGCGGAAGCTGCCGCTATAGATTTCGCCGATGCCGAGATTAAAGAATTTACAAATTCCGGTGGAGTAATCGGAGTGAATGATACAATACGTCTTTCAGAGGACGATATTGAGAGATTGCTTTTAGAACAGGAGCAACCGATAGAGGAAGAGACCCCGGAAGAGGAACAAGATAAGGATTTGATGGATTTATTAAATGGGGAAGATGACAGTAATTTACAGGATATTCAGAACCTGTTACAGAAGGCTGATAACAATGAAGCGGTCAGTGAGGATATTGTTTCCCTGTTGCAAGATATTCCGGATGAAAATACCAATCTTATGGATGCGATTATGCAGGAGGAGTCGCAGACGGAGGAGTTACTTTTGGATGAAAAGGCTCGTCGTTTGGAGGAACGTAAAAGCAGGAGGGAAGCCCGTAAAGCGGAGAAAAGGGCATTAAAAGAAGCTAAGAAGGCTGCAGTAAGAGAAGCAAAAGCTGAAAAAATAGCAAAATCGAGAAAGCCGGAAACGGAATCCGAGGAGGATGCATCAGCGGAAGAAATATTAAAGAGTAGCGAAGAGGAAGCTGAGCAGATACCGGATAGTATGGATTTATCCGGTCTTGATGCACTGTTCGCCGGTTTGGAGAGGGAAACAGCCGGGTCACAGCCGAATGATGCTATGGAGGAGTCAGCTGTTAAAGAAGACTTCTCAGAACAGGTGACAACGGATTCCTTAGTTGAGAAGCTGGCGGCGGAGAAACGTCCCAAGAGGAGGGCGTTTGGTAAGCTTCTTGATTTACTGACCGAGGAGGTAGAGGAGGAAGAAGCTCCCATCCTGAATAACGAAAATATTCCCTTGTCTGATGAAAATAAAAATATCATAGAAGAATTAGATAAGGAAAAGAAGAATAAAGGAAAAAAAGATAAAGAAAACAGCGAAAATAACGAGAATAAGAGCGGCAAGCCTAAAAAAGAAAAAAAGCCCAAAATGGAAAAAGCTTCTAAGACAGAGGATGCAGACAAAAGCCTTCAAAAGGGCAAGAGATTGACGCTTAAGCAGGTTTTGCCAATACTGTTGCGTTGCCTTTCCGTAACGGTAATTATCATTCTGGTTGCCGATATAGCAGCGGATTACTCTGCAAAAAAGGCTGCAAAAGAGGCATATTACAATGGTGATTATGAAATCTGTTATCAATATTTGTTCGGAAAAGACAGGAACGAAAGTGAGCAGATTATGTATAGCAAATCTGAATGTATTCTTCGTATTCGTATGTGGATACGTGAATATGAGATGCTTGCTGAGGAAGGCTCCGAACCGGAAGCTCTTGACAGCCTGATTCAGTCCGTAAATAATTATCCTGTTTTATATGAGTATGCAGTACAATGGAATGCAGAAGCTGATATGGCAGAAGCTTATGCGCAGATACTGGGGATTTTGTCGGAGAAATATCATCTTACGGAAGCACAGGCTATGGAGATAGCTGATACCAGATCTGATGTAGATTATTCAAAAATGATATACACGATTGCAGATGGTGGGGCATTCGGCTCGTGGGATACTGAGAAAGCAGAGGAGACAACGGAAAATCCGGAGGTGTTAGAGGATTTATTACAGGAGGAAGCTGATTTAGAGGATATCTCCTTTGTAGATAATAATTAAGACTGATGAAATGATTTGAGACAGATAGGTCGGAAACGAGGAAATGATGATTGCAATCATTGATTATGATGCAGGAAATATAAAGAGTGTAGAAAAAGCAATTTTATCTTTAGGTGAAGAGGTGGTTATCACCAGAGAGGAACAGACCATCTTGCGTGCTGATGGCGTAATTTTGCCCGGCGTGGGAGCCTTCGGTGATGCCATGGAGAAATTAAAGGTATACGGATTGGTTGAGGTGATTCACAAGTGTGTTGAAAAACGGATTCCTTTTCTGGGAATTTGTCTGGGATTGCAACTCATGTTTGACAGTAGTGAGGAGTGTCCGGGTGTGGAAGGACTGCATTTGTTGCCGGGTAAGATTATGCGTATTCCCGCGGAGAATGGCTTGAAAATACCCCATATCGGTTGGAATAATCTGCATTTCCCCAATCAAAGCAGATTGTTTCAGGGGATAGCTGAGGATAGCTATGTGTATTTTGTACATTCCTATTATCTGGCTGCAGAGGAGGAACAGATTGTTGCGGCAACCACGGAATATGGTACCTTAATTCATGCTGCGGTGGAGAAAGGCAATGTGTTTGCCTGTCAGTTCCACCCCGAGAAAAGCTCGGATGTGGGACTTAAGATTTTACAGAATTTTATTGCTATTACGAAGAAGTAATTGGGAGAAGACGAGCATGCATACGAAAAGAATTATTCCGTGTCTGGATATTAAGGACGGACGCGTGGTAAAGGGTATCAACTTTGTGAATTTACGAGATGCAGGAGCGGCTGCGGAGGTGGCGGCTGCTTATGATAAAGCAGGTGCGGATGAAGTGGTTTTCCTGGATATTACAGCCTCATCAGATAACCGTGCAACGCAGCTGGAATGGGTACGGGAGGTGGCTTCCAAGCTTTTTATTCCCTTTACCGTGGGTGGAGGGATTCGCACCGTGGATGATTTCAAGGCAATTCTCAGAGAAGGAGCAGATAAGATATCGATTAACTCGGCAGCCATTATGAATCCTAAGTTAATCAGTGATGCGGCTGATAAATTCGGTAGTCAGTGTGTTGTTGTGGCCATTGATGCCAAGAAAAGAGCTGACGGAAACGGTTGGAATATTTATAAGAACGGCGGACGTGTCGATATGGGAATGGATGCCGTAGAATGGGCGATAAAAGCAGAAAAGATGGGTGCAGGTGAAATCCTTCTGACCAGTATGGATGGGGATGGTACCAAGGAGGGATATGATATCCCTCTGACCAGAGCCATAGCTGAGGCGGTAAGTATTCCTGTGATTGCCTCCGGTGGTGCAGGTAAATTAGAGCATTTCTATGAGGCTTTGACAGATGCCAAGGCGGAAGCGGTGTTGGCGGCATCCCTGTTCCATTACAAGGAACTGGAAATCCGGGAAGTGAAGGAATACTTGAGGAATAAAGGTGTCAGTGTGCGACTGTAGGAACTCACATAAGAGGAACTGACATAAGAGGAACTGAGAAATGGCGATGATTGATAATGATTGGCTTACCGTGCTGGATGCGGAATTTCACAAGCCATATTATAAAGAACTGTACAGATTTGTGAAGCATGAATATGAATCAACGCAGGTTTTTCCGCCCGCGGATGATATTTTTAATGCCTTTCATCTTACCCCCTTAAATCAGGTGAAGGTGGTAATCCTTGGACAGGATCCTTATCATAATGTAGGACAGGCACATGGACTTTGTTTCTCGGTAAAGCCGGATGTAGATATCCCGCCATCTCTTGTAAATATTTATCAAGAGCTGCATGATGACCTGGGTTGTGAAATTCCCAACAATGGTTATTTGGTAAAGTGGGCCAAGCAGGGTGTGCTGATGTTGAATACTGTTTTGACGGTTCGTGCCCATATGGCCAATTCCCATCGTGGAAAAGGCTGGGAGGAGTTCACAGACGCAGCCATCAGAGCACTGAACACACAGGACAGACCTATAGTTTTCATTTTGTGGGGCAGGCCTGCACAAATGAAAAGGAGTATGTTAAATAATCCTAATCACCTGATTCTTGAGGCTCCGCATCCGAGTCCTCTCTCTGCATACCGTGGATTTTTTGGAAGTAAACCCTTTAGCAGGACCAATGACTTTTTGAGAGCGCATGGAGTCAAGGAGATTGATTGGCAGATAGAGAACAGATAATGAATAGATGAAAAAAGAAGGCTGCTTCGGCAGCTTTTTTTGTTGACAAATGAATTGATACGATGTATAGTATTCCTACAAAGAACTACTAGAAACATTGCGGGGTGAGATATGGAAGAGACAGCATTTGTTGAGAAGCTGGTATTGTTTGGCCTTAGCAGGCAGGAGGCTTCGATTTATGTATGCCTGTTGAAGAGCAGTCCGCTGACAGGCTATGAGGTGGCCAAGCTTACCGGTATTTCCCGTTCTAATGTTTATAACAGCTTGGCTGGGTTAGTGGAACATGGCGCGGCTTACGTGATAGAAGGTGCTGCTGCCAAATATGTAGCGGTTAGTTTGGAGGAATTTTGCGACAATCGGATTCGTTACCTGAAGGAACAGGGAAAATATCTGGTCCGTAATTGCCCGAAGTCTGCGGTGATGTCGGAAGGATATATAACGATTGTTGGGGAACAGCATATTTGTGATAAAATTCATCATATGTTGCTTGATACGAAAATGCGGATTTATTTTTCTGCGAATCATCTGTTTTTGCAGCAATGGAAGGACGAATTGCTCCGGCTTACAGAACAGAAGAGAAAAGTGGTGCTGATATCGGATGCCTTGCCGCAGCTTTTTTATGAGAATCAAATGTTGCGTGACGGTATTATTTTCTATCAGACGCCCCCTGAATTTGTGAAGGAATGGAGTGGGGAGGAGTGGAAACGTCAAATCCGCCTGATTATCGATTCGGAATATGTGTTGACCGGAGAAATATCCGGAGACAACGGTGCTATGTGCCTGTACAGTGCACAAAAGAATTTTGTAAATGTGTTTAAGGATGCAATGAGAAATGAAATAGAACTCATTAAAATAAAATCACAGATGGAGGAATGAAAAATGAAAATTAAAATCGGAATCATGGGTTATGGTAACCTTGGAAAAGGAATTGAATGTGCCATTGCACAGAATGATGATATGGAGCTTGTGGCTGTATTCACCAGAAGAAATCCTGAGACTGTGCAGGTGCTGAGCGGAGCTCCCGTATATCATACAGATAAGCTGCTTGAGATGAAAGACCAAATTGATGTGTTGATGTTGTGTGGCGGTTCTGCGACAGATTTACCCCGACAGACAGTGCAGTATGCAAAGGATTTCAATGTGGTGGACAGCTTTGATACTCATGCAAGAATTCCGGAGCATTTTGCAAATGTTGATAAGGTGGCGCAGGAGAGCGGTAAGGTTGCACTGATTTCCGTAGGCTGGGATCCGGGAATGTTCTCCCTGAACAGATTGTATGCAAATGCAATTCTTCGCGATGGCAGCGATTACACCTTCTGGGGTAAGGGTGTAAGTCAGGGACATTCCGATGCTATCAGAAGAATTAAAGGTGTGAAAGATGCAAAACAGTATACCATCCCTGTTGAGGCTGCTTTGGAGGCAGTAAGAAATTGTGAAAATCCTAAGTTATCCACCAGACAGAAGCACACCAGAGAATGCTTTGTGGTAGCAGAGGAAGGTGCAGATTTGGCATGGATTGAGAATGAGATTAAGACAATGCCGAACTATTTTGCTGATTATGATACGACTGTGCACTTTATCTCAGAAGAGGAACTGATGAGAGATCATGCAGGGATTCCTCACGGAGGGTTTGTAGTGAGAACCGGCAAGACAGGCCTAAGCGGAGAGCATAATCATGTCATTGAATACAGCCTGAAGCTGGATTCTAATCCGGAGTTTACGGCGTGTGTGCTGACTGCTTATGCAAGAGCAGCATACCGTATGCACAAAGAGGGTATGAAGGGCTGCAAGACGGTATTCGATGTAGCACCTGCCTATCTGAGTGCGATGTCACCGGAGGAGATGAGAAGTCAGCTTTTATAAGATTAGAACGGAGAGGATAAGGATTATGAGGTATCCGAAGGCTTTACGGGAGAATGGAACAATCGGGTTTGTGGCGCCATCCTTTGGTTGTAACACGGAACCCTATAGAAGCTGCTTTGACAATGCCCAAAAGAAATTTTCCGGGATGGGCTTTGGTTTAGATTTGGGTCCGAATTGCTACGCAGGTGAGGGTATCGGTATCAGCAATACACCCAAGAAGTGTGCTGAAGAGCTTGTAGAATACTATTGCAGTGAGAAGAATGATTGCCTGATATCCTGCGGTGGCGGAGAATTGATGTGTGAGATATTGGAGCATGTTGATTTTGAGGCTTTGAACGCGGCAGAACCCAAGTGGTACATGGGCTTTTCTGATAATACCAATATGACCTATTTGCTGGCTACGCTCTGTGACACAGCATCCATCTATGGTCCGGGTGTGGGAGCATTCGGCATGGAGCCCTGGCATGCTTCTGTAAGGGATGCCTTTAGAGTGCTCACGGGACAGCTTGATACTGTAATCGGATATGATAAATGGGAGAAGGAATCCTTAAAGAGTGCGGAGAATCCGTTTGCACCTTACAATGTGACAGAGGATAGGATAATTAAGTCATATCTAGGGAATCAGAGGGTTGAGAATACTCATTTCAGCGGACGTCTGATTGGTGGCTGCATGGACTGCCTGGTGAATCTTCTGGGAACAAGGTTTGATAAGACTTTAGAATTTGCTGAGAAATACAAGGAGGACGGTTTTATTTGGTTTTTGGAAGCCTGTGATTTGAATGTGTTTTCCATCCGTCGCGCCATGTGGCAGATGGAGCAGGCAGGCTGGTTTCAATACGTGAAGGGCTTCCTTATCGGAAGACCGCTATGCTTCGGACAGGAAATGATGGGCCTGGATGCTTATGACGCAGTTTTAAAGGTGGCGGGGGAAAAGAATGTTCCGGTCATTATGGATGTGGATATCGGTCACCTCGCCCCCATGATGCCAATTGTTGTTGGAAGCATGGGTGAAGTAGATATATGCGGCAATGAAATTACCCTTGTAATGAAACAACAATAAAAGGTGAGTTGTTGAAAGTGTTTAAACAATTTTTGCAACTTTTTTAGAAAAGTACTTGTCATTTGCGGCGGGATGTGTTATCATAATTTTCGTCGCAAGCGACAAGTGATAAGCCGGCGTGTCGGAATGGCAGACGAGGCAGACTCAAAATCTGTTGTGGGCAACCACGTATGGGTTCAAGTCCCATCGCCGGCAGTGAAACCGTTGAATTTCTAAAAGGATAGAGATTCAACGGTTTTTTTGTTCCATGAAGTTCATACATCTATTCGGATGAAAGTTCGTGAAAAAAGATAGCCTTTTAATGCAAGATGTTGTATAGTAAATATGTATGAGATAATAAAAGTACGAGATATTGGAAGGGTTTTATCAGACTGATAAGGAAGTAAGAAATGGATTGCAAAGAATTTGAAAAATTAATTCCTGATTTCATTAATAAAAAGATGGATTTTATCACCCTGAACCAGTTCAACAAGCATAGAAAGGAATGCCCTGAGTGTAAGGAAGAGCTGACAATCCGTTTTTTGGTGACAGAGGGAATTCAGCGTTTGGAGGAAGGCGATGCTTTCGATTTGCAAAAGGAACTGAATCAGCAATTGGAAGAGGCAGAGTTGAAGGTGAAATTCCACAATCGTTTTTTGCATGCGGGTGAAGTGTTGGAAATTGTGGGAATTGTTGCGATTTTATGTGCTGTGATTTGGGTGTTGATTTAGAGTAATCCGGTCAAAAGGGATATAGGGTATTTGATATGAGTAAGAAATTAGTGCTGATTGATGGACATAGTATATTAAACCGTGCCTTTTACGGTGTGCCGGATTTGAGTAATGCAGAGGGGCTTCACACCAATGCAATTTACGGTTTTTTGAATATTCTATTTAAGCTTTTGGAGGAGGAAAAGCCGGATTATCTGGCAGTTGCGTTTGATGTGCATGCACCTACCTTCAGACATAAGCTTTATGATGCCTACAAGGGAACCCGCAAGGCTATGCCGGAGGAATTGCGGGAGCAGGTGCCTGTGATGAAGGAAGTTTTGCAGGCGATGAATGTGGTAATTATGGAGCAGGCAGGACTGGAAGCGGATGATATCCTGGGAACGTTGGCTAAGAAGGCCGAGCGGGAGGGTATTGAGGTTTCTCTGGTGTCCGGTGACAGGGATTTGTTGCAGATTGCTTCGGAGCATATTAAAATCCGGATCCCTAAGACCAAGATGGGCAAAACCGAGATGGAGGATTACTACGCAAAGGATGTGCAGGCTGTTTATCAGGTGACACCGTTGCAGTTCATAGAATTGAAAGCACTCATGGGCGATACGGCGGACAATATTCCCGGCGTGCCTAAGGTGGGAGAGAAAACGGCTACCTCTTTGATGGTGGAATATGGTTCTTTGGAGAATATTTATGCTCATGTTGAGGAGATTTCCAAGAAAAGTATTAAGGAATCTCTGATTCAGAATAAAGAACTGGCTGATTTGAGCAAGGTTCTTGCAACCATTAAGATTGATTGTGATGTTGAGCTGGACTACGAAGCGGCAAAGGCGGAAGGATATTATACCGGGGAGGCTTATACGATTTTTAAACGTCTGGAGTTTAAAAATATGCTGAATCGTTTTGAAGGGGTTTCTTCTGTAAAAGAGAATGAGGTTGCAGAGAGCTTTTGTACGCTGTCTGCTTTGGAGGATTTCCTTGAGGTTGTGAAACAGGCGAAGAAGACGTCAAAGGTAGGTATGCTTTTGATGCAGGAAAATAAGAAGCTGCTGGGAGTGGCATTGTCAGTTTCGGAGGAGCAAAATTACTTTTATGTGCTTTCCCACAGGAAGGAAGAGGAAGGGCAATTGTCCCTTTTTGCAGAACCTGTAGAGACTTTGGATGATACGGATGCTGTCAGGGAGGCATTACTTTCCCTATCGCAGAAGACAGAAATTGCAACCTTTGACATTAAGAGGCAATATGATTATCTGAAACAGGATAGTACGGACCGGTATTTTGATATCTTAATCGGAGCCTATCTTTTAAATCCCTTAAAAAATGATTACGATTTGGAGGCAATCGCATCAGAGCATTTGCAGATGATGATTCCGGGGGAGAAGGAAACCTTTGGAAAAGATTCTTTGGCGGCGGCTTTGGAGCAACATCCTGATAGGTGCGTACAGTTCTATTGCTATGGCGCATATGTGTCCCGCAAGGCTGCGGAGGAAATCTGCGACAAGCTGCGCTCCGCAGGCATGGAGAAGCTGATGCGGGAGATAGAGATGCCCTTATCTCTTGTTCTGTATGATATGGAAAGGGAAGGCGTGATAGTTCGCAGGGAGGAATTGAAGGCTTACGGAGATGCGCTGGTAAGCCGTATTGCAGAGCTTGAGACTTCCATTCATACACAGGCGGGAATGGAATTTAATATCAATTCTCCGAAACAGTTGGGGGAAGTTCTTTTTGAGACCATGCAACTTCCCGGGGGCAAAAAGACCAAGACAGGATATTCCACTGCGGCGGATGTGTTGGAGAAATTGTCTGTTGATTATCCGATTGTCAAGGATATTTTGGAGTATCGGGGACTTACCAAATTAAAGTCTACCTATGCAGATGGTTTGGCGGCCTATATAGAGAGTGATCATCGTATTCATACGAATTTTAATCAGACTATTACCGCTACCGGCAGAATCAGTTCCACAGAGCCAAATCTGCAGAATATTCCCATGCGTATGGAGTTGGGAAGGCGTATCCGCAAGGTGTTCGTGCCGAAGGAAGGTTATGAGTTCATGGATGCGGATTATTCTCAGATTGAACTGCGTGTATTGGCTCATATGTCCGGTGATGAACAGCTGATTGAGGCTTATCATATGGATCAGGATATTCACAGAATCACGGCAGCAAAGGTATTTCATACCCCTTTTGAGGAAGTGACGGACTTACAGAGAAGAAATGCGAAAGCCGTAAACTTCGGTATTGTATACGGCATCAGCTCCTTCGGTCTGAGCCAGGATTTAAGTATCAGCAGGAAGGAAGCTGCGGATTATATTGAACAGTATTTTGCCACATATCCCAAGGTTAAAGAATTTCTGGAGCAGCTGGTAAGCGACGCAAAGGAGAAGGGCTATGTGACAACCATGTTCCACAGAAGACGTCCGGTACCGGAGCTTTCCTCTTCCAATTTCATGCAGCGTTCCTTTGGAGAACGTGTGGCGATGAATTCCCCCATTCAGGGTACTGCGGCTGATATCATTAAGATTGCGATGATTAAGGTTTGGAAGGCATTAAAAGAAGCAGGACTGCAGTCCAAATTGATTCTGCAGGTGCATGACGAACTTTTGATTGAGACCTTGAAGGAAGAGGAAGCCAAGGTGCGTCAGATCCTGGAGGAGAATATGAAAGCTGCCGCAGATTTAGCAGTGACCCTGGAGATTGATTTGCATACGGGAGATAACTGGTATGAAGCAAAATAAGAAAATGCTGTTTGTCGGTATCACAGGTGGCATAGGAGCAGGAAAATCGGAAATTCTGAAGTATATCAGAAAGCATTACAGGTGTGAGATTTATCTGGCGGATGATGTGGCTCATCTGGTGAAGCTGCCCGGCACATCATGCTTTGACAAGCTGGTGGAATTATTGGGCAGGGATGTGTTGGATGCAGACGGTCAGATTGATAAGAAAGTCATGGCTGATAAAATATTTGTAGATCAGGAGCTGTTAAGGCTGGTAAATGCCATTGTACATCCGGCGGTTAAGGAGTATTTACTGAATCGCCTGAAGGTGGCGGAAGAAAGCGGAGAAGTCGAATTGTTTTTTGTGGAAGCGGCACTTTTGATAGAAACAGGTTATGGTGAGCTTGTTGATGAAATGTGGTATATATATGCAGAAGAGGTTGTCAGAGAAAAGCGTCTGAGAGAAGCAAGAGGCTATAGTGAAGACAAAATAAGAAATATTATGAAGAATCAGCTCTCAGAAACTGCCTTTCGGAAAGCGTGTGACTTTGTAATTGATAACAGCGGTGAATTAACAGATAGCTATCGGCAAATTGATAAGAAACTGGAGGCATACACATGGCAGGAGTAAGAGAAGGGCAGAAACAACTGGTTTTTGGACTTGATATCGGAACCAGAAGTATTGTTGGTACGGTGGGTTACATGAATAACGGAAAATTTCATGTGATAGCACAGTATGCAAAAGAGCATGAGACCAGAGCTATGATAGACGGACAGATTCACGATATTTTCAAGGTGGGAGAGACCATCGGATATGTGAAGAGCCAGCTGGAAAAAGAATTGGATATTGTGCTTACGGACGTGTGCATTGCTGCGGCAGGCCGTGTGCTCAGAACGGTTACCACCTTTGTGGAGCATGTCTTTGATTCTGACAGGGAGGTTGATGAAGAGGATATCAATGTGCTTTCGACGCTGGGTGTGGAGAAAGCATACGAGGAATTCATGAATAACCATGATGCAGAGGATATAAAGTTTTATTGTGTCGGTTATACCCCTATGCGCTATTATTTAAACGGTTATCCCATTGGCAACCTTGAGGGACATAAAGCGAAGACCATAGGGATTGATTTGATTGCAACCTTTCTGCCGGATGATGTTGTGGACGGCTTGTATAAAGCAGTAGAAATAGCGGGACTTCGGGTGGCTAATCTGACGTTGGAGCCTATCGCAGCTATTCAGATTGCGATTCCTGAAAAATTCCGTATGTTAAATATGGCACTGGTAGATGTGGGAGCAGGTACCAGTGATATTTCCATCACTAAGGACGGCACCATTACCGCATATGGTATGATTCCCGTGGCCGGTGACAGCTTGACAGAGATTATTGTGCAGCACTGTCTCGTTGATTTTGAGACGGCGGAACAGATTAAACGTCAGAGCGGTGAAAAAGAAGTGATTGAGTATTTGGATATTATGGGACTTCCCCAGACGATTCAGTCACAGGAGGTAGCCGGGCTGTTGGAGGCTTCCGTTGAGAAGATGGCTAAGCTTGTGGCAGATTGCATTAAGGAGCTCAACGGTGATAAATCCGTCAGTGCAGTGTTTGTTGTAGGCGGAGGCGGTATGATTCCCGGCTATACGGAGAAGCTGGCAGATGAACTTGGTATTGTGAAAGAGCGTGTTGCGATTCGCGGGCAGGAGGTAATGCAGAGCATTGTATTTGAACTGGATGATGCCAGAAAAGATTCCATGATGGTAACGCCCATTGGTATCTGCCTAAGCTATTATGAGCAGAGCAATAATTTTATTTTCGTAGAATTTAACGGGGAGAGGATGAAGTTATATGACAATGGCAAGCTTACCGTTGCAGATGCGGCAATGCAGGCACAGTATCCCAATGAAAATCTGTTCCCCAAGAGAGGACAGGCCATAACCTTTGTAGTCAACGGGAAAGCACGGATGGTTCGCGGCCTTCAGGGTGAAGCAGCGGTCATTTTAGTAAATGGGGAAGCAGCGGATTTGTATACACCGGTACATAGCGGTGACAGAATAGAGGTGGTGGCATCCACATTGGGAGAAAATGCCACACAAGAGTTGGGCAGATTGGCTGAATTATCCGACAGACTACACATCTACGTGAACGGAAAGAAGATTGATTTACCGAAGACGGCAGAGGTGAACGGTAAGAGGGAAAATGAGTTTTATCAGATTAAGGAAGACGATGATATTCGTATCCGCAATCATTATACCGTGAAGGAAATAGCGGAATTTTTGGATATGCCTCTCGGCGGAAGCATCTGTGTAAATGATACTCCGGCTAAGGCAGATACTCATGTCTATGAGAATTTTACGGTGAGCTGGACGGATGAGCCGGAAGAGAACGGGGTAGAAGAGAAACAGCCTGAGTCTGAACCTGAGCCTGAGCGGAAGCCGGAAGAGAAACGGACAGAAGAGAAACAGAATGAGTCTGGATCGGAGCAGAATCCGGAAGAGAAACAGAATGAGCCGGAGACAAACACAGAGGAGGAAACGCAAATAGTGGTGTTTGCCAACAAAAAAACCATAGTCATGTCCGGCAAACCGCAGTACGTCTATGTAGATATTTTTGATTATATCGACTTTGACTTAAGTGCGTCAGCGCGGAAGGGAAGGGCAATTGTGACCTTGCTAAACGGCCGCCCTGCTGAATATATGGAGACCCTGAACGAGGGGGATCACATTGAGATTTATTGGAAATAGGAAGAGAGAATGAAATATGAGATTGTGTAGTATTGCAAGCGGAAGCAGCGGAAACTGCATTTATGTTGGCTCTGAGGCAACGCATCTGCTTGTAGATGTTGGAATCAGCGGTAAGAGGACGGAAACCGGTCTGAACAGTCTTGGTATCACAGGAAGAGATCTGGATGGAATCCTTATCACTCATGAGCATGTGGATCATATCAGTGGTCTGGGAGTGATGGTGCGTAAATATGGTATTCCTATCTATGCTACTCCCGGCACCATAGCTGCCATTCAAAGCAACAGTGGGGTGGGAAAGCTTGACAGTTCTTTATTCAGAGAGGTGAAGGAGGATGAAAAGCTCATTATTAAAGATTTGTCCGTGAATCCCATGCGAATCTCTCATGATGCGGCACAGCCTGTGGCATATCGAATCTCTTACGGAAGTAAGAAGATAGGAATCTGTACGGATTTGGGCGTATATAACGATTATACCGTGGAGTGCTTAAAAGGAATGAACGCACTTTTGCTGGAAGCAAATCATGATGTAAATATGCTTCAGGTAGGACCTTACCCTTATTATTTAAAACAGCGGATTCTGGGTGACAGGGGACATCTTTCCAATGAAAACTCCGGAAGGCTGTTGAGCAGAATTCTTCATGACGGCCTGGAAAATATTCTTTTGGGACATCTCAGTAAGGAGAATAATCTCCCTGAGCTTGCCTACGAGGCGGTGAGAATGGAGATTACCATGGGCGATAATCCTTATCATGCTAATGATTTTCGACTGCAGGTGGCCAAACGAAGTGATGTGTCTCCGGTAATCAACATAGCCTAGTGTAAAAGGCTTGCAAATTCATGGAATCTGTAGTTAAATATAAAAGATATCTTCGGGTATTACGAAAGAGATACACATAGACAAATAAAACAGAACATTTGGAAATGAGGTTAATCATGAAAAAGACAATTATTACAGTAGTGGGAAAAGATACCGTGGGAATTATTGCAAGGGTATGTACGTACCTTGCCGACAATGGAATTAATATTCTGGATATCTCTCAAACTATCGTACAGGGATATTTTAATATGATGATGATTGTGGATACCAATGGTATGAACAAGCAGTTCGGAGATATGGCTGATGAGCTTGCTGTATTAGGTGAAGAAATCGGTGTTGTCATCAAATGTCAGAAGGAAGAGATATTTGATAAGATGCACAGAGTGTAAGCTTGCCGGCGGTATACGGGCGAAATAATTTTGGGAAAGGCGTAGTAATTTAATGATTAATTTATATGAAGTTACAGAGACAAACAAGATGATTGAGGAGGAGAATCTGGATGTGCGTACCATCACATTAGGTATCAGTCTCCTGGATTGTATTGATTCTGATTTACAGAGGTTAAATGATAAAATATATCACAAAATTTATGCTGCTGCAAAAGATTTAGTGAAGACCGGCGAGGAAATTTCCCGGGAATTCGGTATACCCATAGTTAATAAAAGAATATCCGTAACCCCCATTGCGCTGGTAGGCGGTGCAGCCTGCAAGACGGCGGAGGATTTCGCAGGTATAGCTAAGACCCTTGATAAGGTAGCTCATGAGGTAGGAGTAAACTTTATCGGTGGATATTCTGCCTTGGTGAGTAAGGGAATGACTCCGGCGGATGAACTGTTAATCCGTTCCATACCTTTGGCCTTGTCCACCACAGAGAGAGTGTGCAGCTCTGTGAATCTGGGCTCTACTAAGACGGGTATCAATATGGATGCCGTGAAACTGATGGGTGAAATCGTAAAGGAAACTGCAGAATATACTAAGGAGGATGATTCTTTAGGATGCGCAAAGCTGGTGGTATTCTGTAATGCTCCGGATGACAATCCGTTCATGGCAGGAGCATTCCATGGTGTGACGGAGGCGGATAAGATTATCAATGTCGGTGTCAGCGGTCCCGGCGTTGTGAAGACAGCCCTTGAGAAGGTTCGCGGTGAGAATTTTGAAGTATTGTGTGAGACCATCAAGAAAACAGCCTTCAAGGTGACCAGAGTAGGACAGCTTGTGGCACAGGAGGCTTCTAAGATGTTACATGTGCCCTTCGGTATCGTAGATTTGTCTCTGGCTCCTACACCGGCTATCGGAGACAGTGTGGCTGATATCCTCTGCGAAATCGGTCTGGAGTATGCAGGTGCGCCCGGTACTACCGCAGCTCTTGCTCTTTTGAACGATCAGGTGAAGAAGGGCGGTGTCATGGCTTCCTCCTATGTGGGTGGTCTGAGTGGCGCGTTCATCCCTGTCAGTGAGGATCAGGGAATGATAGATGCAGTAGTTGCAGGAGCTTTGACGTTGGAGAAGCTGGAGGCCATGACCTGTGTCTGTTCCGTGGGACTGGATATGATAGCTATCCCAGGGGATACCAAGGCAACGACAATCTCCGGTATCATTGCGGATGAGATGGCCATCGGTATGGTGAACCAGAAGACCACGGCTGTGAGAATCATTCCTGTCATCGGAAAAGGAGTTGGAGAGACCGTTGAGTTTGGCGGCTTACTTGGGTATGCCCCCATCATGCCGGTAAATTCATTCTCCTGCGATGCGTTTGTCAATCGCGGTGGCCGGATTCCTGCGCCGATTCATAGCTTTAAGAATTAATCATACTATCACAACCGGTGTACTCAGCTCGTTCTTCATGGGACATGCGTTTCTTGTTGCGGCAACGCATTGGTAGACTTGGTTGATTCGAAGTTCTTCTTTTAACATTGCATAGGCTTTGTCGTCCAAAAGCTTATCCGCATCAGCAAGCTTGGTGATAAGGGGGATGGAGGTGTTTCCCTTAATTGCCGTGAGCAGGGGTATGCTTTCCTTACGGAACCCAAGTACTCTGGCATAAGGAGTATAATCTGTCTCGCGATAGTGCTGCATCGTTGTCTCCTTCATATTTAACAGAATGTGAAGAAGACAACGGCTGATTCGTGTATAAGTCGTTTCTTTTCGTTTCAAAATATTACAGAAGCTCTCATAATCCACAAAATCCTGCAAATGCTTCCGGATACGGTCGGATAAATCGGAGGATACATCTAAATACTGTTCATAACCCTGCTCCTGCTCCGATAAGAGCTTGTACAGCAGAATGGATGAGAAATCATTGGGGAAGACAGGACGGATTTTTTTGAGTGCCCGAACCATTATTTGATAAGCATCTTCCGGCATGCTGTTTTGCAGACAAGCAGTATCGTATCCTTCATAAATTGCATGTCGGATTGCGTCTGCGGAGCAATGGCTGCCAAACAGACGGATATCGTGATAATCAGCCCCGGTACGCAGGGTGGTGCAGGGGATGATGTTACTGCTTCGTTGCTGTAACGCTTTGAGATATTCGATTCCCAATATGTTGTTGGGGGAGGATAAAATATCGCCGAGGCTGCGAACAGAAGGCTCGTAATCCGTCAACGCCTTAACTCTTGCGGTGGGATAAGATATGCCCTGACGAAGATAGCTGCGCAGTAAGTCCGCATATGCCGGAGGCTCCTTCAGCAAAAGACCGGCAATGTGTTTCATTGCCGTGATATCACCACATTCGCTTCCAAAGCACAGATGGGTAACAATGCCCAGCTGATCCAATAGAGCAACTGCGCCGCCTGCAAAGTATTCGGCACTGGATGCAGCATAATAGGAGGGAAGCTCTAATACAAGGTCCGCACCGTTTTGCAGTGCCATTTCCGCACGGGTATATTTGTCAAGTATGGCGGGGGTACCGCGCTGCGTGAAGCTTCCGCTCATCACAATGACAGTGTAGTCCGCACCGGTCTGTTCCCTTGCAGTATCGATATGATATTTATGGCCATTATGAAATGGATTGTATTCCGCAATGATTCCGTTTACTTGCATAAAAATTTCTCTCCAAGGCTTTGTTTTGTACGTTAAATTATACAATTTAGCAAGCTGTTTGTCTTGTTTATAGTAGGTCTATTTAGTATAATATATACGAAAACACACAATAAGACAAGCAATAAGATAAACAATTAACATTAAGATAGACAACCAAATAAGGCAGCGCGTCGAGCGCAGGAAAGGAGAAGGGGTATGTCATATATTGACATGATCAAGGATCGGGCAAGACTCGATAAGAAAACAATTGTTTTACCGGAGACAACAGACAAGAGAACACTGATTGCAGCAGCGAAAATAATGGAAGAGGGAATTGCAGACATTATCCTCATTGGCAATGAAGAGAAGATTATGGACGGTGCAGGCTGGTTGGAGGTTGATTTGGACAAGGCGACCATTGTGAATCCTGCAACTACACCTAAGCTGGATTCCTATGTGGAGCTGCTGTACGAGACGAGAAAAGCAAAGGGAATGACACCGGAAAAAGCCCGTGAAATTTTGCTGACAGATTATCTTACTTTTGGTATTGTGATGGTGAAGGCAAATGATGCGGACGGAATGGTTGCAGGAGCCTGCCATTCCACAGCGGACACCCTGAGACCGGCACTTCAGATTCTGAAGACTGCACCCGGTGTAAAGCTTGTTTCGGCATTTTTTGTAATGGATACCCAATTTAAGGATATGGGAGAGAACGGAACCTTTGTATTTGCTGATTGTGGCTTGAATCAGGATCCTACGGCAGAGGAACTGGCAGCGATTGCAGATACCTCAGCCAGAAGCTTTAAGGCCTTAGTGGGTCCCAAGCCGGTTATAGCAATGCTCAGTCATTCCACAAAGGGAAGTGCGAAGCATCCTTTGGTAGACAAAGTGGTGGAAGCTACCAAAATTGCTCATGAGCAGTATCCCGGTCTGACACTTGACGGAGAATTGCAGACTGACGCAGCGTTGGTGCCTTCTGTATCCAAGTCCAAGGCGCCCGGAAGTCCTGTGGGCGGCAATGCAAATGTATTGATTTTCCCTAATTTGGATGCCGGAAATATCGGATACAAGCTGGTGCAGAGACTGGGTGGCGCAGAGGCATATGGTCCCATGTTGCAGGGAATTGCGAAGCCTGTAAATGATTTGTCCCGCGGATGTACCTGGCATGATATCGTAGGCGTGGTTGCACTGACGGCAGTACAGGCTCAACTTGTGTAAGAATGATAAGAGAGGATAAGCGTAAAATGAATATTTTAGTTATTAATTGCGGAAGCTCTTCCTTGAAGTTTCAGCTGATTAATTCAGAGTCCGAGCAGTGTATTGCAAAGGGTCTTTGTGAGAGAATCGGCATCGAGGGAAGCATGATTACCTACACCCCTGCAGGCGGTGAGAAGGAGAATAAGGTGACTCCTATGCCGGACCATACGGAAGCAATTCGCCTTGTTCTGGAGGCGTTAACCAATCCTGCAACAGGTGTTGTAAAGAGCCTGGATGAAATCGGTGCTGTAGGACATCGTATCGTGCATGGTGGAGAAAGATTTGCGGAATCCACTGTTATCACGGATGATGTGATGGCTGCCATTGAGGAGTGCAATGATTTAGCGCCTCTTCACAATCCTGCGAATTTGATCGGTATCAATGCCTGTAAAAAACTGATGCCCACAACACCCATGGTGGCAGTGTTTGATACGGCATTTCATCAGACCATGCCGGAGGAGGCTTATATGTACGGTCTCCCCTATGAGTACTATGAAAAGTATAAAATCAGAAGATATGGCTTCCACGGAACCAGTCATTCATATGTATCTAAGAAAGCGGCGGAGGTACTGGGTAAGAAATATGAGGACCTGAAGATAATCGTTTGTCATTTGGGAAACGGTGCCAGCGTATCTGCAATCAAGGATGGCAAATGCGTGGATACTTCCATGGGCTTGACCCCTCTGGAGGGCTTGATTATGGGAACCCGTTCCGGAGATATTGACCCCGCGATTATGGAGTTTATTGCCCACAAGGAAGGTAAAACCATCGATGAGATTATGACGGTTTTGAATAAGAAATCAGGTGTACTGGGTCTGTCCAACAACCTTTCTTCTGACTTCCGCGATATCGAAGAGGGTTATGAGAAGGGGGATGTATATGCCACATGCGCAATGAAGACATATTGTTATCGCGTGGCAAAGTATATTGGTTCCTATGTGGCAACATTGAATGGCGTAGATGTTATCTGTTTCACCGCAGGTGTTGGTGAAAATGCTCCTACGGTACGTTCTCTGATTTGTAATTATCTGGGCTATCTGGGTATTACTTTGGATGAAACAGCGAACCATAAACGCGGTGAGGATATTGCAATTACTACTCCTGACAGCAGGACAACGGTCATGGTGATTCCTACCAATGAAGAGCTTGCAATTGCAAGAGAAACCGTTAAATTAGTGAAATAAGCTTTGCCTAAGGCAGATGCTCCCCTTGTGTGGATTTGGAAAAGTATTTCCACGCAAGGGGTTTTTTTATCATGCAAAAATGATGCAGCTTTGATGCAAAAGATATGCCTTGCAATCTTTAGAATGTATTGAGATAATGGCATCCGAATGATATACTTAACTCACGAATGTATGGGTCAAAGTTGGAAATGACCGGTTGGAAAACATAGGAGGAAGGGAACTGACAGGATGAAAAGAATACATATAAAATGTTTTGGTATAGTGCTGCTTTTTACTCTTTTCCTTTCAGCGTCAGGTTCTGTAAAGGCTTCCGGACAGGGCGAGGAGGTTCTTGCACTTTATCAGCAATATAGGGAGCAGTTTGAGCAAATTGCCTGTGTAGATGACATAGAAGCAAATGGTTATGAGATTGATAACAAGCAGATGTTTCCCGTTTTGCTGGAGTCCTTCGGAGATGTTGAGGTGCTTTTTCTTTCCGCCAGGGACAAGACATATCATAGACTGGCATTGTTTGTGGCAGATGGCGAGGGCAACATTTTATATAAAACCCATGAATTGGAAACCAATTATGTCTGTCGGGGGACGATGGAGCAGCCTAACGAAAAACTGGCATCCGTCTCTTTTCAGGATGTAAATTATGATGGGCTGAAGGATATTATTCTGATCAGTCAATGCGTGAATGAATCAGGCGCTTATGCGGGGAAGGCATATAAGGTTGGCGATGTGCTCTTTCAAAGGCAGGGCTCGTTTTATCGGGACTGGAGGATTTCTGATAAGATTAACCGTTTTGGTATGAATATGAGTGCCAGTTGTATTATTTCCTTTGTGAGAGACGGCAATTCCACAGAATTCTTGTATACTGCAACTACGCTTGAGGAACTGCTGGACAACGGATTTACGATTATTGAAGAACAGGCATATACAAGAAATTTTGAAAAGATGGGACGGCTGCGGACGGTTCCGGGAGTTTTCCATATTTCGGAATATGATATTTTTATGATTTATCTTGTGGATAATCAGGGAGATATTGTGTGGAGCTTTCAGCCCATGAAGGATTATGATAATCTTTATGCATTGAAGGGTGTCACGGGTAAAGACGTCGACGGAGACGGAATGAAGGACTTGGTGGTTCTTGCCAGGTACAGCCGAGAAGACCGGGAGGGCAATCCGGAGGTGGTAACCGACTGTGCTATTTATTACCAGAGGACCGGAATGTTTGAGACGGATGTGAATTTTGCAGATTTCTACACCTGTACGGAAACGGATACCTTGGAAGCATTGATTGTAAAAATACGAGAATACTGGGGATGGAAGGCAGAAGATAAATGATTAAGATACTGATTGTGGATGATGAGAAACCTATTTGTGATTTGATTGATATTAATTTATCGGCGTTGGGATATCGCTGTAAAACGGTACAGGATGGCTTGGAAGCCATCGACCTCATTGAGCGTGAAAGCTTTGATTTGATATTGCTGGATGTAATGCTCCCGGGAGCCGATGGGTACGATATTATGGAGTATATCAGACCGCTTAAGATTCCTGTTATTTTCATTACAGCAAAGCATGAGGTGAAGGACAGGGTGAAGGGGCTGAAGCTGGGGGCGGAGGATTATTTGGTGAAGCCCTTTGATGTGGTGGAACTGGTGGCGCGTGTGGAGGTGGTGCTCCGCAGATTCCATAAGATGCAGAGGCTGATATCTGCCGGTGACGTGACGGTGGATATGGAGGCAAGGAAGGTGACAAAAGCCGGTAAGCCCATTGTATTAACCAACAAGGAATATGGATTGCTGCTTTTATTTATCCAGAACAAAAATGTTGCCCTCTTTAAGGAGACACTTTATGAGAAGGTTTGGGAGGATGAGTATATAGCAGACAGCAGAACCTTAGAGCTCCATGTTCAAAGACTTCGTAAAAAGCTTGGCTGGGAGAAGTATTTGGTAGCAGTGTACAAGGTGGGGTATCGTCTGGAATTGAACTGATAAGAGGAACACATGAAAGGCTTGGAAAAAGAATGAAATTTTCGTACAAAATAATGCTGGCTACCATGATTGTTATGGCTGTTGCTTTCGGAATCGGTGGATACTTCTTTGTGGATTATGTGTTTGAAACCTCCTTGAACCGGGAGATTAAACAGGCGCTGGACGAGAGCAGCATCCTGCAGTTTGCCTTTGAAACCGCAGCCTTGAATGTACCGTCAAAATATGATGTTCTGCAGGATACGACCATAGAACAGATTGGCTCTAATCTGTCAAAGGGAGGTCAGGGCGCGGGGAGGCTGTTACGTCTGTCAGATGAGAACAGAAGGATATTATATGCCGGTGAAGGCTTTACGTCAGATACGGATTTTGGACTGCAGATTGATGAGCAGACCAAAATTTATCAGGTAATCCGACAGGGAGAACGCTACTATGTCCAGACGGGTTCTGTATTGACTTCCCTGGATAGAATTCTATATCTGGAGACCATGAAGGATGTGACAGAGGTATTTGAGGAGAGGACGGAGGGCTTTTCCTTTTACCGTAAATTGACATTGTTGATACTTGTGTGCAGCTCCGTCTGTATGTTCTTTATCGCCGGCTTGTTGACCAGACCCATCAGACAGCTTACGAAGGCCACGAAGAAGATGACAGAAGGGGACTACAGCTATCGTGCCGGTTTGATGAGTCATGACGAGATGGGGCAGTTGACCAGCGATTTTAATCAGATGGCTAACTCCCTGGAAGAAAATATCAGGAAGCTGGAGAATGAAATTCGAGCCAGAGAGGATTTCATTGCAGCTTTTTCGCATGAAATAAAGACACCGCTTACTGCCATTATCGGATATGCAGATTTGCTGCGCTCACGCAAGATGGATGATGAAAAGCATTTTCTCTCGGCAAATTATATTTATACTGAGGGGAAACGTCTGGAAATCATGGCGTTTCGGCTTTTGGATATTATCGTTACCAAGCGTTATGACGTGGAGAAGCAAGCTGTGGAGGTAGGTACTTTGTTTCGGTATCTGCAGGATATGTATGCGGAAAAGTCAGATATCGAATTACAAATAAGCTATGAGGAAGACCGGGTGAATGTAGAATTAAATCTGTTAAAATCAGTCCTTCTCAATCTGGTGGACAATGCCTGTAAGGCGTCTGAACCCGGCGGTATTGTGAAAGTCAGCGGCAGGAAACAGGAGGACGGATATTTGTTCGAGGTGAAGGACTACGGTATCGGTATTCCGAAGGAGGAATGTAAAAAAATTACCGAAGCCTTTTATATGGTTGACAAATCCCGCTCCCGCAGTCGAAACGGGGCCGGACTGGGGTTGACGCTCTGCGTGGAAATTCTGCGTCTGCACAAAAGTGAACTGGTGATAGAAAGTACTCCCGGAGAGGGAAGCTGTATCAGCTTCCTGCTGCCCAAGGAGGAGGTGGAAATGCATGAAAAAGAGAATTCGTAACCTTACATTGATTGTGCTGACGATTCTGTTTCTTCTGTTTGCCATTTGGGGACCGGAGAAGCTGGCGCAATATAAAGATAAAAAAACTCTGAATCAGGTTAAGGCGGAAGTTGTGGAAAATGAAAGCGCAGGTTATCGTTATACCATGAATAACAATGATAAAATGTATATCCTTTCAAAATGTCTGAGTAACCAAGTACTTCCGGAGAGCGAAATCAGTGTGATGACAAAGGTTAAACCGGATGATGTAAAATATGAGGAACTGACCGGTACCTATGCTTTTGTGGTGAACAGGCAGGGACCCTCGGACAGAGAAATTACAGATGAGGAGATTTACGGAATATGTAATTCCGGTCTGGATGAATTAAAAGAATTGGGTGTTCTTCCGGATTCGGTGAAGGAAGTGGCTGCCTCATCCTACAATGCAGTTCTGTATTCGGCTATTGATGTGCTGGAGCCAAGAAACAATCTGTCGGTATGGAAGGTGGGTCTGTCTACCAGCCATCAAAATGCCAATAAGGCAAATCGGTTACTGGATGCTTATATTGATGCGGACTCCGGCAAAATATATGAATTCTATGTCAGAACTGAGCAGACTTGGGATGATATTTCTCCGGATGAACTGGTGGAGAAATGGAGTTCGTATCTTGGACTGACCGGACGGGAAGCGTATGAGGATGTCAATCCTTTACTGGAGACCACTCCCCATTACAAAAAGTATAAATTCTCCGGAATGGGAGAGGAATATACAGTGGTAACCGTGGGCTTTTATGAAGGAATCAATGAATTGTTTCTGAAGATATCCAGATGATGATTCAATAACAAATTTTTATATTATATAAAAACAATTGTTGACAAACCTGAATTGCAAATGTATAATTAGTCAGTGTGTGAAATTAACTATTGTAGATTTTTTCTACACAGCATATTGCATAGGAGTTGCTATGTTAGTAAATTTATCTGATGTATTAACATCTTCAGGCAAGGTGGTGAATACCACAGTACTTCTTGAAATGACGGATTTTAACAGCAGGCTTGGAAATTTTCAGATTCTTGAAAAGAGTCCGGTTGCTTTTACCTTTACCAATTTCGGTGTGGATAAGGCAAAGGTAGAAGGAAGTGTTAGAATCGTTTTTGATACAGAGTGCGATAGATGCCTGACGGAAGTACCTACAGTTTTGAATTTAAGATTTGACAGAGTAGTTGCTTCTCCGGAGGTTACCGCAGATGAAGAAGAGGATGAACATCCGGATTATATGGAAGGTTATCAACTCAATGTAGAAGCTCTTGTGTATAATGAAATTTTGATAAACTGGCCTGCGAAGATTCTGTGTAAAGAAGACTGCAAGGGCGTATGTCCCGTATGTGGACAGAATCTTAATATGAGGGAATGCGGTTGCGATACCTTCGTGCCGGACCCGCGTATGGCAGTGTTAAAAGATATCTTCAACGCGAATAAGGAGGTGTAACGATGTCTATTTGTCCTAA